>JAJZRF010000082.1 GCA_021847425.1 Deltaproteobacteria bacterium | reverse complement strand
AAGTTTTTTAAAAACAAAAAAGGATTATCCAGAGCGTTTCGCCAACAGGTGCTGGGATTTGACGAAGGGTTGCAAGACCTCTTCGGGAGTGAGCAATGACAAAAATCAGGGTTTACGAGTTAGCTAAGGAAGCGGAAATGGAAAACAAGGACTTGGTGGCGGCTCTTATCGAGATGGGCTATGCCATTAAATCCCATAGTTCCACTCTGGATGACGAGACAGCGCAGGATATCCGGCAAAGGCTTGGGATAGGGCAGACCCGGACGGAAGAAAAACGAATCCAGGGTGCCGGGCGGACGACCATTATCCGCAGAAGAACCAAGACCGTGCCTGTTGAGGTGCCGTCAGCGGCTGAAACGCCTGTCAAGACGCCGGCAGCCATTTCTGTGGCAGAGAGCGATGAAGCCGAGCTACCCCGGCCAGAGATATTTGAGGAAGGCATCGAGGAGTCAGGGCAAGGCATTGGCGAAGCCGGGAGGGGCGAGATTGCCGAACCGAGGCTTCAGGCAGGGCGTGCAGACGAGGAGAAGCCGGAGTTGTCTGCGCAACCGGCGGCGGAAGAAACAGAGGCAGCCTCTGGTGGCGCCACGATTGAGACAGTGGGGGACGAAGAAGTCTCTGCGTCGGAAATGGATGCGGAGGCATCGGAAGAGCAGGCGCCCTTGGCGCAGGATAAGCATCGTCAGGGGTTTGCCAGGGTGATTAAACGTTCGGCCATTGTCATTGCGCCTGCGGCTCCCTCTCGGCCGTTTGCGCCCAGGCCGAAAAAGCCTGACGCTGCTCCTGTAAAAGGCAAGCCCGTTGTGGCCCAAATTCCCGCAGCCAAGGACGAGGGCGATAAAGGCGAGGGGCAGAAGGGGAAAAAGGGCAAGCGGTTTGTCAAGTTTACCACGGAGACCGCCGAGCACGACCGGACAAAAAAAGTCCCGTTGCGCTCTCAGCGTCAGGCTGATATCGATATAGAGGATGTTGACGATGCGCTGGGCGGAAAAATTCCTGCCGGTTTGCGTATCGGGCGCACCTCGCGGAGCGGGGGAAAGAAAGGCAAGCGCCAAGGCGTTTCCCCGCTGGCAGCGGAAACAAAGGCGATCAAAAAGCGGATCAAGGTGCATGAGACCATTACGGTTGGTGATCTTGCCCACCGCATGGGCCTCAAGGTCGGTGAGCTTATTGCCAAATTGTTGGGGATGGGGGTTATGGCCACCATCAACCAGGCTTTGGATGTTGAAACCGCGACCCTAGTGGCCTCCGATTTTGGCTATGAAGTAGAGCAGGGGGTTACCGAGGAACAGACCATTATCCATTTGGAAGAACAGGAAGGCGGCGGGGAGATGCTCCCGCGGCCGCCGGTGGTCACGGTCATGGGGCATGTCGATCATGGCAAGACCTCGGTGTTGGACGCCATCCGGAAAACAGACGTTGCGGCCGGTGAGGCCGGCGGCATCACCCAGCATATCGGCGCGCATT
The DNA here is from genome assembly GCA_021847425.1 of Deltaproteobacteria bacterium. Classification (GTDB taxonomy): domain Bacteria; phylum Desulfobacterota; class Desulfobulbia; order Desulfobulbales; family Desulfurivibrionaceae; genus Thiovibrio. The sequence goes on along the minus strand of JAJZRF010000082.1, from coordinate 4,474 downwards.
ATGTGCGCTCTCCGCAGGGGGATGTGGTTTTTCTTGACACCCCGGGCCATGCGGCTTTCACGGAAATGCGCTCCCGTGGCGCCCAGGTTACGGACGTTGTTGTTCTGGTTGTTGCCGCGGATGACGGAGTCATGGACCAGACCCGCGAGGCGGTGAACCATGCCAGGGCGGCGAAGGTTCCTATCCTGGTGTGCGTAAACAAAATTGATAAGCCAGATGCGGATCCCATGCGGGTGAAGCGGGAATTGGCCGACCTGAATCTGGTCAGCGAGGAATGGGGCGGGGATACCATCTTTTGTGAAACCTCCGCTAAAACCGGGCAAGGCATAGCCGAGCTGCTGGAAAGCATTCACCTCCAAGCCGAAATTCTTGAATTGAAGGCCGACCCCCACCGCCGTGCCAAGGGGCATGTGATCGAGGCGCAGCTCCATAAAGGCCGCGGTCCTGTAGCCACGGTCCTGGTCGAGCAGGGAACCCTGCGGGTCGGAGATGCCTGTGTCGCCGGGATGTTCTACGGCAAGGTGCGCTCCTTGACCAACGATCGCGGGGAAAGTGTCAGCGAAGCCGGGCCGGCCATCCCCGTCGAGGTTCAGGGCTTAAGCGGGGTGCCGCGGGCTGGGGATGAATTTGTTGTGCTGCCCGACGAAAAGAGGGCAAGAAGCGTGAGCGCCGACAGGCAGCTCAAAAGCAGGGAAGCCGAGCTGGGCACCTATACAAAGATTTCCCTGGATAATCTGTTTGATAAATTGCAGGCAGGAAACGTCAAGGAGCTGCGGGTTGCCCTGCGGGCCGACGTGCAGGGAACCTTGGAAGCATTCAGCAAAGCCATAGAGGATTTGGCGACCGATGAGGTCAAGGTGAAGATCCTCCATGCGGGCACCGGCACCATAACCGACTCGGATGTCTTGCTTTCCGCGGCTTCGGATGCCTTTATCATCGGCTTTAATGTCCGCCCCTCGGCCAAGGTGCAGGAACTCGCCAAGAATGAGAAGGTTGATATCCGCACCTACGACGTAATCTATCATGCCCTGGACGACATCAAAAAGGCCATGGTCGGCCTGCTTGACGCCCGTTTCGAGGAAAAGGTTCTCGGCGCGGCCGAGGTCCGGGAAACCTACCAGGTTCCCAAAGTCGGGACCATTGCCGGCTGCTATGTGACCGATGGCAAGATCGAGCGCAATGCCAAGGTGCGAGTCCTGCGGGAAGGCGTGGTGATTTTTACCGGCCAGCTCGCCTCCCTGCGGCGTTTCAAGGACGATGTCAAGGACGTGCAGAGCGGATATGAGTGCGGGATCGGGGTTGCCAACTATAATGACCTTAAGGTGGGCGACGTGCTTGAGTTTTTTGTTCTGAAAGAGGTTGAGAGAGAGCTTTAATGGCGGCTGGAAAAGCGAAATCGCGGTTCGGCCTGCCTGCCGGGCTTGTACGCAGCGGCCCGAAAAGGCGGCCAATTCGGGTGGCGGATGCCATCAAGGCCGAAATTGCTTCGCTGCTCTTGCGAAAAATCAATGATCCCCGTTTGGTAAACATTATCATTACCTCGGTGGAGGTGAGCGATGATCTCGGCCATGCCCGGATTTTATACAGTATCCTGGGAGATGAAGAGCCGAAGAAGGTTGCCAAGGGATTGGAGAGCAGCAAGGGCTTTATCAGAAGCAATCTGGCGCGGGCCTTGGAGTTGCGGCATGTGCCGGTGCTTGATTTCCGGCTGGATCTCGCGGGCCAGAAGCAGGCTGAAATGGAACAGCTACTCAGGGAGATAATAAAAGACGATGGATCATCCCCGTGACGAGATTGTTCGTACCCTGAAAGCGGCAAAGAACGTTCTGGTGGCAACCCATATCCACCCGGACGGTGACGCCCTCGGTTCGCAGATAGCCTTGGGCAACATTTTGCGTTCCCTTGGCAAGAATGTTTTCCTGTACGGAGAGGATCAGGTCTCCCATCTGTACCGGTTTCTGCCGGGAAGTGCCCAGATCGAGACCTTGCTTCCGGCCTTGAACGGCTTTGACTGTGCCGTGGCCCTTGACTGTGGCGATTGCAACAGGCTGGGTGCGGCCATGGACCCTCTTCTGGCCGTGCATCCTTTTGTGGTTATTGATCATCATCTCGGCCACCGGGAATTTGGCGATCTCCGGTGGATTGACCCGGATCGGGGTTCAACCGGCGAGATGGTCTATGACCTGGCGGAAGCCCTGGGTGCCGAGCTCAGCTTTGAAGCCGCCTACTGCCTTTACGCAGCCATTGTTTCCGACACCGGCTCCTTTAGGTATTCCTCGACCAGTGCCGACACCTTCCGCATTGCCAGCGAGCTCCTTCGCAAAGGAGTGAAACCGGCAGAGGTTTCCGGCAAGCTGTTTGATAATTTTACGCTGAAGCGCCTCAATCTCATGCGCATGGTGCTTGATTCGCTGCAATTGTATGCCGCTGACCGGCTGGCAATCATCGCGGCTCCGCGGGAGGTTTTTGTCAAAACCGGGACCACCCAGGCGGACGCGGAAACCTTTATCAATTACCCGCGCTCCCTGAATACCGTAATGGTTGCCGTTTTTCTAAAAGAAACGGAGAAGGGGTTGGTTTCGGTAAGTCTTCGTTCCAAGGGCACTGATTATGATGTGGCTCAGGTTGCCGCCGTCTTTGGTGGCGGCGGCCATCGCAATGCGGCAGGGTTTAAGCTGCCGGATACAAGCATCGGTGAGGTGCAGGAAAAATTGCTGGCCGAATTGTTGCCCATGGTAACCCGTTAAGAAGATGGAGCCCCTGCTGGAGATACCCGCCGACACCCATGGTCCCTCGGTTGCCCCGCCACTTTTTGTGGAACCGGCCCTTGAGGCCGGTATCTTTTTGGTGGACAAGCCGGTGGGGCCGAGTTCCTTCCGGATGGTGCAACTGGTGCGCCGTGCTTTGTCCATAAAAAAAGTGGGCCATGCCGGAACCCTTGATCCTTTTGCCTCCGGCCTGCTGATCATCTGTGCCGGGCGCCCGGCTACCCGCCTTATCTCGCAGTTCATGGAGGGAAGCAAGCGGTACGAGGCAGTGCTCAGGTTGGGGATCGAAACCACTACCCAGGATCTTGAAGGGGAGGTGGTCGCCCAAAAAGAGGTCGGACTCTTTGTCAGGGAAGAACTGGAACGTTGCCTGACCGGTTTCATGGGCGAGCAGTTGCAGGTGCCGCCCCAGTATTCGGCGCTCAAGCACCTGGGAAAGCCCCTGTACCACTATGCGCGCCGGGGGATTGTCATCGAGAAGGCGCCGCGATCAATAACGATCTTCCGGCTGGAGCTTCTGTCTGCCGGACCCGACACCCTGCGCATCATGGTGGACTGCAGCAAGGGCACCTATATCCGGACCCTGGCCCATGATATCGGCCGCGCCCTTGGTTGCGGCGCCCATCTGGTTGCCTTGCGGCGTCTGCAAAGCGGGCCGTTTGCTGTGCACAATGCGGTGGATGGCGTTACCCTGCAGGATCCTGCCCTGGCGCGGTCCGAACTGTTGGCCAAGGGGTTGACCGTGGAAGAGGTTCTGGCGCTGCTGCCACGGCAGGAGTAATTCCCGGCCGGGAAAAAGCACGGAACGACATTCAATTGACATTGGCGCAGGGATCATTTATTAAGAAGCGTACCCAATTAGGAATCGATGGTTGGAAGCTACTGTCGATCTCCCGAATTATTAATTTTAGTGCACGAGGAAGTCATGACACTGCAAGCGGAACAGAAAAAAGAGATCATCACCCAATACGCCCATCACGAAAAAGACACCGGCTCGCCCGAGGTGCAGATTGCCCTGCTGAGCTCCCGCATCACCTATCTGACCGAGCATTTCAAGGAACACAAGAAAGACCATCATTCCCGGCGCGGGCTGCTGAAGCTGGTCGGTCAGAGACGGCGTCTCCTGAACTACCTCAAGGGCAAAAACGTTGATATGTATCGTGACCTGATTCAAAAGCTTGGCATCAGAAAGTAAGATGCGATAACAGCCACCGCCGGAGTTATGGCGGTGGCTCCATTTTTGCCCCTGTGCAATCCGGCATCGCCGCTTTTGCGTGCGGTCGGGGCAGCGAAGACACCACCTTCCCATTGCTGTTGATGATCTTGCATGTGTCCGGCTTCGGTCGGGCGACGTGTTTGCAGCCGGTAATGGGAGGGGCGGCTGTCATGAGGAGAGTATATGTACAAAAAAGTAACTATTGATCTTGGCGGACGACCCCTCACCATTGAGACCGGGCGTCTGGCAAAACAGGCAAGCGGCACGGCCCTGGTGACCTATGGGGAAACCGTGGTGCTGGTTACAGCCACGGCAGCCAAGGACCCTAAAGCTGAAATCGATTTTCTCCCTCTCACCGTGGAGTATCAGGAGCGGTTTTATGCGGTGGGCCGTATTCCGGGAAGTTTTTTCCGGCGGGAAATCGGACGGCCCAGCGACAAGGAGACGCTTTCCGCCCGCTTTATCGACCGGCCCCTGCGGCCCCTGTTTG
>JAJZRF010000081.1 GCA_021847425.1 Deltaproteobacteria bacterium | reverse complement strand
TCTGTTGGTGGGTGTCGGTTCCGCGCATGTTTTCCTCAATCTTTACGAGTTATTCTAGGTTGTTACATAATACATTGCGCGGATTAAAATGTCTCGATATTTGCTGAATTTTTCAACAGCCTGCTAGCGGTTTTCTGCCAACAGTTGGCTTGCTTTGCCGATGATCTCCACGAAATTCTTTCGTTCACCAAGAAGCAAAAACGTATCCCCAAATTACCAGAAGCGGCCCCCAAGGAATGGCTCCGCCTTTACCGCAATCATCGCCTTCTGGAGCAACGCTTACTCAATGCCTTTCGGCAATTCGGTACACTTGCAGAATTCACCGCAGCTTTTTATTCCATTGTCCGGACCCAACAAAAAAAGCCTACCTCCCCTTCTGCAAAGCACCGCCCTCTACCTGATATAGATGCAGGGTTTCAAAAAATCTATCAAGTTAGTCTTGTCGACATCGATGCAGACTTCAAAGATATCCCTATTGACGATGAAACAAGAAGGAAAGGTCGGGACCTTTTTGCCAGCCAGGAATTTCTTTTTCTATGCAAGGTCTTTCTCCCTTGCCAACTTTTTTATGGCACCACACCTTTTCAATTGATCCGCCTTGCTAGACTCGGCAAGCTGGAAGCCCTTGAACAACTTATCCGCCTCGACAAACTGGTTCTTGCTGACCCTGGAATTATGCGGCAAACCCAGCGGCTACTGAATCACAACAAATACAGATATGATTCCGTAGTCGCTAAAGCCATCAAGGATGCGCCCAAATTTCGACTTGCGCCCAGACAGATAAAATACCTGCTTGCCGGGCTCATTTCCCTTTTCTCCGAGGCTTTCAGCACAAACTTGAAGAGCCAGAAATTCGCGCCCTTTTTGATGCCGTTGCTCATGGCAAAAGTAACGGAAAAACCGTAATAGACACCGCCCTGCCAGACTCCCCCGAAACATTCTCAAAGGCTATCCAAAGAGAACGCGCTTTCTGGAAGCCCATTTTTTTCCCGGACAAAACTTTGTAACTTCCTGTCCGGGTCTTTCAGAACGTCCCGTGTTACTCCCTGAACCATGATGATGGTTACAGGAGACGTTCCAGCAGAAAATACAAAATCGCTATCCCTCCACAAGGGCAATGCGTTTTTGCCTCTTCACTTGTGGTGGAGAGGGGTGGTTGCCCCCGCGCCGAGCGGGGCCACCTCCCCTTTTCGCCACACACTCCGACAGCCAGCCAGCGCAATCTCCTCTTGCTACAGTGATCAGCGTTTCATATTTCCCGGACGACAGAGAATCAATAAGGGGGGCAAATGACTATCAGCCCCCCTTCAAAAGTAGATCGTATTCACACTTGTCCCGCATCAATACTGGCTTCCGGAGTCGATACGCTTGCTTTGGCAATTGATGTCGTCTGGAAAGATGAATCGTTTTTTGAATATCTGAGCGAAATGAAAGCACTTGCCCAACTGGAGGAAAAAGAGGTTGCCATTACCCTTGGTGCCCGTGAAGGCCAGACCCCGTTATTGCTCGCCATCAAACCCCATGGCAACAAAGGTCATGAATGGATGCTGCACGGGAATGACTACAGCCTTACCATCGGCAACTGGCTTAAACCGAAAACCCGGCCAAGCATCATGGCCCAGATTCATTCCGAGGCATTATGGTCGCTTGGTCCCGAAGCCGCACTTGACATATTGCTCACGCTTCTTCGTCAATCAGGCGCACAGATGCAAGGTGTGAAGCCAAGCCGGGTTGATCTGTGCGTTGACTACCTTATGCCGGAAAAACTGTGGTCGTTAAATTTCCTGAAATACAAAGTCACCAGGGCAGCCTATTGTGCCTCGCATATTCGCCATAATGCCCTAACCGGGATTAGTATCGGCAAAGGCAAGGTTGCTGCTCGCCTTTATGACAAGCCGCTTGAGATCAAACAAAAATCAAAAAAGTTCTGGATGTACGATGTGTGGGGCCTCCAATCAGTGCCGGAAGGGTGTCGGATTATCCGGATTGAAAGCCAATTCCGTAGGGAGGCAATAAAGGAACTCGGTATCGATCTGGCAGATGATCTGTTCGACCACCTTGATAATCTGTGGGCCTATTTCTCAAGAGAGTGGCTCAAGTTTCAGAATAACCCCGGCAAACACCATCTTTCCCGGAAGACCCTGCCCTTCTGGGCCACTATCCAAAACGGCTTTTTCGGCGTGCAGGATGCCCGGCCATTGATCCGTTGCCAGTCGCTACAGACGAAGAAAAAACAACTTGCCGCGCAAGTCTATGGCACAGCCAACAGCTTTATCGCTATCGAGCAGGAGGAAAAGGGCGAGGCTCTTGGTCATGAAACCACATTGAAAAAATCGCTGCATTCTCTCGGCCAGTATTTTGAGCAAAGCGGTAAGAACGAATTTGAATTGAACATCGACATTTTCACCAAACGGGCCAAATACCACAAGGCCAAGACTAAAATGCTTGAGGTCCACAAGCAGAGAAATGCTTTGGGATTCCCCTCAAACCTACCAATTGACCTGAATACAAAGGAGTAAGGAAATGACACCGACATTGGAAGACTTGGCGATACTGCGCCTTGGGGATGTGAAACGGCTGACCGGGCTTTGCCGGAGCAGTATTTACCAGATGATGAAGGACGGCATTTTTCCACGCTCTGTTTCGCTCGGCTATCGTGCGGTTGGGTGGATGGCCTGCGACATTCATGCATGGTTGTATGCCAAAAGAAATGGCGAAACATACTAGCCGCATGATCGGGCATAAATTTTATGCCCCACAACCAGTGGTTATCCCTCTGCCGACCGGAAAGGAATGATCTTCGCTCCGGTTTTCAGCGCATCAAGATAATCGCCCCAAGCCTGCATCATCTTCCGGCGTTCTGGAAGGTGGGCCGTGCGGTTATAGGCTCTTCCCAGCGGATCGCGCACCGCATGGGCAAGCTGGTATTCTATGAAGTCGGGACGGAAGCCCAACACTTCATCAAGGATGGTTCTGGCCACTGCCCGGAAGCCATGCCCGGTAATCTCCGTTTTTGTGTCAATCCCCATGCGCCGCATGGCCGCATTCATGGTCATATCGGATATAGGTCTTGAATTGGTTCGTGCGGAAGGGAATACATAAGGGCTGCTACTGCTGAGCGGCTGAATCTCCCGCAGGATCGCCACCGCCTGTTTTGCCAGAGGGACAATGTGCGGGGTCTTTGTCTTGTTCACCATGTAGGACCACTCGCCCTTGTCCAGGTCCACGTCAGCCCATTGCATGGCCCGCAGTTCGCCGGGACGGACAAACAGCAAGGGGAGCAGCTTTAAGGCGCATCTGACCACCAGGGAGCCCTGGTAGCCGTCCAGCATCCGCAATAAGGGGGCAACCTCTTTGGGATCGGTGGTGGCTGCTCGGTGGGTTGTTTTGATCGGGGTAAGCGCTCCCTTTAAATCGCCGGAGGGGTCACGCTCACACCTGCCAGTTGCCACCCCATACCGGAACACTTGCCCGCAGAGTCCGCGCACCCGATGGGCTGTGTAGTTCGCTCCCCGTGCTTCTATCTGGCGAAACATGGCCAGCAGTACAGGAGCGTTGATCTCCGGAAGGGGTTTGTTTCCAATCACCCCAAAAACGTCACGGGCTAGCATGGCAAGAATCGCCTCCGCTGTCCGTGGTGCCCATTGTGGTGAAAACTGGCTGTGCCACTCGCGGGCTACGACCTCAAAAGTTTCTTCTTCTTGGAGTGTGGCCGCTTCCTGTTCCTTCTTCGCCGCGCTGGGATCAACCCCCTTGGCTATCAGCTCCTTGGCCTCTTCCCGTCTTTGCCTGGCATCGGAAAGAGAGATTTGGGGGTATATGCCGAGAGACAATAACTTCTCCCTACCCCCAAAACGATACTTGAAACGCCACAGCTTGCCTCCAGTGGGTGTCACCAGCAGAAAGAGCCCCCCACCATCAAACACCTTGTTATCCTTTGCTGCGGGCTTTATGGCGCGTATCTGCATGTCCGTCAATGGCACGGTCCGCTTAGGCATAAGCTTTCCTCCAGAGTAGGGTTATTTTGGGGGTATCTCTGTTCTTGTTTTGGGGGTACACCCCCAAAGATACCCCCAAACCTTCTGGATTTTAGCATATCAGGATGGAAGTCAGCGGACAACAGAAAAAGAAAAAGCCCTGATTTCTCAGGGCCTTCAAGATGATACCGGAAGGTATCGGACTATCAAATGGTGCCGGAGGTCGGAATCGAACCGACATGGAGTTGCCCCCGCGGGATTTTGAGTCCCGTGCGTCTACCAGTTTCACCACTCCGGCAGAATGGCGATGCGGCCCGTGACGGCGGCATAGGACGAACACTATAGAAGCCTTGCCGAGCCCTGTCAAGCCCTAAAGAATGGCACCCTTTCCCTGAAGTTTCAGTGGCCGGTTTTCAGGAAAACCTTCTGGAACCGGTAAAAGTAATCCACCCCCGACCAGACCGTCAGGACGGCGGAAACATAGAGGATAGCCTTGCCCATTTCATGCAGGAAAGGAAGCGGCACAATCCTTAAGGGGAAGATAAGGACGCAGAGGGCGGTGTACTGCAAAATACTCTTCATTTTGCCCATGCCGCTGGCTGCGATCACGATGCCCGAAGAAGCGGCCACGCCACGGAGTCCGGTGATCACCAGCTCCCTGGCCAGGATGACGAAGACCAGCCAGGCCGGGATCTTGCCCATGGGGATCAGCATGATCAAGGCCACGCAGACCAGCACCTTGTCGGCCACCGGGTCCATCAATTTGCCCAGGACCGTTTCGATTTTATGTTTGCGGGCGTAATAGCCGTCCGCGAGATCGGTAAGCGCCCCGGTCAGAAAAAGAAAAAAGGCGAACAGGCTGACCCCGACGCTGGGCTCGGGATAGAGAAAAAAGAGCAGAACCGGCGCCACCGCAAAGCGGTAGGCGGTGAGCAGATTGGGGATGGTGATGATCGGGTGTCGGGCCATGGGAGTTTAGGGGGCCGTTATAAAACAACCAGTATATTTTTTAACCATCGCCGTTAATAGCAGCACAAGTGGCGCGGCTTCGTTACGGCGCCTTACGCCGTTTCACTGCTGCCGGTCGCGGCATTTCAATGTCAACGGCTTAATTCGCTGCTCCCAGCCAGCGGGAAGATGGGGCCGCAGCTGTCATTTGCCGGTAATGCTGAAGAACCTTGGCCACATACTGCTGGGTTTCCGGGATCAAGGGAATTCCTTGCGCGGCCTCAACCTTGCCCGGCCCGGCATTGTAGGCGGCCAGGGCCAGCTTGAGGTTGCCGCCGAATCGGGCCATCATCTGGCACAGGTAATTGGTGCCGCCAAAAATATTTGCCTGGGGGTCAAAAGGGTTCCAGACATTCAGGTCGGCGGCGGTCTCCGGCATCAGCTGCATGAGGCCTTGGGCCCCTTTGGAAGAAACGGCCATGCAGTCGAAATTGGATTCGGTTTTGATTACGGCCTTGATCAACAGAGGGTCCATCTCGTACCGTCTGGCCGCCCTCTGGATATGCTCTTCATAGAGGCGTGGATCACCGGCCCGCGTTACCCTGCTCCTCCGGTACTGCGGACGGATCGCCTCAGGGCGGTAGCGAGGGTCGTTGGGCACGTTGGTGAAATGCACTGTGCCCTGCTGATCGACAAAGGTATAGATCGCAGCCTGAGCTCCATCCGGCGCCAGCAGCAGCGTCCAGACCAGCGCGGCTAGGAGGTGTCCTGCCATCAATGCCCTGCGTTTTCCCTTGCGCCGGGAAGGTTTCCGTGTCTGCGCCATGTTTTCGCCTCCGGGCAGATGCGTCTGCAAGCCGTAACGAGCTGGCCAAAGAAAGCACCCCTTATGCCGCAACGGCTCCTGAAAAACAGTATACTACGCTTTTGTCCTTTTTTCCCAGTCGGCCAGAAATTGTTCCATGCCGAGATCGGTGAGCGGATGCCGGGCAAGCTGGGCGATGACCTTGAAGGGGATCGTGGCGATATGGGCGCCCAGCAGGGC
>JAJZRF010000080.1 GCA_021847425.1 Deltaproteobacteria bacterium | reverse complement strand
GCCTGTTCCTTCTTGTTCTTCTCAAGATAGCCTTTGGTGGTCTGCCAGTACATCAGGCCCGCCAACACCAGCAGTATCCAGCCAAAGGCGAACTTGAACTGATCCAGGGTGATCATCTCGGTGAGCTTGGGGCCGATGAAGCCGCCCACCATCATGGCGCAGCCGATGCCGATGCCGAGTTTCCAGTTGATGAACTTGATCTTTGAGTAGTTGTAGATGCCGCTGCCTTGGGAGAACAGCACCGTGGGCATGACGGTGCCTGCCACGATGGTATGGGGCAGGGGGAAGAACGAGACCAGAATGGGGTTGAGGATGAAGCCGCCGCCCGCGCCCATCAACACGCCGAAGATGGAGATGACCAGGCAGAGCAGGAAGGGCCAGATGAGGTTGATGCTCGTGCCCGCGGAACTGAGGTACATGGTGGGGAAGGACACGCTGTTGGTGAAGGTGGCGGGTTCGCTCGTGACCTTCTTGACGGTTTCCTTGTCGCCTGTCTTGATGCGTTCGGTGACGGCGGTAACGATGACGTTGTACTGGCCTGGGGCTTGGCCCGTAGGCATCTTAAATTTGGCGGTGTAAGCGCCGGCGGGCGTGGTTTCGACGCCGGCGGCCAGCAGCTTGCCAACGCCGCGGAAGCGGCCTTTCACCAGCTTCATCGACTCGCTCTTGGTCGCCTTATCGTCCATGGGCGGCAGCAGCTCACCGCGGGAGCCGATGATGCTGGCCATGATGGTGGCTTGATAGCTGTCAATCTTGATCTTGGCCGGAGCGTTATAGGCGGCGTCGGCGCCGGTCTTCTTCAGCACCTCGGAATACTTCCAGCCCTTGCCCTCACCCTTGGCCTTGACCAGTTCCGGCTCCATCTCCTTGGGGACGATGATTTTGTAGAAGGCAGGCATCTCGTGGGTCAGGTAAAATTTGTAGGGAATCTTGCCGGTCTTGGGATCCTTCTTGCCGTCGAAGCGGTTGGCCCGGACCTTTTTGTCCGCGGAATACACCTCGATATAAACCTGGGCGCCTGCCGGAGCCTGGCCGCTGACGGTGATTTCACCGCCGTTGTCCAGCGCGGTTTTGTCGAGCATGACGGTAGGCGCTGAAGCAGGGGCTCCCTCCGTGGCCTGTGCCTGCGGGGTGATGGGCAAGGCCATCATCACCAGGGCGAGTAACGGCAACACACTGAACTTGACTTTCATACCATCCACCTCCTGTCTGAAATGAAAATGTCTTAAAAGACGGCTTCTTCCCGAAGATCCTCCCGTTGCGCCAAGGACGTTCGAGCCTGAAGTGCAGTGGGTGACGTTGGCTTGCAGACGTCCCCTCCCTCTTTATTTTACAAAGCAATAAGGGTGCCAGGGTGGGCAGAGCGGGAAGAATTTTTCTTATCATATTGATTTTGTGTGGATGACGCTGCTTTCTGCTGTGGAAGGCTGGAAGAAAAGTGACCCGGAAACAAGGCTGGCTGCGCCGCAAAAAAGATGCACCGCATCTTTTTTGCGGCACTGCGCGTTTCTGTGGGAAGAGGGAGAACGGCGCGAGCTTAAAAAGCGGGCGGACAGGTAAGCGTATCCGAAGTCTCGCTTACCTGTCCGGGGAAGGACGGAATTTTTCAGCGTCGAGACCAAAGCGGCGCATGAGTTTTTGGAAGGCCTGGCGGTTCATGCCGCTTGCCTGGGCCGCGGCCGTTACATTGCCGCCGTTTTGCTGCAGGGCGTTGGCCAGATAGGCGGCGGAAAACTCCTCCACCAACCGCTGTTTGGCAAGATTGTAGTGCAGGGGATGCAGGTTTTCGGAAATCGGCCTGGCGGCGGAAGTTTCCGGCTCGGGCTCCATGAGCTGTCCGGCGGAGATGGGGCTGCCATCGGCAAGCAACGCCGCCCGCTTGATAAGATTCTGGAGTTCCCGGACATTCCCTTTCCAGTGCCGCTTCACCAGGGCGGGGAGCGCATCCGGCGCAAAGAGCAACCCCCCGCGGTCATATTCCTTGGCAAAGGTGGCGAGAAAATGCTGGGCCAGGGCAGGGATGTCTTCCGCCCGTTGCCGCAGGGGCGGCATGGTGATGGTCACCACATTGAGGCGATAAAAAAGGTCTTCCCGGAAAAGCCCCTGCCGCATTTTTGCTTCCAGATCCTGGTTGGTGGAGGCCAGCACCCGGACATCCACGGCCAGGCTTTTTGTCTGGCCCAGGGGCATGATCTCTTTTTCCTGGAGAACCCGGAGCAGCTTGGTCTGGAGCGGCGGGGGGAGATCGCCTATTTCGTCAAGCAGGATGGTTGAGCCGTTGGCTTCGAGAAACAACCCTTTTTTGTCGTGGGTCGCTCCGGAAAAAGCGCCCCTGGCATAGCCGAAGAGTTCGCTTTCCAGGATGTGCTCCGGCAGGGCGGGGCAGTTCACCGTGATCATGGGCCTTTTATTTCTTGCGCTCAGCCCATGCAGGGCGCGGGCGGCCAGCTCCTTGCCCGTGCCGGATTCGCCCCGGATCAGGACGGTGACATCGGTGTCGGCCAGCCGGCTGATCAGCCCGTAGACCTCCTTGATTTTTGGAGAGGCGCCAATGAAGCCGGAGAATGCCCCCTGGTCGGCCAGCCGGCTCTGGAGCCGCCGGTTTTTTTCAAGCAGGCAGAGGTGTTCCAGGCAGCGTTGCAGGATATGGAGCAGGTGTTCATTGTCAAAGGGCTTCTGGATGAAATCATAGGCCCCGTTTTTCAGGGCGGCAATGGCGGATTCCACCGTGCCGTGGCCGCTCATCATGATCACGGCCATGGCCGGATATTGTTGCTTGATTTTTTGCAGGAGCGCCAGGCCGTCCATGCCCGGCATCTTGATGTCCGTCACCACGATGTCCGGCTGCCAGTCTGCCAAAAGCTGCCAGGCTTTTTCGCCGGAGGGCGCGGTTTTTAGCTCGCAGCGGCATTTTTTGCCCACCAGCCGCTCCAGCATGGAGAGCATGTCGAGGTCATCATCAACGATGAGGACCGAGGGAAAAAATTCCCCTTCCGGGCAGGAAGAATGCGGTTGATCAGCAGTCAAGCGGGCATCTCCGTAAGAGTCATGATGGGGGGATGGTTTTTGCACAGCTCTTCATTGAATGCATCATTTCTCTAAAAGAATCAACCTCTTCTTGTCGAGCTTCAGCCCGGGCTCCACACGGGATATCCCTTGCGTCCGCCGGCGCAACCTGCTAATTGTGAGCATGCATCTGCAGATTACGGACAGTGGCGGAGGATTCCGGATGAAAAAACCTGCTTTCCTGCTGGGCTGCGTTTTCCTGCTCTGCTGGAGCTCCCCGGCTTGGGCGGTCCAGCCGCACGGCGAGGCGGAAGGCCCGGTGGTTCACCTGATGGCGCACCTCCTGTTGTTTGTGGCTCTGCTGCTTTGGCTGTATGTCCTGCACACCAGACCGCCGGATACCGGTTTGTCCTGGCGATCCCTCAAGCTGTCGCTGCTTTTCTTTCTTCTCTGGGACATGGATCATCTCTTTATCCACTGGTTTGCCGGAGGTATGTATCCCGATATCAGGGATGCCGGCGTCAGTCTGGTGGGGGATTATTTTGTCGGGCCCAGGACTCTGCTCACGCTCCTTTATTACATGGGGCGGTTCGACCACCTGCTCTGTGTTCCGGGCCTTTGGTTTTTCACCAGCGCCTTGCGCGATTTTTCCGAGGTCATCGAAAAACGGCGGCTTGGCCGGGCCGGGCAGGTCTTCTGATGGGGGAGGTCTTCAAACTCCCCCTGTTTCCCGTCTACCTGGCGGACTATCTCGGCGCCACCGTGATGGTCATTCTCGCTTTTTACGCCCTGATTTACGCCAGACGTCTTACCCGGCTGGAACCGAAAAATATCCTCTGGGAATATTTTTTCTGGTTTTCCATGGTGATGGTGATTTTTTCCATCTCCCGCGGGATGGGGCATCTCCTGCCCTATGTGCTCCGGCTTGCCCACCTGCCGGAACTGTGGGCGGTGCTTGATCCCTACAGCGGCGGCCTGAACACCATCGCCCTCTGCGGGGTGGCGATTCTGACCCTCTATTATCACAGTACGGCGGTTCTCATCGACAGGGCCAAAAACGACGCCTTTTCCCTGGAGATCGCCAACGACAGGCTCAGGGTGGCGCATGCCGATCTGTCCCGTCTGAACCAGACCCTGGAGCAGCAGGTGGAGGAGCGTACCCTTGACCTGCGGTTGTCCGAGGAGAAATTTCGCGGCTTTTTCGAAGGCTCGAAAGACATGATTTATTTTTGTGATGCAACGGGCAAGCTCAGCGACATCAACGAAAGCGGCCTGCGCCTTCTCGGGGTCGAGCGGCGGCAGGATATTGTCGGCCAGCCCCTGGCCGAATTTTTTCTCAACCGGCAGCGTGGGGCGCAGTACCGCGCCCTGCTTAACGCCGATGGACAGGTCAAGGATTTCGAGGTGGAATTTGTCGGCCGGGAGGATGGTCCTTTGTATCTGATGATCACCGCCTCGGCCGTCATGGATCGAGCAGGCGCGCTCCGGGGTTATCAGGGGATCGCCAAGGATCTCACCCACTTCAAGAAGATAATGGAGCAGTTGGTCCATTCCGAAAAGATGACCTCGGTGGGGCAGCTCGCCGCCGGGGTGGCCCACGAAATCAATACCCCGCTCGGCATCATCCTTGGCTATGCCCAGCTGCTGGAGGAGGATTTTCCGGAGCAGAGCGAGGTGCACGAGACCCTGCAGGTCATTGAAAAACAGGCGAAGATCTGCAGGCGGATCGTTGCCGACCTGCTGAATTTCTCCCGGCAGACCCAGGAGCACAACAAGCTGTATGGCGATCTCAACCAGTGCCTGGAGGAGGTGCTGGCCATAGTCAATCATACCCTGAACATGGATCATATCTTCATCCATCGCTGCCTGGCCGAGAATCTGCCCAAAACCTGTTTTGACAACGAGCGGATGCGCCAGGTTTTTGTCAATCTGCTGACCAATGCCCACCATGCCATCGGCAGCGAAGGGATCATCGGAGTGTGGAGCCGCTGGTACGAGGAGAGCGGGCAGATCGAAATCATCATCGGCGATTCCGGTTCCGGCATCCCCCCGGATCGCCTGGGCCGGATCTTTGATCCTTTTTACACCACCAAGGGGGTCGGCAAGGGCACCGGGCTGGGGTTGTCCGTTTCCTTCGGCATCATCCAGGATCATAACGGCCGGATCGAGGTCAAATCCCCGCCGCTTGAGGCGGAGCTTGTCGCCCTGGATATGCATACGACCTTTCATATCTTTCTGCCGATCATTTCTCCAGGTCAGGAAAAGGAGCAATAACACGGTGGCGCGCATTCTGGTGTTGGACGATGTGCTGGACGCAGGGGTTCTGATCCAGAGGATTCTTCAGAAGAAGGGCCATGTGGTGCATGTGTTCCATGACGAGGACGAGGCCCTCCGCTTCACGGAGAAAAACCTGGTGGATCTGGCAATCCTCGACATGAACCTGCGCAAGATGGACGGCCTTGCCGTGCTCTGCGAAATGCAGAAGGCGTTGCCGCGTCTTCCCGCCATCATGCTGACCGGTCTCCCGGACGCCGACATGGCCAAACAGGCGTTTGCCATTGGGGCGGTGGCGTATTGCGCCAAGCCCATCGATAAGGGCAGGTTGGAAGAGAAGGTTGCCGAGGCGCTGCTTGGGGGGGGAGATCTGCCGGCGCAGTAAGTCTCAATTCCCCTGCGGGGAGGGGCAGGCAATCTCCCGGAGGGGGATGCGCCTGTCCGGGATCACCCCCTGTTTGCGGCACCAGGCACGATTGAGCGCAAACAGGCGTCCGTTGAATCCGTCCATGAACAGGAGGTTTTCCGGGGCAAAGGCATGGTTGTCCGGGAAATTCAGCGGGCAGGCCGAGACCTCGATGGCCTCGCGCTCTTCGTCCACATAGGCCAGGGGCAAGCCTTGGGTCCGGCAGATGACGGGGCGGGCCGCATAGATGGAGCAGAGCTCATCAATGAGCAGGGGGCAGCGATCGGTGCCTTCCGCAAGGTTGCGGT
>JAJZRF010000079.1 GCA_021847425.1 Deltaproteobacteria bacterium | reverse complement strand
CCGCCTTTGGAGCCCTCTTCAATCTGGCGGTGTACGAGACCGTGGTGACGGTCAGCGTCGGCATCTCCTTTTTTCCCGCCGACGGAGCGGATGCCGACACCCTGCTGAAGAACGCGGAGTTGGCCATGTACCGGGCCAAGGAGGAAGGCAAGAACACCTATCAGATGTTCACCAAGTCGATGAATGCCCAGGTGGTGCATCGTCTCTCCCTGGAAAACAGCCTGCGTAAGGCCTTGGACCGGCAGGAATTCCTGGTCTATCACCAGCCCAAGGTGTCACTGGCCACGGGCCGCATTGTCGGTATGGAGGCGCTGGTCCGCTGGCAGACCACGGATGGGCGGCTGATCTCGCCGTTGGACTTCATCCCCCTGGCCGAGGAAACAGGTCTCATCGTGCCCATCGGTGAACAGGTGCTGCGCCAGGCCTGCCTGGATGTCAAGGGTTGGCTGCGGGACTACGATGACCGCCTCGCCCTGTCGGTGAACCTTTCTCCCCGGCAGTTCATGCAGAAAGACCTGCTCGCCACCGTGACCGGGATCCTCGCGGAAACCGGTTTTCCGCCCCAGCGATTGGAGCTTGAGATCACCGAGAGCGCGGTCATGGCCAACGAGGAGGCGGCCATCGCCCTGCTGCTGGAACTCAAGGGGCTGGGAGTGCGGCTGGCCCTGGACGATTTCGGCACCGGCTACTCCTCGCTGCATTACCTGCGCAAGCTGCCCTTCGACACCATCAAGATGGACCGTTCCTTTGTGAAGGATCTGCCCGGCAACCGCAATAGCGCGGCCATTGCCATCACCATTCTCACCCTGGCCCACAGCCTGGGAATGGAGGTGGTGGCGGAAGGGGTGGAGACCGAGGAGCAGCTTGAATTTTTGCGAAGCCGGAATTGCGCCGAGATTCAGGGGTTCCTGTTCAGCCCGCCGGTGCCGGCAGAGGATTTTGCCGCCATGCTGCGGGCTGACCGCCAGCTTCCGTTGTCATCATCCCTCAGCCAAAGAGACCGCCCATGAAGTTCAGCGACCGGGAAATCCGTCGGCGGCCGGGCGCCTGTTGGGTGTCGCTCTGTCTCAACAATTCTTTTGTGTGGCGCGTCAATATGTTCCACCCTTGACCGGTGCTCATCAGCATCCTGTGGCGGATCTGGCCTGATCAGTCATATTGTGAGGCGGAGGTGGAGATGGCCAGCCTCAGGGGCAGGCTGTCTCGATATTGCAGGGGCAGCGGAAGCGGAAGGTGGTGCCTTTTTCCGGCGAGGAGGTGAAGCTGACCTTTCCTTTCAGGTAGCGCTCGCCCAGCAGTTTGATGCTGTAGGTGCCCAACCCCCGGCCCGAGCCCTTGGTGGAGAAGGAGCGCTGGAAGATCTGCAGTTGGACATTCTCCGGCATGCAGCTCTGGTTGTGCACCCAGAACTCCAGATCGTTTCCGGTCTGCTCGCAGCCGAGACGGACCACCGTCTCACCGGGGGAGGCCTCGATGGCATTTTTGGTCATGTTGATCAGGATGCGGTGCAGGAGCCGCGGGTCGGTGAAAAACTCCATTGCCACGGCATCGGCATCAATTTCCACCCTGCTGGTTTGACCGTTGCCGATATTGTTGTAAAAGGCAGCCACCTCGCCAAGCAGGTCACGACTTGCGCAGAGCCCGGCCTGAAGGCGCAGGTCGTTGTTTTCCGCAGCAGCCAGGGCGGATTGCGCCTCGACCTCGTCGGCCAGTCGATGCGCATAACGGTGTAGGACATCTTGGAACTGTCTCTTTTTTTCCGCACCCAGTTCTTTTTCGCAGAGGGTCCGGCTTAAGCCCACCATGCCGTTGGCAATATTGGCCACATCGTGAAAGAAGATGCGCTCCAAGGCTCGCCGCCTTTTTTCGTGGGAGATATCGGTGAGAAAGAAGAGGTAGAGGCTGTCGTCTCCGCCGGGAAAGGGCGCGGTCTGCACCCGGAAGTCAAAGGATTTGCCGCTGCCCTCCTGCCTGATCCGGCATTCCTGGGCAGCACCGTTTGCCGGTTGGTGCAGGAGGGAAGGGGGAGTGGCGTTGGCCGCGCCGCAAGTGGAGCAGAAGGCGGTGGTGCCGCAGCCCAGGGCGCTGTGCATGGCATGCTCGCAGGCCAGGGCGTCCCCCGGTTTTTTCCCCAGCACCTCGGTAAGGCATGTTGCCCCAAGGAAATGCAGAAAGGACTGATTGGCAAAGACGATCTGCCGGGGATGGTTGAGTACCAGGACAAAGCCGGGGAAACCATCCAGGACGTCCAGCAACTGACGGTTGCTGCTGATCGCATTGCTCTGGTTTTCGATTTCAACCTGAGAGCAGCGTGGTTGCAGGGATGTTCCGGAAGAGCAGAGGTGGTCGGTCATATTCGGAGGAAAGGTGTTTCACTGGTTGGGGGTTGGATACGGAGGAATTTTTCCGGCGTCGTGGAGTTGTTGGACGCCGGTAATCTTATCCTCACATATTATTGGCATTGCCCAGTTCCGCAATGTTTTTTTGCGGAGGAAAAACACTTCGTCACCCCACGGCACACGCAGAAAACAGCAAGGAAACAACTTATTCTCTGGAGTTACTGCTTGTTGGGCTGCATGGCTGTTTGTCCCTGAATTAAGCAATCTATTCCAAAAATTTCTTGAGTTAGGGGTTTGAGGCTGGGATTTGGGCGTAATGTCGGGTTTTTTCTTTTTGACTTTCCACATCCTGTCACATAGGATCGCAATAGAATGATTGGAACACTCCCCATAGATACTCAAGAATTGAGAGGTGTTCCAAGTTTCTGAAAAATGAAAGGTAAAATAACATGAACATGGATCTTGCAACTTGGGCTCATCTGGAGAACCTCTCCTGGGAACACATGTTACTTGCCTTGACCGTGCTGGTCGTGGCAAGGGTCGTGTCCTTTCTTCTTCGAGGCTTGCTCCGCCGCATCGCAGAAAGCGCCTCGCCTCACCTGCGGCTCTCGATCCTGCGCACGATGCCCATCGTCCGTCTTTTAGTCGGAGTTGCGGCTCTGGTCATCATCGTCCCGATCTTTGTCGAACCCACCTTCAGCAATGCCGTTGCGGTGATCGCGAGCGTGGGCCTGGCACTTGCCTTTGCGTTTAAGGATTACGGAAGCAGCCTGGTTGCCGGACTCGTAACCGTGCTGGAGAACAACTATCAGCCGGGAGATTGGATCGAGCTGGGCGGAGTCTACGGGGAGGTCAAGTCGATAGAGCTGCGTGCTACGCGTATTGTGACAGCCGACGATACGGAGGTGATCGTCTCCAACTCCCAGATTTGGTCGGGAAGCATCGCCAACGCCACCAGCGGTCATCGCAGTCTGCTGTGTGTCGCGGAGTTCTATCTGCACCCCGATCATGATGCTGTGGGGGTGCGGTCGCGACTGGCGCAGATTGCAGAGACCAGCTCCTATCTGAAGTCAGACACACCCGTTTCTGTGATCGTCATGGAAGAGCCCTGGGGAACAAAATATCGCCTAAAGGCCTATGTAAAGGAGAGCCGCGACCAGTTCCTCTTTATCACCGATCTGACCGTCCGGGGCAAGGCAGCTCTCCGGGGAATGGGCATCCGGTTTGCGCAGGCACCCTACGCGGCTACGGGCCAAGGGAACGATTAGCCGAGCTTAGGGAGATTCATGATAAATAGTAGGGAGTCAAATCGGGATAAGCGATTACGAAGATGTGGAAGATGTGGGGACGCTGTTATCTATTTTTCTATTGCCCCCGTGATTTTCTTCAACAGCACCAAATCCGCCTTCAAGATTCTCTCCCCACGTCTTGAGGCCAGGCTGACCCCTGTCGGCCCCAGATGGAGAAACTTGCCGACTTCGCTACCGGTATAACCGAGTTCGTATATCGCCAGATGACACATTACTCCCCGCGCCGCAGCCGGCGCCCTGCTTTTGCTTGGTTTCCTGATTAAGTCCGGATCAAGCTTCAATGCCGCTGAAACAATCGCCAACAGTTGCGTGAGAGTTACAACACCCTTCATCTTGTCCCGCAGCTGGAAATCCTCTTTAAGGCTGTCAACGAAATCACCGCCACCCAATACCCTTTCGTCGAAACTTTCGTATTCATGATTTTGTCTTTCTCCCTGGCTCCGTTTAAGGCCGCCGCCGACAAGATCATCGCGGTGACCGTTTTTAATGCCATTCGCGACGAATTGGCGATAATTCTGCCGCGCCGTGGTGGTCCTCTTGCCAAAACGCTCAAGAATGCCCCCGGTCTCCTGGCCGTCAAGCTGCCGATGGCCGAGCAGAACCGCGTGCCCTGTCCAGGGGTAAATGTCCAACTCTTCCAGGCTTGCAACCATTCCGGCGCGTAACGGATTCAGATGGATGTATCTAACCAGTTCAAGCAGGTAGGGTTCTTCTTCGCAGACGATAGATTTGTAACGATTCTGAAACAGATGCCCGGCGCGCTTGTTGCGGCGATTGAAAGATACGGCATATCCGGTGAGAAGTCTGCGCATGAAGTGCGACAGCGGCGTGGTGGTTGGCATTAGTAACAGGTGAAAATGATTTGATAAAAGCGCCCAAGCATAGCAACGCACGCCGGTTTCGGATAGGAGCGAGGAGAACCGGTCAACAAAGAGCTGACGGTCGTGGTCGTCATTGAAAATATCGCGCTGCTCAATTCCTCGCACGATAACGTGTTGCAGGAGCCCGGCAATGTCAAGTCTTGCTAAACGTGGCATGGGTGAAATTTACCATAGAGGGGAACTGGGTCAATAGATAAATAGATAACAACGTCCCCTTTTACTTTTTTTACTTTTATGCTCTTTTATGTTCTCCTGTGCGCCAGGCGGTGCTCGTCTGCCGCCTGGCTTCTTTCAGTCTTTCAGTGTGTGGCAGATAAAGCATCCGCCCGTTCCGCCTCCGCTGGCCACCATTGTTGTGTAATCCCACCTCAGCATGGAGGCATAAGGGCTGCCATGCGCCCGATGGCACGAAAGGCACATGACTACTGCGCCAGCTCTTGTCGGATTTGCAGGGTCGATCCATGCAACAGGGGCCTGAACGCTGTAGCTGGTAACAGGATTATATCCGGCGTATTCTCCTGTGGAAGGCAGCGCGACATCTGTCGGGTGTCTTATCCATGGGGAACTGCTGCCCATACCGTAGTCCACATTCTGCGTACCGTTGACTCCACTCTGCGGCCCGTGGAATGCGCCGTGGCAGCCCTGGCAAAAAGAGGTTATGGTGTGTTCGGTGCTGCCCCCCGACCCCGCGGAATAGACATCCGTTGTCCCATGATATCCATTATGATTGGATGCCGAAGGGTTCTGCTCCCAGTCGGGCGACTCAATGCCTGTTGCATAGTCGTTAGGGTCGTGAAGCTGGTTTGCAAGGAACCTGTACCAGCCCTTGTCTGCGTGATGAGAAACAGAGACGTGGCAGCCCTGACACCCGCCCAACTTATACATATTAGCATTAGGCGGATCTGCAAGGGTTTTATGGCAGGAACCCAAACCCCCGCACCCGGCCCCTGCGTTTCCTGGAGCCCAAGTCAAAGTAGCGTCAGTATTGCTTATGCCATAGACATTATGCCCCATCCGGTCATTGCCTCCTCCTTTTCTCACCCAGTAGAAATTTCCTCCGGCGAGCGGGTTGGTTGGAACGACTGTATTATAGACAATGGGGATTTGGGTGGAGCCAAGGGTTACAATGGTTGCGCTGCTTGTTGAGGAGTGGCATCCCACGCAACTGGTGGTGAGCAGGTTGTTTTGAGGCCCGCTGGGATTGATCGGCGCGCCGTTCTGGCTGTTGTGCATGGTGTGACAGTTGGCGCATGGGCCGGTGACTCTGGCTGAAAGTGTCTGCGTGGAGAAACCGCCGCATACAATCGCCAGAATAAATATCCATTTAGAGCTTATCCTATCCATAAATAAAACTCCTGCAATCCAGGTTCAAGTCACGGATAATCGGTCAGTTCGGTCAACGATTAACCAAACGGATGGAGGCAAGATATGCCACGTATTCAGACCTGGGAGATTTCCGATGGGTTTTGGAATCTGGTTGAGC
>JAJZRF010000001.1 GCA_021847425.1 Deltaproteobacteria bacterium | reverse complement strand
CGCTCTTCGTCCACATAGGCCAGGGGCAAGCCTTGGGTCCGGCAGATGACGGGGCGGGCCGCATAGATGGAGCAGAGCTCATCAATGAGCAGGGGGCAGCGATCGGTGCCTTCCGCAAGGTTGCGGTCAAGGTGCTCCCGGCTGGCTGCGGGCAGGGCGCCAATGGCTTCCCGCAAGCAGGCCGCTTCAAGGGGCAGCACGCTGAAGGCCAGG
Organism: Deltaproteobacteria bacterium; assembly: GCA_021847425.1. GTDB lineage: Bacteria > Desulfobacterota > Desulfobulbia > Desulfobulbales > Desulfurivibrionaceae > Thiovibrio. The sequence continues at coordinate 112,416 of JAJZRF010000001.1, read as the reverse complement.
CAGCAGGAGGCGCAGCGCGGCCCGCAGGAGAGGGTTGCACCATGCCTCGTTCCTGCGCGGGCGATCTCTGCGTCAAGGTCGTCAATAAGTTGCTGGTAGTCTTGAGATTCGGTCATGATGCAGCCATCAAGAAAAAGACCATAAAGAATTTTGGGTAAACAGGTCAGGCTGGGTGTCGCTGTTCTTGATAAGTTGCAACAACCCCTTCCCGTGCGGTTATGCCTCTTGCTTCGCATCCGTGTCCGCTGCCTCTGTCTCGTTGATGAAGGGAAAATATTCCCGGTCCGCCTCGAGCAGATGTAACATGACCATTTCGTAAGCCAAAAACTGAAAAAGATCGCCGACCGTGAGAGAGGAGGCCTTGAATTCCCGTGACAGTGCGTGACCCTTTGCGAGCAGTTTGGCGTGTTCGGCGACGTGTTGGCTCAAGCCGGGAAAACCGGCCTTCTCAAGGATGAATTCTTCATCGTGGAAGTGTTGGTCAAGACCAGAGGCTTTGGCCAGGTAGAGCAACTCATCCACCTGGGCCACGAGGTCTAAGGCCGATCCGCTTGTAGGACATTGCACTGTCACAACACCCAGGCTGGCGGTGACGTAGTCTGCCACTGGCGTCGAGCAACGGTTTGGCGTTGACAATGAAGTGACGGGAGACCCCGTCTTTTTCCTTGATGGATTCGTAGGCGTATTTGCTCGCCCCGGCCGGTGCTCATAATACTTGATCGTTTTTTGGTTGTCAGGAAAGGGGCCGAACTCGGCCCAGTATGATTCCTTCTGGCGTTTGGATCCTGGTTGGTGGCTAAGGCCGGTGATGCAACCTGAAAAGAGGAGTTGGCCGCAAACTCCGGCTGTAACAGATATATCACAGAACACCAAGATTCATAAGTCGCGACAAAATGGCTGTTAGTTGCTGTCTTTGATCTTTAGCCGTTGGGAAAGTGCCAATTGGTGACGGGCTGCAAAATGAAAATATCACATCGCACCCAGACATCTTGATCTTTTACGGTCAGGCGTTTCCCGCCACGGCGCAACCTTCAGCAACAGCAACATCCCCGGCACCGCCAGCAGTGCGCAGAGCAGAAAGAACCCCCTCCAGCCCATCATCTCCACCAGCCAGCCGGTGGCGGCGTTGGCGAAGGTGCGCGGCATGGCGGCAAGGCTGGTGAACAGGGCGAACTGGGTGGCGGTGTAGGCGGGGTGGGTGGTGCGGGCGATGAAGGCGACGAAGGCGGCGGTGCCCAACCCCACGCCCAAGGCTTCGAGGCCGATGACAACGGCCAGTTGCGCGAGTTCCACGCTGGTGATTTCAGCATGGTGCCCCATCGAGGCCAGCCAGGCAAAGCCGAAGATGGAGACCACTTGCACCACACCGAACAGCCACAGCGCGCGGTTGATGCCGATCTTCACCATCCACAGGCCGCCGAGCAAACCGCCGATGACGGCGGGCCACAGCCCTGCATTCTTGGCGATCAGCCCGATCTGGGTTTTGCTAAAGCCCATGTCCATATAAAACGGCGTGGCCAAGGCGGTGCACATGCTGTCGCCGAGCTTGTATAAGAACAAAAACGCAAGAATCAGCAGGGCGCTGTTCCATCCCCGGCGGGTGATGAATTCGTGAAACGGTTCGACCACCGCTTCGCGGAGCGTCTTGGGCGGTGCGGCGCGCTGCGGCTCTTGAACCACAAGCGTCATCGCCACCCCGGGCAGCATGAACAGGGCAGTGATGATGAACACCAGGCTCCAGGGCAGAAAGTCGGCCAGGATCAGCGACAGCGAACCCGGCACCAGACCGGCGATGCGGTAGGCATTCACATGCACCGCATTGCCCAGCCCCAGTTCGCTATCCGCCAGCAATTCGCGGCGGTAGGCATCCAGGACGATATCCTGCGTGGCGCCGAGAAAGGCGAGCAGCGTGGCGATCCCGGCGATGGTGCGCAAATCACTTTGCGGCGAAAACGCACCCATCGTAGCGATTACCAGCAACAAGCCGATCTGGGTCAGCAGCATCCAGCCGCGCCGGCGGCCGAGCAGGGGCAGGACGTAGCGGTCGAGCAGCGGCGACCACAGAAACTTCCAGGTGTAGGGAAACTGAATCAGCGCGAACAGGCCGATGGTTTTCAGATCAACGTGTTCGCTACGCAGCCATGCGGGCAGGAGGTTGAACAGCAGGTACAGCGGCAGGCCGGAAGAAAATCCGGTGAACACGCAGATCCCCATGCGGCGGGTGAAGAGCTGCTGCCAGACGCTCAATTGGTTGTGCGCTTTGGGGTCCACTTTTTTCAACCTGCCTCAGTGCAATAAAAGAGCCGTCAAGGAGCCGTCAAACGAAAAAAGGAGTTACGCCTGTTGACGTAACTCCTTGAAATTACTGGCGTCCCCAACGAGATTTGAACTCGTGTCGCCGGCGTGAAAGGCCGGTGTCCTGGACCGGGCTAGACGATGGGGACTAATATCCATACAGTATAATGGTGGGTCGTGCGCGATTCGAACGCGCGACTCTCTGCTTAAAAGGCAGATACTCTACCGGCTGAGTTAACGACCCACCCTGTAGGAAAAGGCACTTTTACAACAGTCGGTTTTCCGTGTCAAGTCTTTGCTGTTTTCTTTTTCTTTTTTAGCCCCGGCTTTTTCTTTGCCTGTCTGTTGGATAACGGACTGAGCTTGTGTAATTATTGGTGTTTCCCGGCCGGAGAGGCGGTGCTTAAATAGCTTGTGACGGTGGCCTGGGTCTGCTATATCTTCTGATTTGTTGCGGAGTTCCTGCGCAAAGCAGGGCTTTTTTCTGACTATTTATTTTTGGGTGCGGTATGGGATTGTTGGCCAGATCGGCAAGTTTTGTCCGCTATGCGGTGGAAGGGGAGCTGCCCGCGAATTTCTGGGGGTTCGCGGCCGAGCGGATCGCCCTCCATTCCTTCCGGGATATTGATGAAAGCTACGAAGAGCGTTCCGTGGGCTGGGTTTCGGTCCTGAACATGTTCGACAGTGAGTTTGCCTATGCCTCGTATGCGGCGGCGGACCATGTCGTGCTCTCCCTGCGGGTGGACGAGCGCAGGGTCTCGCCCAAGGTGCTCAACAAGTTCTGTCTCAAAGAGGAAGAACGGCTCAAAAAAGCGCGGCAGATTCCCAAGCTGGCCAGGGCTCACCGGGTGGAGATCAAGGAGAGCGTCAAGCTGATGCTGATGAAAAAGGCACCGCCGAGTCCGGCGGTGTATGATCTCTGCTGGAACCTGGCCGAGTCCACGGTTCTGTTTTTTTCCACCAGCCAGAAGGCCCAGGAGCTGCTGGAGGAGTTCTTCAAGCAAACCTTTGATCTCAGCCTGATGCTGCAGGTGCCGTACCTGACCGCCGAGCACCTGCTCGACGCCCCCGGACGTGAAGCTCTGGCTGACATCACCCCTGCAATCTTCATCTGACCCCAGAGGCCTGAACGCATGGATTTAGTTGATCTCATTGACGAAAAACGATTTGTGGGCCAGGAATTTCTCACCTGGCTCTGGTTCAAGAGCGAGGAGCGCGGGGGCACCATCTTCCTTCCTGAGGCGGGGGAGGATATCCAGCTCGTTTTTGAAAAGCACATGCTGCTGGAGTACGGCGAAGGCGAGAACCGCGAAAAGCTGATCTGCCGGGGGCTGATGACCGAGCTTCAGGAGGCGCGCACCGGGTTGGCCATGGGCAAGAAGCTGGAGCAGGCCCGGATGCTGCTGACCAGGGGGGAGTATGAATGGAACCTCTCCTTCAAGGCCACCCTCATGGAGTTCCGCAACGTGAAGCCGCCCAAGACCATGGGCTCCGCCGAAGAGGGCAACGACCCCGAGGCGGTGGAAGGCAGGCTGCTTGAGCATGTCAGCCTGCATGAGATGGTGGTGCGCACCGTGGACCAGCTGTTTAGGATGTTCCTCGATCTGCGGATCGGCTCCGGCTGGGCGCAGGAACTGACCCGGATGCAAGCCTGGGTGCACAAGGGAAAAGAGACACACTGACCGGCGCTGTTGCCCCTGCGCCGTTTTGTATTAGGGAGAGAACACCATGGAATTTGAAACCGTCATCGGCCTTGAGGTCCATGCCCAGCTCAAAACAAAGAGCAAGATTTTCTGCGGCTGCACCACCGCCTTCGGCAACCCGCCCAACACCAACACCTGCCCCATCTGCCTCGGTATGCCAGGCGTCCTGCCGGTGCTGAACAAAACGGTGGTGGAGTATGCCATGAAGATGGCCCTGGCCACCAACTGCGCCATCGGCCCGCTGAACCAGTTCGCCCGCAAGAACTATTTTTATCCCGACCTGCCCAAGGGGTACCAGATATCCCAGTTCGACCTGCCCATTGCCGAGCACGGCTGGGTGGAGGTGGAGGTTGGTGGAAAGACCCGACGGATCGGCATCACCCGCATTCACATGGAGGAGGACGCGGGCAAGCTCATCCACGACGAGCGCGAGCCGGTAAGTTACGTGGACCTCAACCGCACCGGGGTCCCGCTCATCGAGATCGTCAGCGAGCCGGATATCCGCTCGCCGGAGGAGGCAGCCGCCTATCTGAAAAAGCTGCACGCCATCCTGCGCTATCTGGACATCTGCGACGGCAACATGCAGGAAGGCAGCTTCCGCTGCGACGCCAATATCTCGCTCAGACCCGTGGGCCAAAAGGAGTTCGGCACCCGCACCGAGCTCAAGAACATGAACTCCTTCAAGAACGTGCAGAAGGCGCTGGAGTTCGAGGTGCGCCGCCAGCGCGACCGGTTGCTGGACGGCGAGAAGATCAGTCAGGAGACCCTGCTTTGGGATGCGGACCGCAACGTGACCAACCCCATGCGCTCCAAGGAGGAGGCCCACGATTACCGCTACTTTCCGGACCCGGATCTGGTGCCGGTGGTGATCGACAAGGGTTGGATCGAGGCAATCCGCGCCACCCTGCCCGAGCTGCCCGATGCGCGGAAACGCCGTTTTGTCGAGCAACTGGGGTTGCCGGAAGAGGACGCCGCAGTGCTCACCTCCTCCCGCGAGCTGGCGGATTATTTCGAGGCGGCGCATGCAGGGTATGCCAATGCCAAGAAACTCGGCAACTGGCTGATGACCGAGCTGATGCGGCTGATGAAGGGCGAGGAGGCCTTTGCTATCAGCCAGTGCCCGGTCTCGCCCGGGAATCTGGCCGCGCTCCTGGCCATGATCGACGCAGGCGCCATCAGCGGCAAGATCGCCAAGACCGTGTTCGAGGAGATGATGGTCTCCGGCAAGGACCCGGAAACCGTGGTCAAGGAGAAGGGTCTGGTGCAGATGAGCGACCAGGGCGAGATTATGGCCATGGTCAAGGAGATCGTCGCGGCCAATCCCGAGCAGGCGCAACAGTTCCGGGAGGGCAAGACCAAGGTCATGGGCTTTTTCGTGGGCCAGCTCATGAAGCAGACCGGGGGCAAGGCCAATCCTGGGCTGGCCAACGAGCTGTTCAGCAAGGCGCTGACGGAGTAGGGATTTTTGCCACGAAATCCACGAAAGATAAAGCTAGTACCTTGTAGCTCTTAATATTTCTGAAAAACTCCCCTCCCCTCGGAGTCTACGCTTACCTGCGGGAGGGGTTGGGGGTGGGGGTAGCTACAACCTGCGGATACCATGGCAACTTCCCCCTCTCCCTAACCCTCCCCCGCAAGGGGGGAGGGAATCAATTTGATGTCGATTAAAAAGTTACAAGGGACTAGGGGGAATGCTATTATGGCAATAAAAGCCTATATGGGCATTTTGTTCCTGCAACTGCTGGCGGGTGCTTCGTTTGTGATCTCTGTTTGGCAAGGGGATCGGGCATTGGACAAAAGTGGGATTGGTGATCCGGAAAAATTCACCTTCTGGAACCAGATCGCCGGGGTGTCCTTTTACCTATTCGTCGCGGCTTGGTTGAGTGGCGTTGCGATCTTGCTCTATTTTTACGTCCTGGCACAGAAAAAACCTGAAGCAAAACCATCCTGGCAACCGTCAAATCGTGGCCTTTGGGTTCCCCCCTTGTTGCTTTTTCTTGGCTGGGTTATTGGCGTCCTTTAGATGAGCCAACCAATGGATAAAACCGACTGGCAGAAAAAAGGCGACGGCCACAGGCAGCGGTTGCGGGACAGGTTTCTGGACCATGGTCTTGACGGCTTTACCGATGCCGAGGTGTTGGAGCTGCTTCTTGCCCTAGGCACCCCGCGCAAGGATTGCAAGGATACGGCCCGTTTGCTGCTCAAGCGATTCACCACCCTGGCCCAGGCCCTGGATGCAAGCCAGGCGGAGCTTGAGCTGGTCGAGGGCATCGGGCCGAAAAATGGTTTTGCCCTTCATTTTGTCCAGGGTGTGGCCCGGCGCTATCTCAAGCAGCGGCTGGTGAGCAAGGAGTACCTCCGCTCCTCGCGCGAGGTGGGGGAATACCTGGTTCACTCCATGCGGGGGCTCAAGCGCGAGGTGCTGACCGCGGTTTTCCTCGACGCCTCCCTGGGGATCATCGACACCCAGCTGGTGGCGGAAGGCACCCTGGCCAGCAACACCGTGCACCCCAGGGAGTTGATCAAGATGGCCCTGGAGCACCACGCCGCCTCGGTGGTCATCGCCCACAACCACCCCTCCGGCAGCCTGACCCCCTCGGCGGAGGATACCCGGCTCACCCGCCATCTTTTCATTGCCTTGGGTTTTGCCGGGATTCAGCTTCTGGATCATCTCATCGTGGGGGAGGGTGAGCACCCTTTCAGCTTTGCCGATCATGGTCTGCTGGAGGATATCCGCCGTCAGTCCCGGGCGCTGATCGCCGGAGAGTGACGGTGGCCCATCCCGCGCTCCCCATCTTTACCCCGGCCAGCGGCGAAGAACCGCCCACCCTCTATCTGCACATCCCCTTCTGCAAAAGCAGGTGCGCTTACTGCTCCTTCAACTCCCATGCCTGCCAGTCCCCGCCCGCCGCATACCTGGCAGCCCTTGCCAGCCAGATCCGTTACTGGAGTGCGCAGGAGTGGTGCCGGGAGCGGACCTTCGCCACGCTGTTCATCGGCGGCGGCACTCCCACCATCTATCAGGGACACGAGTTGGCCGGGTTGGTCCGCCAGTGCCTCAAATCGTTCAACTTCCGCGAAGATCCGGAGATCACGGTGGAGGCCAACCCGAACACCGTCACGGTGGAGGCGCTCACCGACCTGCGCCGGGCCGGGGTCAACCGGTTGAGCCTCGGGGTGCAGGCTTTTTCCGACCGGCTGCTGGCAGGGCTTGGCCGGAGCCACACCGTGGCAGAGGCTGGTTTGGCCATTGCTGCCGCCCGGAGGGGTGGGTTTGCCAATCTCAACCTGGATCTGATGTACGGTCTGCCCGGCCAGAGCGTAACGGACTGGCGGGAGAGCCTGGACCAGGCCCTTGCCTTTGGGCCGGAGCATCTTGCCTGTTACGAGCTGACCATCGAGGAGGGCACCCCCTTTGGTCGTCTGGTGGAAAAGGGCGCACTGACCCTGCCCGGCGAAGAAGAGGGGCTGGCCATGGCCGACCTTGCCCATGCGCTGCTGGCCCAGGCGGGGTTGGCGCGCTACGAGATCTCTAATTACGCCGCGTCGGGGTGTCAATGCCGCCACAACCTCAACTACTGGCGAAACGGCTCGTATCTGGGCTTGGGGGCTGGGGCGGTCTCCTGCCTCTCCGGGTTCAGGTTCAGCACGGTGGCGGAGCCCGGGGAGTTTGCCGGGCTGGTCCAGAGTGGGGAGCTGCCGCTTAGCGAGGGTGAATGCCTGCCGCTGGCGGCCCGGTTCCGGGAAAGCGTGGTCATGGGGCTGAGGATGCTCGAAGGAGTCTCTTTTGCCCGGCTAGAGCGCCGGTTTGGTTTGACGCCGAAGGGCTATTATGGGAAGATACTGGATGATTTAGAGCAGCAAGGGCTGGTCGCGGTTGGCAAAGACAGCCTGCGCCTTACAAAGGCAGGCCTGCCCGTGGCCAATCAGGTGCTGGCCCGGCTTGTCTGAACAAATATGGCGAGAAGGTTTCACCATGGGGGCAGTCAATGATTCTTCCCGCGAATAGCATTGCCAGAAAACTGCTGGTCACCATGTCGCTGGTGGTTGCCGGACTGGTCCTGGCCCTTGGCGGCTTTGAAATCGTGCAGGAGTATGGCCGTTACCGGAGCGAGGTCGATGCGCTCTGGGGGCAGCAGGTTGAGGCGCGCAAGCACCAGCTAGAAATGCGGGTCGCCGAAGCGGTTTCCTATATCGAACTCAAGAAGGCCCAGGTCCGGGCCAGGGTGCAGGGAAGTCTCGAAGCCAGGGTCCGGGACGCCCATGGGGTGGCGAGCCATCTTTGCGAAATCAGCAAAGGCTCGCAGAGCACCAAGGAACTCCGCCGGCTGACGTGTGAGACCCTGCGGCCGCAACGTTTCAACAACGGCCGGGGCTATTTTTTCATTGTTGCCATGGACGGCACGGTGCAGCTCCACGCGACCCAGCCGGAACTTGAGCAGAAAAACGTCCTGACCTTGCAGGATAGCGAGGGCGTTTTCTTCATCCGGGAGATGATCGCGCTTGCCAAAAGCAAGGGAGAGGGTTTTGTCTCATACCGCTGGCCCAAACCGGGGTTTGCCCCCGACCAGGAGTTCGAGAAGATTTCCTTTATCAAATACCTGCCGCGGATTGACTGTTTCATCGGCGCGGGCGAATACCTGGAAGACACCGAGGCCGAGGTCAAGGCCGAGGCGCTGGAACGCATTGAAAAGATGCGTTTTACAGGGGGCGAATATGTCTTTGTCGGACAGTGGGACGGGCTTGCCCTGACCAACCCGAGCAAGGGCCGGAATATGCTTGAGCAGGTCGATGCCAACGGCCTGAAAATCGTGCGGGCGCTGATCGATCTGGCCCAAAAGGATGGCGGATTCCTGCGCTATGTGATGCCGTCGCTGGGCGAGGAGCGCAACTCCTTGAAACTCAGCTACGTGCGCGGAGTCAAGGATTGGCAATGGTACGTGGGGTCCGGGGTCTATCTTGATGACCTTGCGGCTGCCAGTGCCAGAGCCCGGCGGGAGTTGCGGCACGAGGTTGTCAAGGTTGTCGGCTTGGCCCTGTTGTTGATGTTTGCTGCTTTCCTGACCGGGTTGTGGTTTGTCCGCAAAACGGCAGGGCGAATCCAGCAGGCCTTTGTCGTCTTTGAGTCCTTTTTTGCCAAGGCGGCGCTGGAAAAGGTGGAAATGGAAACCTCCGAGCTCCATTTTGCGGAGTTCCGCTCTTTGGCCAAGGCGGTAAACCGGATGCTGGCCGAGCAACGGGCCATGGAAGCCGATTTGCGGAAAAGCGAGGAAAAATACCGGGCTCTGATCGAAACAACCGGCACCGGTTTTGTAAAGATAGATGGCGAGGGCAGGGTGCTGGATGCCAATCAGGAGTATGTGCGGCTGACCGGGCACGCAGACTTGGCCGGGATTCTGGGGTGCCGGGTGGCCGAGTGGACGGCGACGCACGACCTGGCCAGGAACCGGGAGGCGGTGAAGGAATGCGCCAGGCTGGGCTTTGTTCGCCATCTGCAAGTCGATTATGTCAACGGCCAGGGAGATCTCACCCCGGTGGAACTCAACGCCACGATGGTGCAAGGCGAGGGGCAGCCGGAGATCCTCATCGTCTGCCATGACATCAGCGGGAGAAAGCAGATGGAAGAGCAGTTGCGCCAGGCCCAGAAGATGGAGGCCATCGGCATCCTGGCCGGAGGGATCGCCCATGATTTCAACAATATTCTTGCCGCCATCATCGGGTATGCCGAGATGGCGAAAAGGAGTCTGCCCCCGGAGGCTGGCAGCGCTGGAGATGATATTCAGCAGGTTCTCCGCGCCGGGCTGCGGGCCAGGGATCTGGTGAAGCAGATTCTGGCCTTCAGCCGGAAAAGCGGGGAGGAACGGAGTATGATTTCGCCCAGGCCCCTTGTCAAGGAGGCGCTCAAGTTTCTGCGGGCCTCGATTCCGGCGAGCATTGAAATCCGCGAGGATATCGACCCGGAATGCGGCGCTGTGTTAGCCGATCCCACGAATATCCATCAGATCGTGGTGAACCTCTGCACCAACGCCTCCCATGCCATGGAGGCGGCGGGGGGGGTGCTGACCGTTGTCCTGAAAAATGTGGAGCTTGGCGCAGACGACCTTGCAGGGGAAGCCGGCCTGCTGCCGGGGCAGTATGTGCTGTTCAGCGTGCGAGACACCGGGCAGGGCATGGGCCCGGAGATCCTTGCCCGGATCTTTGATCCGTATTTCACCACCAAGGGGGTGGGCAAGGGTTCGGGCATGGGGCTGGCAGTGGTGCATGGCATTGTCAAAGGCTATGGCGGCATGGTGCAGGTGGAAAGCACCGTGGGCAGCGGCACGGTGTTCCGTATTTATCTGCCGCGGGCCGGGAAGGTCGGGGCCGCGGTGGAAGCCGGGCAGGAAGAAATTGCGCCTGTCGGCCAGGAGCGGATTCTTTTTGTCGATGATGAAACAAGCATTGCCGAAATGGGCAAGGCCATGCTTTCCGGGCTTGGCTACCGGGTGACGGCGCGCACCAGCCCCCTTGAGGCCCTGGAAGAATTCCGCAGCCGGCCCGATGGGTTTGATCTGCTGATCACCGACCAGACCATGCCCAAGATGTCCGGGGTGCAACTGGCTCAGGAGGCACGGAAGATCCGGCCCGGCCTGCCGGTTATTCTCTGCACCGGATACAGCGCGGCAATCGGCGAAGAAACGGCCCTCGAACAGGGAATCGGCCATTTTCTCATGAAGCCCCTTACCATGCGGGTGCTGGCCGATACGGTGCGGAAGGCTTTGGAAGGTGCAAGGTAAAAGGCGCAAGGAATAAGGGATAGGAAAAGGCGGCGGGAGAGAATGGCGAAAGAAAAGATATCGTATGTTTGCAGTGCTTGCAGCGGGGTGTTCAGCAAATGGGCCGGTCAGTGCGAAGGCTGCGGCGCCTGGGATACCCTGGCCGAGCAGCAGCCATCATCCGGCCAGGCGGGTCGTTTTCAAGGCTATTCCGGTTCCCTGGCAAAGGTGCAGACCATGGCCGAGGTGGGCCGCGATGAGCTGGTCCGTTTTTCCACCACCATGGGCGAGCTGGACCGGGTGCTGGGCGGCGGCCTGGTGCCGGGCTCGGTGGTGCTCATCGGCGGCGATCCGGGGGTGGGCAAGTCCACCGGGTTGCTCCAGGTCTGCTGCAGCTTAAGCCTCACTCGCAAATGCCTCTACGTGACCGGCGAGGAGTCGCTCCAGCAGATCGCCATGCGGGCCAGGCGGCTTGGGTTGCCGGACCAGGCGTTGCTCCTGCTGGCCGAGACCAGGGTGGAGGATATCTGCGCCACGGCCCTGAAGGAACAGCCCGAGGTCATGGTGATCGATTCCATCCAGACCATGCAGGTGGCGGACAGCCAGTCCGCGCCGGGCAGCGTCAGCCAGGTGCGGGAGTCCGCCGCCCTGCTCACTCAGTTTGCCAAGCAGACCGGGGTGGCCATCTTTCTGGTGGGCCATGTCACCAAAAGCGGCGATCTGGCCGGGCCCAGAGTACTGGAGCACATCATCGACGTGGTCTGCTACATCGAAGGCGGAGGCGACAGCCGCTTTCGGGTGATGCGGGCGGTGAAGAACCGCTACGGCGCGGTGAACGAGCTGGGGGTCTTCGCCATGACCGACAAGGGGCTGCGCGAGATCTCCAACCCCTCGGCCATCTTTTTGTCCCGCAACGCCGAAGCCATGCCCGGCAGCGTGGTCATGGCGATCTGGGAGGGCAGCCGCCCCCTGCTCGTGGAGATGCAGGCCCTGGTGGACGACAGCCACAGCGAGAATCCCAGACGGGTCACGGTGGGGCTGGAGCAGAACCGGCTGGCCATGCTCCTGGCCGTGCTGCACCGGCACGGGGGCATCGCCACCTTTGGCCAGGATGTGTTCATCAACGTGGCGGGCGGGGTGCGGGTCAGCGAGACCAGCGCCGACTTGGCCTTGCTCCTGGCGGTTTTTTCCAGCCTGAAAAACAAGCCCCTGGCCGTGGAGCTGGTTGTTTTCGGCGAGGTGGGACTCTCCGGCGAGATCCGGCCCGTGCCCAGCGGTCAGGAACGCTTGCGGGAGGCGGCCAAGCACGGCTTTAAAAAGGCCATTGTCCCCCTGGCCAACGTGCCCAAGGGCGGGGTCAAGGGCATGGAGATCATCGGAGTTAAGAAGCTGGCTGAGGCTATCGAGGCAGTCCGCTAAAGAAGGCCGCACTAAAAAAACAGATTGCCGTGACCTATGGTAAGCGTTCAGCAGTGCCGCAGATGCGCGTGTCAATTGTCGGCAGCAGTGCCGACAAAGAGGCCTGTCCGCCATACATCAGGTATGCGGGCCAGGCCGATGACAAAGCAGATGTGGTGCTGCGGGACGCTTACCATTGACAGCCTATTTTTGAAATGGTACATAACTGACGGACTTGAGGGAGGAATGGCCGAGTGGTTTAAGGCGGCGGTCTTGAAAACCGTTGTGCGAAAGTACCGTGGGTTCGAATCCTACTTCCTCCGCCAACAATATGCGAATACGAATCGTGGAGAGCTGACCGAGTAGGCCGAAGGTGCTCGCCTGCTAAGCGAGTGTAGGATCAAAAGTTCTACCGAGGGTTCGAATCCCTCGCTCTCCGCCATGTTACATTTGCGGAGCAATCCGTTTGCCTCACAACAAAAAAACCCGCGCCAGAAATGGTTGCGGGTTTTTTTATGCCTTGGTTTTCGAGGTGCCAGGGTTGGGAGTTATGGACTCGGCCTTCTGCTTTTTTGGGAGAATAAATTTGTCCCGGTTTTGCGAAGTTAAAATGAATAACGTGCGCCTATCGAAGTGGTAAACTGCGGGACGAGTTGAACGCCATTGACGTCCTGATACAGAGGCACCTGAACAAATCCAAAGACTGATACCTGCGAGTTAATCGGCACTGATATGCCAGGGCTCAAGTATACTAATGTGCCTCCGGTGCTGACGGTATCGGCATTCTCGCCACTGTCAGACTGAACCTCCCTGAAGTTAAGTTGGAGATTTGGGAAAAATCCTGCAAAACCCTCATACCGGATTCCCAAATTAACATTAACCGCATTGCCTGGTTTGTAATCAGCCTTCGAATCTAGGGCCTGCTGATACAAAATTTGTGCGAAGTATCCCCAATCCAACCTCAAGGAATCTGCGAAAAAAGCGCCAATGATTACATCGGTTGTCCCGGTTCCGGGCTGAAGGCCGCGGTCAATCTGGGCAACAGCTCCCCGATTGGTCGGGTCTGTTGACGCCCCTGCCTGGGTATAACTCCCTGTCGGAAGCTTAATCCCGAATAGTATACCGATATTGTGCTGCTCGGTAAAACCCTGATATCTGCCCATGATCTTGATATCGCCGAGATTCGAGGTGCGCGAATCGTAAGCGCCGTTACCCGGTGAATTCCCATCCGAGTTAACGCCGAGCGTGCTGTGCTTGCGGTCGATGTACGGGACTTGGGCATTGAGGCCCCAGTTCCGGGCACTGGTATAGTCGATTCCCAAGGTAACATAATTGTTCTTCGTATATTTTTCGACTTCCTGGGGATCCCCATTATTCGTGACTTGGCTTGCAGCCCCGGAGGAGATGGTGTTCCTTCCGCTTCTCAACTGATCCTGATTTAAGTAATCATAGCGAATATCGAATTTGAACCCAGCTTCTTTCGAAGCCTGAAGGGTATCCCAGTCAGGGCTCAAGGTGCAGCCACAGCTAGCGCAGGCCCGTGCATCATCAGTGGTCGTCGCCACCATCATGAACATTGTAATCAAAACGAATGCGGAACGTATGGCCATAACATAGCCGATACATCTATTCCGATTAGTTCCGAGGATTACTGAATTTATGGATTTCACGGGGAGCCCTCCACTGTATTCGTGTCTGGTGAATAAAATTCCCATTTCTATACCCTGTTTGTCCTCTGAGGACTAGAAATAATCATGGAGTGAGTTAGAGTTGAGAGCTAGAAGGGAGTCAGGCTTGACATTTTGCCTTCGCACGAATTCCAGGTCCACCATCCTTAATTTCCCGGCAACGTTTTTTGAAACTTGTCGGCATCTGTGCGTGAGTGGATCATTTCACTTTCCCGACACGCAGAGTCTCCCCCACATCCCGCCACGCAATGAGCCGCGCTGTTGCTCGTTGTTGCGACGCCTCGCCGCCATAGACCACGGCATTTTCAATCCGCGCCGGCAGGCCGGTATTGCCTACCCTCTCGGCAAAGGGCGCGAAGCCTTTAAAGAAATCCGGTGTTGCCGTGGCGGCGGATTTGGCCTCGATGGCATAGAGGCGATCACCAAGATTCACCAGCACATCCATCTCCAGCCCGCGACTTTCACGATAGTGATGGAGACTGGGCTGCTCCCCCCGATGAACCTGCGCCTTGTAGAGTTCCGACACCACCCAGCTCTCGAAGATAGCGCCGCGTAAAGGATGGTGGCGCAGTTGTTCGGGCTCCCTGATGTTCAGCAAATAACACACCAGCCCACTATCGAGAAAATGGAGCTTGGGCGCTTTCACCACCTGCTTGCGAATGTTGCCATGCCAGGCCGGCAGCCGATGCACAAGATAGCTGGTTTCGAGAATCGACAGCCAGGCGCGGGCCGTATTGTGGGAGACTCCGGCATCGCTGCCCAGAGCCGAGAGGTTGATTTCTTGCGCGGTGCGACCTGCACAGAGTTTTATGAAACCGGAAAAAGCTAGGAGATCGCCGACATTCAACACCTGGCGGACATCGCGTTGCACATAGGTGGCGGTGTAGTCGGCGAGCCACTGATGGGCGGGGATATTCCGGTCATAGATCCGGGGATAGGAGCCTTGCCACAGCAGGGTGTAGAGATCGTCCGGCGCTGCGGGAAACTGGCGAAGTTCTTCCCAATCCGGGGCAAGCAGCGCCAGCAGTCCACTGGTTTCTACGGTTTTTTAAGATGCTCAACCTCCCGCCCGTCGTATTTGGGGCAGATCTCCATCTCCTGTTTTTTGTGGCGCGGTCATGAAGGTTGTGGCCTTGAAAATTTATTTCTTCTGGAGAGCCGGGCGGCGGTAGCCGTCTGGCAGGCCGCCGGGCGAGAAGACGATTTGCCAGACCTGGGTTTTCCGGGCGCGGAAGGTGCCGGCGCAGGCCAGCAGGTAGTAGCGCCACATCCGCTTGAATTTCTCGTCGTAGCGGGGCGGCAGTTGCGCCCAGTGCTTTTCGCAGTTGTCCCACCAGGCCAGCAGGGTTTTGTCATAGTCCGGGCCGATGTTGTGCCAGTCTTCCATTACCCAGAGATCCTCGGCGGCCTTGCTGATCTGGGAGATGGAGGGGATTACCGAGTCGGGAAAGATGTAGCGGTCGATCCAGGGATCGGCATAATGGATGCTGCGATTGTTGCCGATGGTGTGCAACAGGAAGAGCCCGCCGGGATCGAGCAGCTCATGGACCTTGCGCATGTAGGTCCGGTAGTTCTTGGCGCCGACGTGCTCGAACATGCCGATGGAGGCCACCCGGTCGAATTGGCCGGTCAGGTTCCGGTAATCCTGGAGCAGGATCTTCACCGGCAGTTTTTTGCAGTGTTGCCGGGCCAACTCGGCCTGCTGCCGGGAGACGGTGATGCCGGTGACCGAGACGTGGTAGCGCTCTGCCGCGAACCGGGCCAGTCCGCCCCAGCCGCAGCCGATGTCCAGAAGGGTCATGCCTTGCTCCAGTCCCAGCTTGCGGCAGATCAGGTCAAGCTTGTTCTCCTGGGCGGTGTCCAGATCGGACGCGCCATCCCAGACGGCGCAGCTGTAGATCATCCGCCTGTCCAGCATCCTGGCGTAGAAGTCGTTGCCGATATCGTAATGCACCCGGCCGATATTGAAGGCCCTGCCTCTGCGCTGCAGGTTGAACAGGCGCGCTTTGACCCAGTCGTTGGCCTCGCTGGTCCAGGTGATCTGGTCGGGGACATCGGCCCGGAAGATCCGGCAGACCAGATCGTCGAGCATCTCGCACTCCCAGTCGCCGGCCATGTACGATTCCCCCAGTCCCAGCGAGCCGCGCAGCAGCACCTTGGGGAAGAAGCCCCGGTTCTTGACCCGGATGTCCCAGGGGCGGTCGCCGTTGATGGAGACGCCTGCCGGAGAGAGGATGTTTTTAACCGCTTTTTCAAATTTCATGGGAACACCTTTTCGGTTGGTGGTTCTTGTCCGAAAAAGCAACAGCCTGTTTTCCCGTGCTATTATCACTCTATGGATATCGGCGGGAGGTTTCCAGAAAAAAGTCAGCCTGCCGGGCAATTCCAGCCTTCAGGGCCTCTTAAGGCGCTCGACCTCCCTGCTGTCGCATTTTGGACAGATGTCCATCCTGTCCGCGATCACTCCGGTATCGACGACGAACGGCGGATAACATTCGCCGCAAAAACAGGTAAGGCATTCCTTGCACCGCATCAGACTTGCGGGGGATTTCCGGCATTTTATGCAGACGGCCTCGGTTTTTTCTCCCATAACGTTCCCTCCTGAATCCGAATGATGGCTATGTTGAAAGGGTATCGCGGATGCCTCTTGCCAGTCAAGAAAAGACCGGAAAAAACTGGCAGGAAAGGGGTGCATCTCCGTTTGGCGTGGAGTTGGCCAGGGCGCGCGGAAATTCAAGTCAGCCTGCCGGATGCCGGGGATTATCCCTTGCAAGGGCCTTGTGGACGGCGGAGAGAAAATCGTGCTGCAGAACCGGCTTGGTAAGGTAGTCGCAAACACCCATGGCCAGGGATTTTTCTCTGTTGATAAGCTCACTTTGTCCCGTGCAGAGCATGATCGGAATATCAGGCCTGATGGCGAGAATCTTCTGGGCGAGTTCCGCGCCGGTCATATACGGCATGGTCATGTCGGTTATGACAAGGTCGTATTGGCCGGGGTGGTTTTGAAATTCCACCAACGCCTGCACCCCGTTTGCAAAGGGAGTCATCTGGTAGCCGTGCCTTGAAAAGAGCAGATCGGCAAAGGCGCAGATCTGCTCTTCGTCATCAACAAACAAAATGCGTTCTCCCTTGCCGGTGAGATCCGCAATGGCCTCCTTGACCGGCAGCTCAACAACCTTCTTTTCCGTAAGCGGCAGATAGACATGAAAGCTCGTGCCTTCCCCCGGCTCGCTGTATACGGTAATGTGGCCATGGTGGCTTTTTACAATGCCGTGCACCACGGCAAGACCAAGCCCGGTTCCTTCCCCCGGCTTTTTGGTCGTGAAGTAGGGCTCGAAGATCTTCTCCAGCGTTTTCGGCTCAATGCCGCAGCCTGTATCGCTCACCTCAAGCCGGAGGTAGTTCCCCGGGGCGAGATCGGCATAGCCGTACTCTCCCGCATGTATCGCTATCTCCGTCAGGGAAACGGCAAGGGTCCCCCCTGTCTCTCGCATGGCGTGGTAGGCGTTGGTGCAGAGATTCATGATGACTTGGTGGATCTGAGTGGGATCGGCCAGGACCAAGCCGTTTGAGGCGATGTCCTGCCTGATCTCGATGGAGGCCGGAATGGAGGCCCGCAGCATCTTGAGGGCCTCCTTGATAATCAACGATACCTGCAAGGGCTGTTGCTGCTGTTCCGCCTTGCGGCTGAAAGCGAGGATCTGCTTGATGAGCTCCCTGGCCCTTTCCGCCCCCTTTTCCAGCTCCCCGAGGTGGCGCCTGCGCTTTTCCGGATCTTTTTCCTCCATGGCCAATTCGTTATAGCCGAAGATGATGGAAAGGATGTTGTTAAAATCATGGGCAATGCCGCCGGCCAAGGTGCCGATGGCCTCCATCTTCTGGGCTTGGCGCAGCTGCGATTCGAGTTTGAGTTTTTCTTCTTTTGCCAGCTCGTGTCCGGTGATGTCCTCACAGAGGCCGGCAACGCTCCACAACCTGCCCGCTCCGTTTCTGATCGGCACAGCCTTGGCCTTGAGCCAGCGCAGGGCGCCGTCCGGCCGCCGGATCCGGTAATGGGGGAAATCAATCTGCTCCCCGGTGTTCTTGGCGATACCGGCGATCACCGCGGAAACAGCGGGCCGATCCTCCTCCACCACCGCCGCCAGCCACTCCTTGGGATCGGCCAGCAGGCTTTCGCAGCTGCGGCCCCAGATCTGCTCGTAGGCGGGGCTGATGTAGAGAACGTGCTGGTAATCGGCGGAAACCATCCAGAAAACTTCCGGGATGTTGTTCACCAGAAGCGAATAGCGCTCCTCACTCTCGCGCAAGGCGGCCAGCGCCTGCTCGCGCTGTTTCAGAGCCTCTTGTTTTTTCAGAATCTCCTGTTGCAGTTTTTCGGTATGGATTATGGCTTTGTCCGCCAGCGGCAGGAGCAGGCGCTTCATGCCGTAGAGGCCGAGAATCAGCAGGAGCGTAACAAAAAGGACAAGGTAGACAATCAGGGTGTTGATAGGCGCGTAAAGTTCGTCCTTGTCTATGCCGCAAAGAATTATCCAGTTGGTATACCTTATCCGGTCGCCCACCTTCAGGGCGCGGCCTTCACGGAGCAGGCACGGCAAGGCGTTGTCCCCGGCTTTGGCAACAGCGGCAAAGGCTTGATCGAGTTCCTTCTGGCGAAATAGCTCTGTCTCCTCTTTTGGGTGGTTGGTTTCCCTCGGGGGATAAAAGCTCTGCGCCCTGTTTTGCGTAAAGCGGCCCAGAATCATTTCCCCTGTTTTGCCAAAGCCGGAGGTGTCCTGGGTGATCTCCCGGATCTTTTCGGCGCTGAAGATGACGATGTCCGTGCCCGCCCGCTGCCTGTCCTTGCTCAGGATGGGAGCGCTGACAAGGAGATAGAGCTTGCCATCGATCCTCTCCGGCCCCTTGATGAGGAAGTCTTCCCGGGCGGCAGGAAAGATCCAGTGTTGCGGGGGGATGGGAAAGCCTGCGGAAACGGTGAGATGGTTCCGGGCATCAAAACGGCTGACTCCGACCCCATTCCCGGAAAGGCTGATGGCGTCATCCAGCTTGGGCCGAGTGTAATCAGTCAGTTCCGCAAGGCTGATTTCTCCGCGGTTGTACTTTTCGAGCATCTCCCGGATCTTGGTGCGGCTGGTGACCTGTTTGGCGGTTTCGATGGCCTTTTCCAGAAAAATTTCCACCGTGGCGCTGCGCGATTTAACCACGGAAAAAAGATGTCTTTCCTGTTCGCTTTTGAGCCGTTGGGTGAGGGGGAGGATGCAGGCAAGAACAAGGAAGATGCTGACGGTGAAGAGCCCAAGGGAGGATTTAAGGAGGAGCGTGCGTCGGAATACTGTTGTGAAATCCCCCTGTGTCGTCGATTCTGTGCCGCTTTTAGTCATCGCAGATCTCCGGGCAGGAAAGCTCTTTGGGAGAAAGAGGGCAATCTTTAATTAATTGTAGCACATCCAGCGTAAATAACGCCAAAGCGAAACGGAAGAGCTCTGCCATGGGGGAGAGGTGGCGAAAAAGAGAAGCCTATCAACAATTATGCCCTGGAATACAGCTGCTAAAGTGTGATAGTGTGGTCATGGGTTTTGGTGCCATCTTGCCGTTGTCTCGGAGGGACTAAAAAAAATATTGGAATATCTATAGGTTGCAAGTTATTTGTTAGGTAAGGATGCTTCCTTTGACGCTGGTTTATTTCCAAACAGGAGAAAAAGAATGAGGCCATTATTTCTGATTTTTCTTGCCGTAGCGTTGTCCGGGTGCGCGATATTCACCTCCCCGAAAGAGCAACCCGTCATCGAAGACCGCTCCAGCAACTGGTTTAACATGGAAAAAGTGGGCGTTTTATCCACGACCGCAGAGCGACGGGAAGTGATCTTCAAGTTTCCAGGCAATAAATTTTGTGCAGAGCCGCCCCCCGATGTTGCCGAAGCACTTTCCAGCAGCTTAACCATGCTCCTGCAGGGCAGCGCCTCGAATACGGCCACGGCCGGGGAAGTCACTGCGCGACTGGAAGCGGCAAAGACGCTCGCGACATCGATTCGCCCCCTATTCCGCCGGTCTCAGGGCTCGCAGTTTCTCCGGGATGGGTTGTTCCATTTGTGCCAGGCATATCTCAATGATGCGATTGGCAAAGAACAATATGTTGCAATGTATCAAGATCTGCTAACGAGATCTCAATGTCTTATAGAGCGAGAGATTCCCTTGATGCCGCCGGCTATGCAAGCCGAGGACGCCGCCGCAAATGCGGCCTCCTCTGAAGCGGTAGCCAAGGCGGCGGCGTTACAGGCGGAAGCTTCGGCTCAGCGGGCGAAAAAGGCTGCGGATGATAGTGCTGCGGTGGCGGCAAAGAAGACAGCAGCACCCACACAGTAAAAAACCAGGGAGAGACAGCGGCTGCAACAGTGCCCCTTGTCCGGCAACCGCTTCGAGGGGAATGCGGTCAAAAAGCCAACGCCCCGCAAGCGGGGTCCCGGCTGTTTGGCCGGAAAAGTAACTCGCTGAAATATCGTCAATTCATAGAGGAGGAACCTGTATGCCTGTACCACTCATCGCGGCTGCGCTTGCGTCGATTGCGCCAGCGCTCGCCAAACAAGGGCTCGATCTTCTCAGCGGCATTTTTCGCGGCACCGTAAACAAGGGCACCAAGGAAATTGCCGAGCTGATCGAGGAGAAGACCGGCATCGACATCAACGATGCTGCGGACAACAAGCTCACCGTTGAACAGTGGGCCAAGCTCAAGGACTTTGAGTTCCAGTACCAGAGCAAGCTGCTGGAATGGCGGCAGCAGGCCGATGCCAACGATCTCGAACGCGAGCGGCTGACCAACGCCGACCGGGCGGACGCGCGGGGGCTGCAGAAGGCTGCGCTTGCCAGCGACGACATCGTTGCCAAGCGCTTCATCTACTTCTATGCCTCGGGCCTGACCCTGTTGACCTTTGTCTTTATCTTTTACGCCGCGTTCATTCACGACTATAAGAACGGCGATCAATCCGCCCGGGTCATCGACACGGTTCTCGGGTTTCTCCTCGGCGTAACGCTGTCGGCAATCATTCAGTATTTTTTCGGCTCCAGCATCGGCAGCAAGAGCAAGGAAGAGAAGATCAATGCGATTGGCGAGGCCAGCCAGGCAGAGAGAAATGCGCGCCAGAGGGGAGGCCAATCATGAGCCTTCTCCGCGAGCAGTCCACCTTTTTGTTGCACGTGGCCGAGTTGATTCAGAAAGCCTCGGAATTGGGGTTTCATCTCTCCGGCGGCGAGCTGTACCGCACCTCCGAGCAGCAGGCGCTGCATGTCAAGAATGGCCGGAGCACCACCATGAACAGCCAGCACCTAAAGCGGCTGGCCGTGGATCTCAATTTTTTCAGGGCCATGCCGGATGGCGAGTTGAAGCTGACCTACGACGTCGAGGAGTTGCGCCCGTTGGGCCAGTTCTGGGAGGGGCTGGATGCGGCGAATCGCTGGGGGGGGAACTGGACCTCGTTCAAGGACACGCCGCACTTCGAGCGCCGGGAAAGCGTGGCGCAGACTCCGGCGGTTGCAACGGACCAGCACTCCGCGGCTGCACCCGCTAGTGCAGTTGTGCCGAGCTTACACCCCGGCGGCGGGCTGACGCAGGCCCCGGTGGGGTCGCGCTGTCCGAACATCCGCGACGATGTGGAGACGGTGCAGCGGCTGTTGAACCTGTCGGCCGGCAAGGGGCGGTGTCAGATTGATGAGGGGCCGTTGAAAACCGACGGGACCTTCGGCGCCAAGACGTTGAACGCGATCATGGCGTTCCAGCGCGCTGTCAACGGCGAGCAGGCCCCCAGCGGGCGGGTCGATCCGGTCAGCCAGACGATGAGCAGTCTTTGCGAGGCGCTGCCAAAAGACATTGACGCCACCTCGCTGGGACTGGCCTATCTGCGGGCAGCCGACAAGGACGTGCAGGAGCTCTCCGGGGGAATCCAGCGGGTGATGGCCAACCGCAACATCGACACGCCCCTGCGGTGCGCGCACTTTTTGGCGCAGATCGGGCACGAATCGGGCGAACTGCGCTTCCGGGCCGAAATTGCCAGCGGCGAAGCGTATGAGGGGCGTGTGGACCTTGGCAATTCCGAGCCGGGTGATGGCCGCCGTTTCAAGGGCCGCGGCCTGATCCAACTGACGGGCCGGGCAAACTACGCCGAATATGGCCGCGCCCTTGGCCGCGAGACCGAGCTGCTGAACAACCCGGAACTGGTCGAGACGGACAGCGATCTTTGCGTCGACGTGGCCGGCTGGTTCTGGGCCAAGTGCGGCCTCAATGCCCTTGCCGACGCAGACGATCTGACGGCGGTCACCAAGCGGATTAATGGCGGCCTGAACGGGCTTGAGGATCGGAGGCGTCTTCTCAAGCGGGTCAAGGCGATTCTTGCCATTTAAGGGTGCCGGCGGATGTCGCTGCGGATGCTTCGGTTATATCGGCTCTTTGCAATCAGGTTGCGGCATGCGGAGGTCCAGGCTTGGCATTACGGGGTCAACCCGCCTGAGTTTTTCAGGGGCCTGTCTCGAAATGCGGGAGGGATGGCGGCGGGAGGAGGCCGTTGCGCCATCCGGGTCATGGGCCTGGGGTTGGTTTTTTTAAATCGCTTGCCTGAACCACGCAGTTTCGCCCCTTTTTCTTCGCTTCGTACATGGCCTGATCGGCAAGTTCCAGCAGCCAGGTGTAGTCGCTGGTGTCCTCCGGGAACAGGGCTACGCCTATGCTGGCCGTGACCGGGATCTTGTTGCCCTCCGGCAGCCGGAAGGAAGAGGCCTCGATGCTGCGGCGGATTTTCTCCGCGACATGCAGGGCGCCTTGCCGGTGCGTGGCCGGCAGCAGCACGACAAACTCTTCTCCGCCGTAACGGGCCGGGCAATCGCCCCCTCTGGTCTGTTCCTGCAAGATTGCGGCAATGTACCGCAAAACCTCGTCGCCGACCCCGTGGCCATAGGTGTCGTTTACTTTTTTGAAATGATCTATGTCGAGCATCAACAGGGCAAAATCGTTGTTAAGGCGCTGGCTCTGCGCGTGTTCCTCGGTCAGGCGAATCTGGAGGACATTGCGGGTGAACAGGCCGGTCAGGGGGTCATGGCACACCTCTTTCTCAAGCTTGCCGGCCATGCGGTAAAATGATCTGGCAAGGTCGCCGATCTCGTCGCTGTATTCCATGTCCATTTTTTTGATGTTGAAGGAGCCGCTGCTCATCTTTTCCGCCGCCTTGGAAAGATGTTTCATGGGCCGGACAATATATTCGGCAAGCAGGAAAGCAAAAAGGATGGCAAAGGCCGAAGCGATGGAGAGAATAAGGAATATCTTTCTGGTCAGGGCCTTGATTGCATTTCTGACCCCGATGTGTGAGTAGCTGATGACCGCGGAGCCCAGCTGCACGCCGGCCGTCTCGATCGGCACCAGGATGTCAATCACCGTTTCGCCGGCCGCATTGCTATAATGCTCGCTGAACAGCGCCTGGCCCGGGTGCGGGAGCGTCCCCGCATATTTTTCGCCGACCCTGGCCAGATTGTTGTGCATGACGATGCGGCCATCCTCGTCAACGACCATGGCCTGGGTCACGTACTCCTGCGTCATGGTGTAGCGGATGTAGTTGCGCAGTTCCAGCAGATCCCTGCTTATGAGCGATCTGGCGCAGACATGGGCCAGATCGTAGGCCACCGCCAGGCCATGCTGGTGGTTTTCCTCGTGCATCGCCTTCCGCACCTGGGAAACAATGAACAGGCCGGTGACAAGCTGGGCGCCGACAACAATGCAGATGACCGGGATGCTTATCTTGAATCTGAGGGTTCTCATTCGGGTCGGCGGGAGATTGACACAATTTTTCTGACTTCGTCGTAGTCGCTGTCCCTGGCCTTTACAAAACCACCCACCTCCGCGGATTCCAGGATCTCTGCCTGGTTTTTGTTTTTCGGGCTGAGGCTGGTCAGGGCCTCGTTGATCCGGGCTACGAGCCGGGGATCGACCCCCTTGCGGGCGGCAAAGACCCAGGTGGGAATCTCTTCGGTCTTCCCGAGAATCCGGAGCTGTCCGGGGGGGATTTCGCCTTCTTTCGCTTTCTGCGGTTCGTTGATATCCTTGAAAGAGTAGTCGCAGATCGCCCCGGCGTCGGCGGCTTTCAGAAAGACATTGAGCGCGATGGATTCACAGCTGCCGTCGTACTTGTAGCCGCGGAGATCCTTTTCCGGGTTGATTCCCTTTGCAACAAGAAGGCGTTTCGCCGAGAGGGATTTTGCCATGTCATTTTCCGCGCCGAAGATGAGGTATTTTCCCTTGAGGTCTTCTATTCGCTGCATGGGACTGTCCCTGCGGACAATGATCACCCCCCGGTGCTTGGTCTTGCCTCCCGGGGTCAGCGCCTTGAGCAGCATCTCCCTGTTGTAGAAATGAGCCAACCTTACATAAGTATGGGGCGCCTGAAAGGTGAACGCCACGGTTTCCTCCCTCACGAACCGCTCGAATTCCTGGAAGTCCTTGGGGACCACAAGAACAACCGGTTGCCGGATCTGCCGTTCCAGATATGCGGCCAGCGGAGCATATTCCTTAAAGGTCTTGATGATGTCGGTGCAGGGGGTGATGGCAATCCGGACCGGTTGCGGTTTGCCCGCGGCTTGTCCTGTCTGGATAAGGAAAAAGAGAAGAAAGAGAGTGGCCAGGGCGGGCCGGAACCTCCTTGCCAGGAAGCGGCGAACGCGGACAACAAGAAAAGAAGCCGCATAGTTCTGCATGATCTGAGTCTCCTTATCGGCGGAAATAATGTCCCTCCTCTCTTGAATGTCCTGCCCGGATAACCGTATTGTGGCAAAGATTGCTGAAACATGCAACGCAATGTTCATAAGGATGGGAAGGGGATACGGGGGCAGCCAGCCGGATTGTCCGGAATTAAATATGGCTGGGATCCGAATGGTGGTATATTGTAATTATTAGCCCTGATTACCCAGAATCTGGGCGGGTGTGCCTCTGGCGCGCCCGCGGCCCATCGAAATTCAATGTGCGACACATGAAATTCCGAAATTGCCTCCTTGCCTCAGCCCTGAGCCGGACGCATTTCCGCGCAGCGAAGTGTGGGGGATTTACCCTGAGGTGGCTTGGCGCCCTGGTGTTCCTGCCAGGCATGTGGCCGTTGCCGGCTTGTGGGGCTGATTACGAAAAATGTGCCGGCATCGTTTCGGATGCGGAACGTCTTGCCTGCTATGATCAAGCCGCGGCACACGCTGCGACGCCGTCACCGGCTCCCGCTGAACCGGAACGGCGGCTGACCGCGGCGCCTCCTCCTGACATACCCGTAGCGGACTCGTTCCTTGGCAAGAGCTGGGAGCTTGATGAGCATGCAAAAACGGGGACCTTCCATTTTCGCGAATACAAGCCGGTCTATATTCTGCCGGTTCACTATAGCAATAGCCTGAATCCATCGCCGACTTCCCCGGCGCCGGGTCGATCCGCGCTGTCGCCCATGTCGGCAGGCCGCACCGAGGTGAAGTATCAACTGAGCTTTAAGACCAAGCTCTGGGAGGATACCCTTGGCGACAATGGCGATTTCTGGTTCGCCTATACCCAGCAGTCCCACTGGCTGCTCTATAACCCGCAAGTGTCCTCGCCATTCCGCGAAACCAATTACGAGCCCGAGCTGATTTATTCCCTGCGCACGGATGTCGATTTGCCGGGGATGCGCTGGCGGATGCTGAATTTGGGTCTGGTGCATCAGTCCAATGGGGGCGGATTGCCGCTTTCGCGCAGCTGGAACAGGGTCTATGCCCGGTTCGGCCTGGAGCGGGACAAGCTTGCCCTGTCCTTGCGCCCCTGGCTTCGTCTGCCCGACAGCAGCGAAAAGGACGACAACCCGGATATCACCGATTACATGGGCCATGGCGATGTTGAGCTTACCTGCCGGAGCGGGGGGAATATCTACTCAGCTTTGGGGCGCTACAGTGTCGCAGGGGGGCATGGCGCCTTGCAATTGAGTTGGGGTTTTCCGATTTCGCACACGCTCAAGGGATATCTGCAGCTCTTCAGCGGCTACGGCGAGAGCCTGATTGATTACAATCATAGCCAGACCAGTATCGGCGTTGGCCTTTCCTTGCAGGATTGGCGCTGAGCGCTGATCTTCCCCCTCCTGATTTTTCGCCCCTGATCCCTCTCGGAATGCCGCCACCCCGCGCAGAGAACTCCTTGGCCAAAGCAAAGGGATCTTAAGGCCGCCGGGGACAAAGAACCCCGAACGCCTGATCGGCTGAAGCCCGAGGGCGCCCCTGCCGCGTCAGCTGCCGCCGCTTTTTGGGGACGATGCCGGTGTTGGCGGGGCCGTTGCCCTGGCTCAGCAAAAAGTCGCATAACCCGCGATCTTTTCAGGGGTTCCGTCTTTGATTACGGCTTCAGCCGGTTTGCTTTTCCAGCTTGCTGTGGTGGATTGAGTAGGAGAAATAGACGACGACCCCAATCACCAGCCAGACCGCGAAGCGAACCCAGGTAACCCAAGGGAGAAAAGCCATGAGGGCGCTGCAGGAGAAGGCGCCGAGCAGGGGGAATACCGGGTTGAGGGGATTCTTGAAGGGCCGGTGCAGGTCCGGCTGCTTGATGCGCAGGACAACCACTCCCAGGCAGACCAGGACAAAGGCGGCCAGGGTGCCGATGTTGACCAGCTCGGCCAGTTCGCCCAGGGGAATGAAACCGGCGATCAGGGAGATGAGCAGGCCGCAAAGGCCGATGACCCGCACCGGGGTCCGGGTTTTGGGGTGCACCTCAGCGAAGAACGGCGACAGCAATCCGTCCCGGGACATGGCGAAGAACACCCTGGTCAGCCCGTAATAGAGGACGAGCATCACCGTGGTCAATCCGGCGATGACGCCGGTGGCCACCAGGGCCGAGGCCCAGTTGACCCCGATCAGCTGGAGGGAGTGGGCCACGGGCGAGGGTACGTTCAGCCGGGTGTAAGGCACCATCCCGGTGAGCAGGCCGGAGACCACAATGTAGATGGCGGTGCAGAAAACCAGGGAAAAGATGATGCCGAAGGGCACGTCGCGCTGCGGATTTCTTGCCTCCTCCGCAGCGGTGGAAACCGCGTCGAATCCCACATAGGCAAAGAAGACCATGGCCGCGCCGGCCAGCACCCCGACAGGTTTGCCCTCCGGGCTATGGCCGCTCCAGCCAAAGGGCATGAACGGGCTCCAGTTTGCCGGGTTGACGTGGAACACCGCCACGCCGATGAAGACCGAGATGGTCAGCAGCTTGACAAAGACCATCACCATGTTGGTGCGGGCGCTCTCCCGCATCCCCAGCATCAGCAGGACCATGAGGATCAGGACGATGCCGGCGGCGGGCAGGTTGATGAGCCCGCCCACGGAGGGGGCCTTGGTCAGGGAATCCGGCAGGGCCAGGCCGACGGCGGTGAGGGCGTTGTTGAAGTATCCGGCCCAGCCGGTGGCCACGGCGGCGGTGGCCACCCCGTATTCAAGGATCAGATCCCAGCCGATGATCCAGGCGATCAGCTCGCCGAAGGCCACATAGCTGTAACCGTAGGCGCTGCCGCAGCCGCCCACGGCGGAAGCGAGTTCGGCATAGGCCAGGGCCGCGAAGGCGCAGGCGATTCCGGCGATGACAAAGGAGAGCACCACGGCGGGGCCGGCCTGGGTGGCGGCGGCGATGCCGGTGAGCACGAAGATTCCGGTGCCGATGATGGCGCCGATCCCGAGCAGGGTGAGATCAAAGGCGGTGAGGCATTTTTTGAGGCCGATATGATCGAGATCGTCCGGGGTGGCGCTTTTGGTGCGAAAAATTTTCATGTCCATCCTTATCGGGAAGGGGTTGGGCGGTCTGGCCGCAGACCGGATGTGCCGAAGCAATAAGAGAGATTACCAGCCCCAGAGCGCGTTGCGCTGGATCCAGCCGGTGAGCCCGGACTCATGCCGGACCTGGACCCAACCATTCTTGTGCCCGATGGTGCGCAAGACCACGCCCCGGATGGCGTTGCCCACGATACGCTGGTTTTCTCCCGGCGCTTTGCGGATAATGGTTTTTCGGTCTTTGACAATCATGTAAGGCGTTGCGGCAGCCGCTTTTTTATCTATCCAGCCCGTGTCCGACTCAAAATCAGTCACCTTGAGCCAATTGCCCTTCCGGCTGACCACCTTCAGGGGGTATCCCACGCCCAGTTCCCACTTGGTCTTGTATTTTACTCCAGGCCCGGAACGCATTGCTGCCTTGGCCCGATTGATGCTTACCATTGCCGCGTGGGCAACCGTGGTGAAAATTAAGAGAAAAACGAGTCCGAAACAGAGTCGCCGGATCATGGAAAAACCTCCCGGTACTATGTGGTCACGGTTTATTGGCCGGGGACAACCCCTTGTTCGGAACGGACAAAGGCATTCCCCCTATTTCCAGGGATATTGCGTCGAATTGGCAGGCCTTGTTCATGCAGGCCAGGCAGGTGATGCACTCCGGGTCATCCGGAGATTCGTTGAATTTGACCCCCATGGGGCAGACATGGTGGCAGGCCTTGCAATTGGTGCATTTGGCCTCATTAAGGTGCAGCTTGATCAGCCGGACCTTGCTGAACAGCGCATAAAAAGCGCCCAAGGGGCAGATTGTCCGGCAGAAGGGCCTGCTGGCAAAAACAGCCCAGGTCAGGATAAGAACCATGATTATGAATTTGTTCAGAAAAAGCAGGCCGATGGTGTGGCGGAGATTGGGCTGGAGAAGAATCATGGGCAACCCTGCTTCCAGGGTGCCGGCCGGGCAGACGAACTTGCAGAACCAGGGGTTGCCGGTGCCGAATTCGTCAATGAGCGCCAGCGGCAGAATTACGACAAAGACGAGGAGGAAGAAGAACTTGCCATAGGAGAGCAGGCGCGGAATCGCGAATTTCCGGGTGGGAATCTTGTGCAGGATTTCCTGGATAAAACCAAAGGGGCAGGCCCAGCCGCAGATCATTCTGCCGAACAGCCCGCCGAACACGCCGATGGTGCCGATTATCGAAAAGCCGAAAAAATACTGGCCATTTTCCAAAGAGATGCGCAGGCCGCCCAGGAGCTGCTGGATTGCACCCAGGGGGCAGTAAGTGGTTGAGGCCGGGCAGGAGTAACAGTTCAGGCCGGGCGAGCAGATCACCTTGAGCGGCCCTTGATAGATGGTCTTGGTAAAGGGAAAGGACCAGGAGCTGTTTATGAGGAAGCCGATGACCACCTGGACCCATTTGCGGACTCTTTCCATTTCAGCCGATCCCTATGCAGCTCAGGCAGACCGTCACGGCCTGCTCCAGAACCCGGGCCGGCTCGCCGGTGGCGACGCCGATCAGCCAGAGGAGGAGAAAGGCGGAAATCACCATAAAGGGACCCTTGCGGAGTGGTATTTTTTTGTGGGGGCTGCGGCTGGTCTGGATCATGGTTTTGTTTTCCGGAATTATTTCAGGCGAGGCGGGCTTGGACTGCGGCGGTTTTGTCGCCCAGCTTCACATCCTTATCGCGCCGCTCGTCGAGCATTATCTGGGTCACGACCCGCTGCACCCCATGGGCGAAGGACAGGGCATGCAGCCGGGCGGCCAGGGCGAGAAGCTCCTGGGGGGCGCCCTCAATGATCGTCCCCATGTCGGTCAACTCGTGCCGGACGCCTTCCCGCTGTAGCGCCTGCTCTATCTCGGCCACGTATTGGCCCACCCCGGGAGTTCGGGTGCCCAGGGGGATGATGGTCAGCTGCATGATCGCCATGGTTTTTTCCGTAACAGGTTTTGCAATCGCAAAAAAGAAAATAACGCAGAGACGCAATGGGCGCAAAGTAAAAAGACTTTACCCTTGCTCTTTGTCCTGGAAGCTCGCGATCTGCGCGGAGAGTTCCTCGTCCAGCGCGTCCGGGTCCTTGGAATTGTAGTAGAGAATATTTTTCAGATGAAAAAAACTGTCTAGGTCCATCTCATAAAAGTGCAGGGCCAGTCCATTCTCTTCCACCCGGACAACCGTGCCCTTCATTTTCAGGCTCAGATGGCTGGTTGAACCCACCAGCCGCAGGGAGACCAGGCAGTTCTCGCCGATCGCGTGTCCGGTAACGCCAAGGACGAAAACCCCCCTGAGACTCAGGTCCGAGGTTTCGCACTCAGCATGGCTCTGGTCCGGGAAGTCCAGGCTGATGATGACCTGAAACGGCACCCTGCTGTTTTTGCGCTTGTTTTTCATGGCTGTATCCTCTTGTCCTGTGACCTGTGACGTGTCTGGCTACCTGCTGTATGCAGCGCCCCTATTCCGGCATGAAGAGAAAACCCTCCCGTTCGAGGAGTTGGCTGATGTTCAGCAGTTGCAGTTCCTGGTCTTCTCCGAGGCGGGCCGGGCCGACAATGTCGCCATTTTTTGTCCGGGTCAGGGAGAGCAACGGGGTGGCTTCCTGCTCAAGACAGCGGCAGAGAATTACCCCGTGCCAGTGTCCGCTGCTTACCACCACCAGCATGGTGGCCTCTTCGTCGGGAATGTCCGCAAGGCCGAGACCGCGGGGAATCACGAGGGGAAGAGTCATTTTTTTCAGTTTCCCGCTTTTAAGCAGGGACAGGGGGCCTTTCATCTGGCCCGACAGGCGGCGAAACCAGCTGCCCAGCTCTTTCAGGCGGATCTGGCTGCTTTTGATATATTTTTTTCTTTTTTTGGCAGAAAGCGGCTTGATCAGGGCGATGTGTTCCTCGGCAATGGCGAGGGGCAGCTTGCCGATGGTGACTGGGCGGATCATGGCCCCCGGTTGGACCGGCAGGGGCAGTGGTTTTGCCTCCGCAACCTTGGCGGCGGCTTTTGCCGGATTTTTTGCCGGAGGGGGTTGCACGGCATTGGCCTCGGCAAGGTCTGTTGAAACCTCGTCCAGGGAGAGGGTTAGCGTTTCGGCGGACGATTCTGTTTGTGCCCGGCCCGCAGACCCGGCAGGCGCACCCTTTTCCGCGGCCACCTTTTCCTTGAGTCTGGCAAATTTGCCATATACCCTTTTGAACACCTCGGCATCCCGGTCCGGGTCGAACTTGGTGTCCTCATACATATTGACCACATGGGCCATTGTTTCCTTGAGGAAGTCGATGAATTCAGGGGGGATCTGGCCTTGCCGTTTCTGGGCATAGAGCAGAACGCTGTCCGCCATGGTGAGGATGGTCAGGGCGTTTTTCCTGGTTTTGAAGCGGTTTTTCAGGCAGGTAAAAGCCGCCTGCAGGGGTTCGATTTTTTTGGGGGACAGGCTCCAGTCCTGGGACAGAATCTCTGTCTTCAGCTTCTGGATGGATTCGTCGAGGGAAAGAATCACCGCAAATACTCCACAGCCATGGGTTTTATAAAAGGGAAAAGAGAAGAGCCCGCGCAGACTGTGAGGCGCCGGTCTTGCTCATGCAAGTTTATCCATTCCATGTCAGGGGCAGGATGATCTTTTTTCAGGTCAAGCTGGGCCAATGGCCTATTGTGACTGGAAATTTTGTAGAGTACTATAGCAGAACTTTCCGCGGTTTGGCAACAGGCAGTTGTGTGCCTGCGGTTTCGGCATGGCCTGGCAAGACCTTGTTTCGCGATAATATCGTCGCTGGACGGCCAAACGGCAGCAGTGCTAACGGCGTAACGGGCCGTAACGAAAAGTTTAAGGAGCAAGCGTTTGCTTCGGAACGGCTCCTAAAAAAATCCCGGGCGGTCTCGGGCAAGGAAATACGACGCATGGTTGAGGATCTGCTTTCTTTTTTTATCACGCTGTTCGGGGCTCTGATCGGCAGCTTTCTCAATGTGGTCATTGTGCGGTTGCCCGAAGAAGGCGGTTCCGTCGTTTTCCCACCCTCCCATTGCCCTGCCTGCAAAAAAGCCATTGCCTGGTACGACAACATCCCCCTGGCGAGCTTCCTTTTTCTGCGCGGCAGGTGCCGGCAGTGCGGAGTGCGGATCTCCTGGCGGTACCCCCTGGTGGAGGGGGTCATGGCGCTCATCTCCCTGGCCCTGTATCAGCATTTTGGCCTTACCATCCTCTATCCCATCTATTTTGTCTTCTGCGCGGCCTTGCTTGCGGTCATCTTCATCGATTTTCAGCACCAGATCATTCCCGACGTGATCAGCCTGCCCGGCATCGTTATCGGGTTTGGCCTCTCCTTTGTCAACCCCTTCGTCACCTGGCAGAACGCCGGGTTGGGGATTTTGTTCGGAGGGGGGAGCTTTTATCTGCTGGCCCTGGTCTATTACCTGTTCACCAAGCGGGAAGGCATGGGCGGCGGCGACATCAAGCTGCTGGCCATGATCGGCGCTTTCCTGGGCTGGCAGTCCCTCCCCTTTGTGGTGTTCGGCAGTTCCCTGCTGGGAACGGTGGCAGGTGTGGGGGCCATGGTCAAACAGCGCAAGGGCGGCAAGACCGTTATTCCCTATGGGCCCTTCCTGGCTATCGCGGCCCTGCTCTATCTTTTCTTCCGGCGGGAGATTCTCTTCCTCTTTATCCGCTATGTCCTCCACGGCTGATCCCGGTCGTTTTCTTGGTTTTTTCCGTGCCGTATCCTGCGGCTAGCCGCCATCCTGCCTGACTTTCCCCCTCTCCCGCGACATCGCGCCGCTGTTCATCGACCGGATGCCCGCGCCGGAGAAACACGTCCAAGCTCCTCAATCCCGTGTATCCCTGAATCCGCTTGCCCTTCCCGTGGGGCTCTTCCACATTTACCGAATCTTTACCGCCATTAACAACACCTTTACGGGCATTGGCAGTTATGATGGCACAATGAAAGTGAGGGAAAGACGAAAACCGGAATACCCCCCCAATGGGTACAGAACAACAAATGTAATGCAACAACAAGGAGGATACATGCAGCTTCTGAAATCCAGACAACAAGTCGTTGCGCTTCTTGCAGCAGGAGTGGGTGGACTGGTGATTCTGGCCTTCCTTCTGGCCGGTCCGCCGCGTCTCCTGGCCAAATCGGAATCCCCGGCATTTTGTGCCAGTTGTCATGTCATGGAGGAACAGCACACAGCCTGGAGTCACGCCGGTGCCCATCGGAGGATTCGCTGCGTGGACTGCCATCTGCCCAACGGTGGTCCCCTCGGACACTACTTCTGGAAGTCCATTGATGGCATGAAAGACGTCCTGGTCTTTCAATCAGGCCGAGTTCCCGAAAGAATCACCCTGAGCAGCCACGGGGCACAGGTGGTGCAGAGAAACTGTGTCCGCTGTCATGAAGAAACCGTGTCCCGCATGGGCACCACCCGGCAATGCTGGAACTGTCACCGCCAATTACAACACCGATTGACCGGAACCATTTAATCGATCAAGGGAGGAGAAAAAACAATGAAGGAAACCACAAAGAAAATACAGCAAGGCGCGGTGCTGGCATTGATGGCGACCCTGGCGCTTGGCGCGGGATGCGCACCGGAAAAGACAACCCCGGTGAAGACCGTGCAGATTGCCGATGGCGTGATCGATCCGGCCCAGTGGGGCAAGGCCTGGCCGGTGGAATACGATATGTGGAAAAAAACCGGCGAGCCGACGCCTGCCGGCAAAAGCAGGTATAAAAAGGGCAATGACGGCGGCGTGACCTATGACAAGATTTCCGAGTTCCCCTTCCTGGCCCTGCTCTTTAACGGCTGGGGTTTTGGCGTTGAGTACAACGAGCCCCGGGGGCATCTCAACATGCGCAAGGATCAATCCCTGGTTGATCCCTCCCGGATCAAGGCCGGCGGTGTCTGTCTGACCTGCAAAACCCCTTATGCCGCGCAACTTGAACAGAAAATGGGCAAGGATTATTATGCCAAGCCCTACGATGCGGTATTGGCCGAAATCCCCAAGGAGCATCAGGATCTCGGTGTCTCCTGCGTCGATTGTCACGACAACAAGGATATGTCACTCAAGCTTTCCCGCGGATTCACCCTGGGCAAGGCCCTGAAGACCATGGGGATGGATGAGACCAAGCTGACCCAGCAGGACAAACGCTCCCTGGTCTGCGCCCAGTGTCATGTGACCTACAACATTCCCAAAGACGGTGACATGAAATCAGTGGATGTTTTCTTCCCCTGGGATGAAAGCAAGTGGGGCAATATCACCATAGAAAACATCATCAAAAAGATTCGCAGCAATCCGGCCAACGGCGAATGGAAACAGAGCGTCACCGGCTTCAAGATGGCCTTTATCCGTCATCCTGAGTTCGAGATGTTCTCCAACAACAGTGTCCACTGGCAGGCCGGCGTTTCCTGCGCCGACTGCCATATGCCGTACACCAAGGTGGGTAGCCAGAAGGCCTCGGACCACCGGGTCATGAGTCCGTTGAAAAATGACATGAAGGCGTGTCAGCAATGCCACCCCGAGACCCCTGAGTGGCTGAAAGAGCAGGTCTTCGCCATTCAGGATCGGGCCGTCTCCATCTTTATCCGGTCCGGGTATGCTACGGCCACGGTGGCCAAACTCTTTGAGATGACCCACAAGGCCCAGGCCGAAGGCAAGGAGATCAATAAGGATCTGTACGCCCAGGCCAAGGATCACTACGAAGAAGCCTTTTACCGGGTGATCTTCTTCGGGGCAGAGAACTCTGTCGGGTTCCACAATCCAACCGAGGCCATGCGGATTCTCGGCGATGCAGCCCTCCATGCCGGACAGGCGGAAGCCTTGCTCCGCCAGGGGTTGGCCGGTGCGGGCATTGCCGTGCCCGCCAAAATCGACCTGGAACTGCCTAAATATCTGAACAACCGGGGTACGAAAAAGCTCATGTTCAAACCGGAACAGGAGCTGAAAGATCCCTTCGCAGCCAAATAAACGCACCCCTGTTCCCGGCACGGAATCTTCCCGTGCCGGGAATTTTCCCATAGGCATCGTTTTTGCTCCCCCGCCTCCTTCTCAGGAACGGGGGCTTTTTTTATGGCGGGTGTGATCCCAGGCAAGATGGCATTGCCGGTTTGCCTGCCCATCCGCACAAAAAGCCCAGCCGCGTATCCCCGCCGTCTGCCGCTCTCCCTTTCTTTTTTCCCGTCTCGCGGCCAAAGGCCGACCTCATGTTCCTCTTCGCGAACTTGCTACATTTACCGAATCTTTACCGCCATTAACAACACCTTTACGGGAAGTTACTGTTATGCTGAAGGCAACCGGAAACGGCTAAGACTGCTCGGAAACAAAATGAAATGGAGGGCAAGGATGCACAGGAAAACTGTTGTGACGGCTGCGGCCCGACCGCTTTTCTTTCGGGGGCATTCCCCGGGCAACTGTGACCGTCGTCGCTGCCGCGTTCGATGGGAAGGAGGGATCATGAACCGATTGCTCGTACTGATTGGCTTG
Organism: Deltaproteobacteria bacterium; assembly: GCA_021847425.1. GTDB lineage: Bacteria > Desulfobacterota > Desulfobulbia > Desulfobulbales > Desulfurivibrionaceae > Thiovibrio. The sequence goes on along the minus strand of JAJZRF010000001.1, from coordinate 77,348 downwards.
TGTCTGCTGATGCAGCCGCAGGTGGTGTTGGCGGCCGCAGGGAAACATCCGGCCACTCCGGAGAACCAGGAATGCGCCGAGTGCCATGCCGACCAGGAAAAGGTCTGGTTTGACGGCAAACACGGATTGATGAACGTCAAGTGCATCGCCTGCCACGGCTCAACGGACAAGGATTTTACCGCCAAACCTGGCCCTGCCGCCTGTCGTGGCTGCCATGCCGACCAGGTCGCCCAGGCAAGGAAGAGCAAGGGGAAAGAGGGGAAGAACTGCTTCCCCTGCCATGACCCCCATGCCTTGACGGTAAAGAGTGGGATGGCCAAGCCGTATCACGCACAGGGAGGCAGATAACCATGAAGATGACACGAAGAGAACTGATGAAATATTCGGCGGCTCTGGCCGCCGCGTCGGCCATCGGCTTTGATCTGCCCCTGCCCAAGGGCGTGTTGGCGGCAGCAGGGGAACCGGACCATTGGGTGAAGGGCGTCTGCCGCTATTGCGGGGCCGGATGCGGCGTCTATACCGGGGTCAAAGGCGGCAAGGTCGTGGCGGTGAAGGGCGACAAGGACAATTGGAACAAGGGGTTTCTCTGCCTCAAGGGCAACTTTCTCCCCGCTATCCTCTACGCCGATGACCGTCTGCAGTATCCTTTGCTGCGCAAAGGCAACAAATTCGTTCGCATCTCTTGGGACGATGCCATGACCGTCATGGTCGATAAATTCCATGATTCCATCCGCAAGAACGGCCCCAACTCGGTGGCCTTCTACGGCTCCGGCCAGGCCTACACCGAGGAGTCATACGTGGTCAACAAGCTGTTCAAGGGGGGCCTGGGCACCAACAACATCGACGGCAACCCCAGGCTGTGCATGGCCTCCGCCGCGGTCGGCTACGTCTCGACCTTCGGCAAGGACGAGCCCATGGGCGCCTACGACGACATCAACCATGCCGAGTGCTTTTTCATCATCGGTTCCAACATGGCCGAGGCCCATCCGGTCATCTTCCGGATGGTGAACGAGCGCAAGCAAAAGGGCAAGGACGTGAAGATCATCATGGTTGACCCAAGAAAGACCCTGTCCGCCCGGATCGCCGACCTGCACATGAGCTTCACCCCCGGCACCGACCTGGCGATCCTGAACGCCATGGCCCATGTGATCATCAAGGAAAAGCTCCACAACAAGGGTTTTGTCGACAAGCACACGATCTTCAAGACCATGGTCGATCCGGGTCCGCCGCCCAAGATCAAGACAGTGACCTGGGACGAATATGTGAAATTCCTCGATGACTACACCCCGGAGGCGGCCGAGAAGATTTCGGGTTGCCCGTCCGCCGACATCGTCAAGGCGGCGCGCTGGTTTGCGACCTCCAAGGCGACCATGAGTTTCTGGTGCATGGGCTTGAACCAGCGGACTAGGGGCGTCTGGGCGAACAACATGGTGCACAACCTGCATCTGCTCACCGGCCAGATCTGCCGGCCCGGCGCCACCACCTTTTCCCTCACCGGCCAGCCCAATGCCTGCGGCGGCGTGCGCGACGGCGGTCTGCTGAGCCATCTCCTGCCCTACGGCCGGTTGGTTGCCAACGACAAGCACCGGGAAGAGATGGAGAAGTTCTGGGGGCTGCCCGCAGGCAGAATCCAAGCCAAGCCGGGCCTCACGGCCATGGAGATGTTCCAGTCGGTGAACAGCGGCGCCACCCGCTGCCTTTGGGTCGCCTGCACCAATCCCGGCCAGAGCCTGCCCAATGTGGATGTCTACCGCAAGGGCATGGCAGGGGAGGATTCCTTTTTGGTGGTGTCCGAGGCGTACCACCCGACCAGAACCTCGGAGCTTGCCGATCTGGTGCTGCCTGCCGCCCTCTGGGTGGAGAAGGACGGCACCTACGGGCAGTCCGAGCGGCGCTACCAGTACGTGGAAAAAGGCATAAACCCGCCGGGCGAGGCGCGGCCCGACCTCATGGTGATGATCGACTTCGCCAACCGGCTTTTGACCTCCATGGGCCGAGGCGCTGAGGCGAAGAAGCTCTTCAGCTACAAGAACTCCGAGGAGGTCTGGAACGAGATCCGCCTCTGCTCCAAGGGCACGGCCTACGATTTCATGGGCATGACCCGGGCCAGGATGAAAAAGGCGCACGGCCTGCAATGGCCCTGCCCCACCGAGGACCACCCCGGCACGGTCCGGCGCTACACCTCGGAATACGACGTGCTGGTCAAGCAGCAGGATCCCAAGGCCGAGGGGGTTCTGTTCTACAGCGCCAAACCGGACGACAACCGGGTGACCATCTGGCTCAGGCCCCACAAGGGCCCGGCCGAGCCGCCCGATGCCGAGTACCCCTTTGTCCTGACCACCGGCCGCCAGATCGAGCATTGGCACACCGGGACCATGACCCTCAAGGTGCCGGAGCTCAAACGTTCGGCCCCGGACGCCTATGTGGAGATCAACCCCAGAGATGCCGCCAAGGTGGGGGTCAAAAACAAGGACAAGGTCAAGGTTACCTCCCGAAGGGGAACCATCGTCCTGGAGGCCAAGGTGGTGGATGTGCCGCGCGACGGGCTGGTGTTCATGCCCATGCACTACCCGGACCGGATGATCAACTCGTTGACCACCGATGCTTACGACGCCATGTCGAAGCAGCCGGAATTCAAGATATGCGCGGTAAAGCTGGAAAAAGCGTAGTAACTGCCCAGCAGCACCGCATCTGCTTTGTCATCGGCCGGCTCGTGTGCACTAGCACACTTCGCCGACCTCTTGGTCGGCACTGCTGAACAGTTACGTTTCTTGGAGTATACTCCCCCTCCCTTGACGGGAGGGGGCTGGGGGGTGGGTGAAGGTGCCGCCTGTCTTGCTGTCTTGTATCTGCCAGCTTCCCCCCCCACCCTAACCCTCCCCCGCAAGGGGGGAGGGCACTTTAATAAAAAACGGAGAAGAAAATGGCGATTGCAAGCGTGGTGGTGGCAACGGAAGCGGGGGCGGCCGAGGCAGTACTGGCCGACCTTACCCGGTTGCCCAATACCGAGGTGTACGGCAGCAAGGAAAACCAGATCGTCACGGTTATTGAGGCTGATTCTGTGGCAGCCCTGACCGAGGGCATGCAGCGGCTGGCTGCGGTGGAACGGGTGGTCGGGGTCTATCCCGTCTACGCGGGCGCTGATGAGTAAGCATTTTTTAAGACCGCCTGCTGCGGTGCCGGAGGCGGAGTTTCTTGGCCGCTGCATCCGTTGCGGCAAGTGCGCTTTAGCTTGCCCCTACCGGGCGATCCGGATCGCCGGGTTGCTCGACGGTCTGGAGGTCATGGGCACGCCAATCATCCGGGCCAGGCAATCCCCCTGCTATCTCTGCCTGAAGTGTGTGCCGGGCTGCCCGTCCGGCGCCTTGGACAGCAGGGTGAAAAAACGCGAACAGGTCCGGATGGGGATTGCGCGGATCAACCGCAAGGAGTGCCTTACCTGGCAGGGGACCTTCTGCCGGAGCTGTTACGACCATTGCCCGCTCTTCAATGAGGCGATCACCATGGACAGCGAACTGCGGCCGGTGGTGAACGAGAAAAAATGCGTGGGCTGCGGGATCTGCGAGCATGTCTGCCCAGCCGATTCCGCCGCCATTACCGTAATCCCCGGGGGGGCAGGATGAAGATCGCCCAGCTCCGCAGAACTGTTCAGCTTCTTTCCCTCGCCGGTATGGTGGCGGTGCCGCTGCTCAACAGCCGTGGGATCAACGCGGTGAGCGGCAGCTTCTATTCGGTGGAGATCGGCCGGCTCTTGCTCACCGACCCGCTCATCGCCATCCAGCCCCTGCTTGCCACCATGACCATCGACGCCACCCTCTTGGCCTCGGCCCTTATCCCGGCAGGTCTCGCCCTGGTTCTTGGCCGGGTCTTTTGCAGCTGGGTCTGCCCCCAGAATACCCTGTCCGAGCTGTCCGACGCGGTGGGCACCAGGCTGGGGGGCAGGCGGTTTTTTGCGCCCACCCCCGGTCCGCTGGTCCGTTACACGGTGCTGGCCGTGATTCTGGCGATTACCCTGCTGTACGGTTTTCCCCTGGCCAGCCTGCTCTCGGCTCCGGGGATTATTTCGGTCCAGACCGCCCGGTTCATCTACGAAGGAACCGTGGGCCTTGAGCTGGTGCTCATCGGGGGCATCATCCTGGCCGAACTCTTCCTGGTCCGGAGGGTCTGGTGCAACCACCTCTGTCCGGTGGGCAGCATGCTCAGCCTGTTTCGCTTCAAGAAGACCATGCGGGTTGTCATGGCTGAAGAGGGGGAGCACGCCTGCATCCACTGCCGCGAATGCGCCAAGGCGTGTCAGCTCGGCCTCAATCCCATGGGTGGCGAAATTGCCCCCCAGTGCCATAACTGCGGCGCCTGCATCGATGCCTGTCAGGAAATGACCGGAGAACGCAGACCGCTTTCCTTCCGATTTTAGAAAGGTATCCTCGTTCTGGGTTGCCTGCTATTTCTCAAGCTGAAATCCTCGTTTTGGCGCCGTGACGATGTGGCGCGGTGTGGCCTGGTTGGTCTCAATTTTCTGGCGATCCTGTAGATAAGAAAAAATGGGGAAGTGCCCCGCTTTTTCCCTGCACGCCACCGCTGAAACCGCTGCGGTTTTCGGCCAACTCGAGGCTGCCCTCAAAAAGGCGGGAACGCCCTGCCAGTCAACGATATCTGAATTGCTGCCCATGCGGTTGAGACCGGTGCCACCCTCGTGAGCTACGACAACCATTTCGAGAAGATCATCGGGCTCAAAATCTGGCAGTCCAGCACTAATTAATTTTACCGGATCATGGATCAGGCTGGAAAAATGGTAATGGAAGGGGAAAGCGATTTTTCAAAACCTGACTCTCAAAGCTCTCAAAAAGAAATCTTGCGAAATGGCTAGCCATGTTATATCTTGCCATAATATGGCTAGCCCACAAAAGGCAACATACACTACAGCGACCCAACGCTTCGGAGGGTGGCTTCGAGGAATCCGCGAAGCCCAGCAACTGCCGTTAAGAGTTGTGGCGGCTGCCGCAAAAATGGACCAAGCTCACCTTAGCAAGGTTGAATTGGGCCAACGTTTACTTACTACCGCACAAGCAATCGCAATCGCAAAATTTTTTGAAATCGATCCAAACGAGATCGAGGCGCGCCGAATTGTTGAGAAATTTCGTCTTGAATACGCTGACAACCCTGCAGCCGGACAAGCAATCGACATGCTGCACGAAAATCTAGCGATCTATGGCGCAAAAAAGTGAACCCGCTGATGCAAAAAGCAGAGTCTCCAGCTAACTGTTTTCCGAACATACTGGTGCAAAATGAACTTCATCGAATTTGAGTCGGATCAAAAACTCCGCGGCGGTTTCTACACCAACCCTGCAATCGCCTCATTTTTAACGAAATGGGTCAAAGTGTCAAAGCCAAAGTCGCTTCTCGAGCCAAGTTGCGGAGACGGGGTATTCCTTGAAGCAATAAAGGAAGCTCGGATCACTAGCTTGAAACGGATTATTGCTTGTGAGCTTGATGAACAAGAGGCTACTAAAGCGGTTAACCGGACAACTCTTCCCGTTCAAGTTCAGAAAACAGATTTTCTTCGCTGGTATCTATTCTACGCTCAAAACGAGGAAGGTTTCGACGCTGTAGTTGGCAACCCACCATTCATACGCTACCAGTATTTGCAAACTGAGCAACAACTGCTCGCCGAAAAGATATTCGGTCAACTAAACCTGCCTTTCACAAAGCACACCAATGCGTGGGTGCCATTCGTTTTGGCCTCAATTCGTTTGCTTCGACCTGGGGGGCGGCTCGCGATGGTGATTCCATCTGAAATTTTTCATATTCCACACGCCCAGTCTCTGCGTCGCTATTTGGCCGAACAATGCTCCAGAATACTTGTTTTCGACCCCGAAGAAATCTGGTTCGACGACACTCTCCAGGGAACCGTCCTACTGATGGCTGAAAAGAAACTGGATAGGGCGGAAAAAGGACAAGGTGTCGCGATTGTTCCAGTAAAATCTCGCCAAACCCTAGCTGACGACCCAGAGGACTACTTCCAGAATGTAGTGTATACGAATGGTGTCACTATTGAAGGGAAATGGATGCCCCTTTTTCTTTCAATCCGCGAGCGAGCCCTCCTCTCCGAACTCAGAGCCAGCGATGACATTAAAAAGTTTACGGATATTGCTTCAGTGGATGTGGGGATTGTGACTGGGGCAAACAACTTCTTCCTTGTTCCCGATGCAATCGTGGAGGAGTTCGCTTTACAACGATGGGCACACCCGATGTTTGGGCGAAGCAATCATGTTAAAGGTCTTGTGTATTCCGAAAGGGACCATGAGGCGAACAAGGAGACAGGATTGCCAACGAATTTCTTGTGGTTCGAAGATGATCAGATCGAGAATTTTCCTAGTAACGTGAGGAATTATCTGGAGACCGGTTTAAAACAAAGCCTTCACACCCGCTTCAAATGCCGAACGAGGAAGACGTGGTATAGAGTCCCCTCTGTTTATTCCGCGCCAGTCGCGATGCTAAAAAGAGCACATCATTACCCGCGCCTGGTGCTTAACAGCGCAGATGCCTACACAACCGATACGGCTTATCGGATTCGAGCTCTTAAAATTAAGCCAGAAGCATTGGTGCTGGGCTTTGTAAATAGCCTCACTTGCCTGACTGCCGAAATGGAGGGAAGACACTATGGCGGCGGGGTCCTTGAGCTGGTTCCATCGGAAATTGAACGTCTCCTTGTGCCGGTTATTAAAGCCAGCCCTGCTGAGCTTAAAGCAGCAGATCTAAGTTATCGGTGCGCGAAAAACGATTCAGAGTTTTTGCGAATGCAGGACGCTCTCATCTTGGGAAGAATAGGCATAAGCCGAGCCGACCAAGAATCCCTTCATAGCGCTTGGCAGAAACTTAGAGACCGCCGCCATAGAATCCCGTCTGCGGAGTAATTTTAACTCCCTGTGGGGGGCAATTTGAACTAGTCCGGCGTTATGTGTCGGTGATACTGATGAGAAAATCTGCATCGTTGTCGGCTATTTCGTAAAGTGAAAAAATAGCCCCTGTCAGGTTTAGGCTTCGAATAATGGGATTAAATTCACTCCCCCACCTTAACGATGTGGGGGAATTTCTTTGGCCAGCTTCACCGGAAGGTTTGTGGCTAATTTCAAGATTACGGACACCATAATCATTTTCTCTAATAAAAATCCGAAAGCGGACAAAAGTGTGCTCTTGATCTGCATGTTTACCTAGCTCCGGCTCCCAATAAAAATCGCGGAATAGATTTCGGAAATATGTGGTTTGGTCGATTGGTTGGCCTGGTTGGTTTTCGAAGTTTGCTTGAGTCAACACAACCAGCGCTTTGGGGTGGGTGCCTGGACCAACATTTGACGCATCGCTCTTAGTCAACCGCTTGCGCCAAACCAGGGTGCCTTCCGGGAGCTTCGCATCCGCATATAGATTTCTGTTAACTCCTGGCAGTTCCATTTCGTCTGGTTCAGTTGGTGGTTCTTCCCTCCTCACATTGTGAGGTAACAGAGGAGGGAGCGGAACAGCCACGGCAGCAAATGGGCTTGTAGGAACTGTCCCGTTAGTTCGCGCACGGCAACGAGCTTGGTCGCGGCGATTCTGGCGAGCTTCCTCTTCTGATGGCAATTCACCTCGAGCAACAAGTACGGCAATCAAACCCGCATCGAGTCTTTGAACCGTCGCTCCATGAGGATCGAGAAATGATGCCAGCGGTTTCAGCAACCGCTCGTATTCGGCTGCATCGGCTGGCAGTTCAAATTTGTAGCGCGTAGCTGCTTCGTAGTTCGTGTAGAATCCTCCGTCCGTAAGATTGTTTGAACCAATGAAAAGCGTCGCTGTTGCCGCGCTCTCGAAGAGGTAAATCTTTGGGTGGAAAGTCGCCCGGGAAATTGTGTTATGGAACACAAATGTCTCGCAGCCCCATCGTAAGAGTTCGTCCAAAACTTCGCGGCTAGTTCCCCCAAGGTCGATGCCGACCGTGAAGCGTAGGGTTGCTGCGTCTACTTCAGCCTGTTCCAAGAGACGCTCCCGTAAGCGCAGAATGGTGCGCAAAGCAACAAATGCTGACACGAAGACAATACGAGTATAGGCAATGTTCTCGTTGAGGAGTCCGTCGATTTCATTACCAAGTTGGGTTTCAGGCTGCGAGACAGTGCTGATATTCATAGTGGTCTCTTTGATATAGGTTGAAGAAAAACAAATCCGGAACATCGATAAGTAAAGTCAAGGGAAAAACGAAGATCTCGTGGGCCTCCCGGACGTCTCCGGCGACCTTATTTGGTGCCCTTTTGTGACGATTTACTCCTCAAACCGATACCCCCGCCCCGGCACCGTAACGATATAGCGCGGTTCAGCGGGATTGACCTCGATCTTCTGGCGGAGGTGCTGGATGTGCACGTCGATGACCCGGCTCCAGGAGTAGAGCTTGGCGTCGCTCCAGAGGCATTGCCGGATCTCCTCCCTGGTCACCAGATTGTTGCGATTCTCCACCAGGCAGGCGAGAACCTGGAACTCCTTGGGGGTGAGGGCTACGACCGTGCCCCGCACCGTTACCACCTGATTGCGCAGGTCGATGGAAAGATCCCCGGCGTTGATGAGGTTGGGTTGGGTGGGCAGGGGCGCCGTCGGCCGGAGCCTGGCCCGGATGCGGGCCAGAAGCTCGCGGGTTTCAAAGGGCTTGACCATGTAATCATCCGCCCCCAGTTCCAGGCCGATGACCTTATCCGAAACCTTGTCCTTGGCGCTGAGCATAATAACCGGCAGGGTGGGATGCAGCGATTTCAGGGCGCAGCAGAATTCCAGGCCGTCACCGTCGGGCAGCATCAGGTCGAGGAGTACCAGGTCGGGTTTGTGGTCGGCGAGGATGACACGGGCCGCGGCCAGGGAGTCGGCGGTGAGCAGGGTAAAGCCGTGAAGTCCGAGGTTGGCCTTGAGAACCTTGAGGATGTCCTGGTCATCATCGATGGCCAGTAATGTGGTAGCAGTTGCTCTGGTCTCCATCAATCCCCCTTGGCGGGCAGCCAGAAATAGAGGCAGGCTCCTGGTTCCTGATTGTCCGCCACACCGATGACCCCGCCGTGGGCCGCAATGATGCTCCGGCAGATGGCGAGCCCAAGGCCGCTCCCTTCTTTATTGCCCAATTTGTAGAACTTGTCAAAAACCTTTTCCCGCTCTGCTGTTACAATGCCCGGTCCCTGGTCTTGGACCTCGACCACAACGAAGCCCTCCTCCGAAAAGGCCCGGATTGTGATGGTTGACTGGTCGGGCGCGAACTTGACCGCATTGGCCAGCAGATTGGTGAGCACCTGCCTGATCCTGTCCTCATCGGCCCGCAGCGGCAGGGTTTCCGGCAGCATGGTGGTGATCACCGCCCCTCTTTCCTCGGCAAGACAGCTCAGTCCGGTGACCGTTTCTCCTATGGCCACAACCAGGTCAAACTCGGAGTTGTGCGGGGTCGTGGTTATCCCCATCTCAATCCGTTCGATGTCGAGGATGGTGTTGACCATGCGGATGAGCCGGTTGGTGTTTTTGTTGATGAGCTGCAAAAAGTCGCGGAGCTCATCCAGCGGGCAGGTGCCGATCTCTTGGGGGGCAAGGTCGGCCAGCCGGGCGGTGACGTACTCCATGGAACCCTTGATGGAGGTCAGCGGGGTCCGCAGTTCGTGGGAGGCGCGGGCCACGAAATCGGACTTGCGCTCGCTGGCGGCGGAAAGCAGCCGGTTGGTTTCGAGGAGTTTCTGGTTTGTTTCGGCAAGGTCGCTGGTCGCTTCCCGGATCCGGTCCTGGAGGTCGCCGTGGTATCCGGTGAGCCGGGCTGTCATCTCGGCAAAGGCGCGGGAGAGATCCTCGAATTCATCCCCGGTTTGCAGAATCGGCGCTGCCTGGTAATTGCCCCGGGAAAATGCCTGGATGGCAGTGGTGAGTTGCTTCATCGGCGCCAGCACCAGGTGCCGCATCATGTAAATCATCGCCCCGCTCAGGGCTCCAACCACCAGGAGCATGGAGGCGAACATCCTCCGCCGGTTCTGGGCCGCCTCGGTAAAGGTTTTGTCCATGGGCAGGGAAACGCTGATGGCGCCGCGGACATCGCCCACTTTGTAACCCTGTTGCCGGTGGCATTTCAAGCAGGTTTCCTCGACATAGAGGGGGGAGATATAGCGGAGGTAAGGCTGGCGGTCGATGGTTTCGACGGAGACGAGTTCCCGCAGGTTTTCCCGCTCAAAGGCCAGCAGGGCCCTCCGTTCGAAGGGATCGGGCGCATTCTCCGGGTTGGTCAGTTTGAGGCTGGTGATGTGGAACCAGAACAGACCCTCTTCCCGGGAGTACTTGGCCAGTTCCTTGGTGACCATGGCCGGGGTTTCTTTGGTGTAGCGCCGTCCCTGGCGATCGAGGATCTCTGGGTCGGTAAGGTAGGGGGATGGCTGGGAGCGCGGCAGCCTTTCCACAAAGACGCCACCGTGGTCGGCGATCCAGCGGCGCATGAGGACGATCTGGCGGAAAACCGCTCGGGCCTCATTTTCCGCCTGCCGGAGGATGAGTTGCTCCTGGCGCTCGTTGAAAACGTAGAAAGTGGCGCCGAGGGTGGCCAGCAGGGTGAGGCTGCAGCCGATGATGAATTTGAAGCTGAGACTGAATTGCATGGCCCCGCCGATCTGCCGGAGCCAGGTGCCAATCATCTTCAAATCAGATTCTCCTTTTTGAGATATACCTGGAGAATGGAGATGGCGGCCGGGGTGATCCCGGAGATGCGCGCCGCCTGGCCCAGGGTTCGGGGCTGAATTTTGGTGAGTTTTTCCACCACCTCGCGGGAAAGGCCCGGCAGGGTGTGGTAGGGGAGATTCTCCGGCAGGAGCACCGACTCCATGCGGCGGAAGCGGTCCACCTGCTCGCTCTGCCGCTCGATGTAGCCATGGTATTTGATGGCCAGCTCGACCTCCTGCGTCACCTCTTGCCCGGGACGCGGCAGGGAGATGCCGGTGAGTTGGGCCACGGTATGCAGATCCATCTCCGGCCTGCGCAGGAGGTCGGCACCGCTCCCCGCGGTTTTGAGGGTGGCGCTGCCCATGGCCACCAGCCGGTCGTTGAGCTCTTGCTTGGGCCGGATCTGGGTGGTGTTGAACAGGGCAATGGTTTCCTCGATGGCCTGTTTTTTGGCCAGAAACAAACGGTAGGTCTCGTCCGTCACCAGCCCCAAGCTGCGGCCGATCTCCCCCAGCCGCAGGTCGGCATTGTCCTCCCGCAACAGCAGCCGATATTCCGCCCTGGAGGTGAAGAGCCGGTACGGTTCCTTGGTGCCCCTGGTGACCAGGTCGTCGATCAGCACCCCGGTGTATGCCTGGGAGCGGTTCAGGATGAGCTGTTCTTCTTCCCGCACATACTTGACCGCGTTGATCCCGGCGATCAGCCCCTGGGCCGCAGCCTCTTCGTAGCCCGAGGTGCCGTTGATCTGCCCGGCCAGAAACAACCCTCGGATCCGTTTTGTTTCAAGAGAGGGGTGCAGCTCCAGCGGATCGACATAATCGTATTCAATGGCATAGCCGGGCCGGATGACGGCGACATTCTCCAACCCCTTGATGCTGCGGAGCATGGCGTGCTGCACATCCATGGGCAGGCTGGTGGGCAAGCCGTTGGGATAGATCTCCACCGTGTCCAGCCCCTCCGGTTCCAGAAAGATCTGGTGCCGCTCCTTTTCCGGGAAGCGCATGACCTTGTCTTCCACCGACGGGCAATAGCGCGCCCCCACCCCTTCGATAATCCCGGTATACATGGGAGAGCGGTCGGTGCCTGCCCGGATGATCGCGTGGGTCGTGGGGTTGGTGTAGGTGATGTGGCAGGGGCGCTGGGGCAGCACCGGCCGCTTGCCCCGGTTGCTGAATGAAAAGAGGTTGGGCGGCTCGTCGCTGTGCTGTGCTTCGAGTTCGCGGTAATCAATGGTGGTGCCGTCCAGGCGCGGGGTGGTGCCGGTTTTCATCCTCCCCATGGCAAAGCCCAGCTCCTTGAGGTGCAGGGGCAGCTTAAGCGAAGGCACATCGCCCAGGCGGCCGGCCGGGAAATTTTTCAGGCCGATGTGGACCAGGCCGTTTAAAAAGGTGCCGGTCACGATAACCACTGCCCGGGCGGTGAGCTCCTCGTCCAGGGAGGTGATAACCCCGGCTATGGCTCCGTCTTTTATGAGCAGACGGTCGGCAATTCCCTGCCGGATATGGAGGTTTTCCTGGTGCTCCAGCACCGACTTCATCCGCAGCCGGTAGAGGAGGCGGTCGGCCTGGGCCCGGGAAGACCAGACCGCCGGGCCCTTGCGCGTATTGAGGCGGCGGAACTGAATGCCGGTGGCGTCGATGTTTTTTGCCATCTCCCCGCCCAGGGCGTCGATTTCCTTGACCAGATGCCCCTTGGCCAGACCGCCGATGGCCGGGTTGCAGCTCATGGCGCCGATGGTGTCGGCGTTGATGACCAGCACTGCGGTGCGGCATCCCATCCGGGCCGCAGCCAGGGCGGCTTCGCAGCCGGCATGGCCCGCGCCGATGACGATGAGGTCGTATTGATTGGATTTTGGCATGGTTTGGGGGTCTTTTATTGTTCGTTCAGGGGTGTGCTTGAAAAGTATCGTATTATAGCGGGGTTGGCGGGAATATGCAAATCAGCCCTGGGTGGGCCACCAGATCAGGGCCCAGCGGGGCGGGGTCTGTCTGGCGAGTTGCCACCTTTCACCGATCCGGTTCAGGCGCGCATCCACGTGAGCGGTAAGCAGTTTTTCCTCATCGGCGGTCAGGTCATCCACCATCCAGCGGTACGATTGCAGGGCTTCTTCCCGTGAGGAGTAGGTTCTTGTGCTGTCCAGGGTGAGGAAGTCGACCCGGGCGTGGATGCCCAGGGAGTATAGGATATTGACCGTGAAGATATAATCCGGTCCGGGCTCGAACGTGCGGCCGATGGCTCTAAAAAGATCCGGGTCAAAGGGTCCGGCCCCCACCCGGTCCACGACGTAGACTGCCCGGCTGGCCCAATCGTTCAGCTTGCGCAACGCCCCTTTCAGGTCGTCCACCGACAGGGAGCGGGAGGCAATGGCCACCTCGTGGCGGGGAATGGCGAGCGTTTGCCAGTCGTCGGTCCAGGAGCCTTGGACGGTGGTGATGTTGTCCCGGCCCGCGGCCTTGGCCTGCTTCTTTAGTTCGCCAAGCATGGCTGCGGAATAGTCGAGGGCCGTGACCCGCCGCACCTGGCCGGCCAGGGGGATGGCCAGGGTGCCGGGACCGCTGCCCACGTCGAGCACGCTCCACTCCGGCTCGACCTCGAGATGGGCGAGAAATTGGGCGACAAAGGGCGAATCGAGGTTGCGTTCGGCGAACGAGGCGGCCCGCCGGTCCCAGTCGCCGCTTTTTTTCTTTTTCCAGGACTTGTGGGCTCTGGATTCCCGCCACATGGTGTCCCAGTCAATATCCTGATAGCGCATCTGTCCCTCAGGCCCGTTTGGTGAGGCGGTTGACGATGATGGTCAATTCCTTGCCTTGGCTGCGCATCTTGCGGCTGCTCACCGCGATCTCGTATTCTTTTTCCGCCAGCAGGAGAAATTTTGGCAGGCTTTTGCGGCGGACATCGTGGGCCAGATAGATGACCCCCTGCTCCGCCAGCAGCGAGCGGAAGATGTTCAAAAGCGGCGCGAAAAATTCTTCCCTAAAGAGGATCTCCGCGCCGATGATGGTGTCAAAGCGCGGCAGGGTCGGCGGTTTCAGCCAGTCGAGCATCCGGCATTCCACCCCCTTGAGCCCGGTGGCCGCGGCGCTGACCCGCTCAAAATCAAGAATATGGGGCTCGTAATCGGTCAGGGTTACCCGGTAGCCTGCCAGGGCGGCGGCAAGGCCTGGCGCGCCGAGGCCGGCGCCGAGTTCGATCAGGGTCTGCCCCTCTTTGGCCGGCGGGGTGGTGAGCATGAGGTCCGCCAGGACCATGGCGGCTTCCCAGAGTTTCACCCAGAAGGGAAAGTCTGCCACATCCTGAAAGGGATCTTTCCCGGCCAGGAGCGGTTCGAGGTCGGTGACTTGCAGCAGCTGAATTTCCTTGCCGCGCAGACGCAGAGGATCGAAGTCCACCTTGTAGGTTTTCCGGATTTCCCGGAGCCGGGCATACTGTTTTTCAGGAAGCTGCGCAGGATCCATCAGGGTCTCCCAGGCGGCGAAGGACGCCGGTGATGTTATCGTTGCAGGAAAAGGGCGACAAAGACCAAGGCCGCAAGCAGAAAGCGGTAGTAAGCAAAAATGGCAAAGCTCCTGGCCCGGATGTACTGCATGATGCAGGCAATGAACAGGTAGCCGGAGATTGCCGCGGCCAGAAATCCTGAGACATAGAGCATGGTTTGCCCCGCAAGCAACCCGTTTTTGATAATCTTCGGAATTTCGTGAACCCCTGCCCCGAAGATGATGGGGGCGGAAAGCAGAAAGGAAAAACGGATCGCCGCCTGCCGGGTGAGTCCCATGGCAAGACCGCAGGTGATGGTGCTGCCGCTCCGCGACACCCCCGGGATGATGGCACAGGCCTGGGAAAGGCCGATGAGCAGGGCATCAACCAGTCTTATTGTTTCAAAGTTGCGGGCGCGTTTGCCAGCACGGTCCGCAAGGAGCAAGAGCAGGCCGGCGCCGGCCAGCGCTGCCGCCACCATGGCCGGATGCCGGAAATAGTTTTCTGCGGTTTTTTCCAGCAAGAGACCGGCCAAGGCGCCAGGGATGGTGGCGAGGGCAATGAAGAGAGCCATCTTGCGCAGACGCTGTGTTTCCGCGGGCTCTTTGTGGAGGCCAATGACGGCCTTGCCCATCTGCCAGAAATCATCACGGAAATAGGCGAGGATGGCCAAGAGGGTGCCGAGATGGAGGGCTACGTCAAAGGCCAGGTCGGATTCCTGGGCGCCGAGAAAATAATGGGCCAGGGCCAGGTGGGCCGAGCTGGAGACGGGCAGGAATTCCGTGGCGCCCTGGATGATGCCGAATATGGTTGCGGTGAAGATGTTCATGGTCTGGCACTATACGAAAGGGATGAGGAAAAGTAAATACTGATGGGGGTTTGGGTGTCTCAATAAAAAAAGCCCGGCCAGAGGCCGGGCTTTTTAGATAAACCTGTAACAGGTCATCAAAAGGGGATTAGCAACCCTCGATGGCTTTTTTCTTCTTGGCGGCTTCGATCTTGCCGTCTTTTACCATTACCATGTCGCCAACCTTGGCGGTGCCTTCCACTGTGGATACAGCGCCGGCGCAATCAACGGTTACCTTGTTGCCTTCAACCGCGGTTACTTTGCACTTGCCAGCAAAGGATACTGCTGCGAAGCCTGCCACGAAAGCCACTGCCATTGCCAGGGAAATCATCTTCTTGCTCATCTTTTTCTCCTCCTAAGTTGTATTTGGGAATGTCCTGTTATGCGAAACAGGAAAATAATGAATAGCCATTCAGAAACTATCCGACAGGGGGGTAGAATGTCAACCGGAAAATTCGCTTTTTATTTGAGGATGGCGTTGAGGTCGTTCACCAGGGTCTGGTGATCGACATAGCCATCATAGCGCTTGACCACATTGCCCTCCTTGTTCACGAGAAACGAGGTGGGAATGCCAAGGATGCCGCCGAAGGCCCTTGGGGTTTGCGAATCGCTGAGAACAACGGGATAGTTGATCTCCATTTTCTGGGCAAATTTTTCAACCATGGAAGCGGTGCCCTGGTCGGTGGAGATGCCGAGCACAGTGAAGCCTTTCGGGCCGAAATCTTTCTGGAGCTGAATGAGCGAGGGGATTTCCTTGCGGCAGGGAGGACACCAGGTGGCAAAGAAATTGATGAGCATTGCCTTGCCCTGGTAGCCGCTGGGCTTGACCATGGAACCATCTTTTACCGAGGGCAGGCTGAAGTCCGGCACCTTGGTGGCGGCGGCCTGAGCCCCGCTCGCCATCAGGGCGAAGAGGGCAAGGGTGATGGTCAGAACGCGGATCTTTGCCGCCGTGAATTTTATGGTTTGCATGAATTTCTCCTGGGTAAATGGTTGCCACGGTTACGAACTGTTAATCTTTTACCAAAATAGATTCTTTGTACCCTCTTTTTCAGGGAAACAAAAGGGGAAATATTGGCTCGGTGTTTCTGGTAATTAGGAGGGCACACCACCCTGGCGGAGACGTTCCCCGCGGGCGGAGATAATCACCTCCTGCACGGGGATGGCCTGTCCGGAACGGCTAAGGGCCTGGGAAACAATATACCGCATGTTGCCGCAGCAGGGCACCTCCATGATGGCCATGGTGATGCTTTTGATCCCTGACGTGGCAAAGATCTCCGTGAACTTCTGGATAGCGTTTTCCACCTCGTCGAATTTCGGGCAGCCCAGCATGACCACCTTGCCGCTCAGGAGATCGCGGTGAAAGTCCGGATAGGCCACCGGCACGCAGTCCGCCGCGATCAGGAGGTCGGCACCCTTGAGAAAGGGCGCACTGGGCGGCACCAACCGGATCTGCACCGGCCAGTGGCTCAGGGCGGAACCGGTGGCCGCGCCAAGCTGGACCGGGATATTGGCCGTCTGGCAGGGAGTGGCAGGGGCGAAGGTCTGCAATCTGGCCGAGGGACAGCCGCCAACGGGCGGGGCGGGGTGTCTTTTTGCCTCGTCTCTTTTGCTGAGCAGTTCTTCCACCGCCTCTTCGTCAAAGTCCTCGGCCTCCCGCTCGATGATGCGCAGCGCGCCGGTGGGGCACTCGCCCAGGCAGGCGCCCAGACCGTCGCAATACTTTTCCGCCAGCATCCTTGCCTTGCCGTCCACGATCTGCAGGGCGCCTTCCGCGCAGGAAATAATGCACTGGCCGCAGCCGTTGCACAAGGACTCGTCTATCTCAATAATCTTTCGCATTATTTTCATGGCTGTGTCTCCGTAACTATCCAGCTTGATGCCGGAATTGGACTAAAAAATACAGAATGTAACTGTTCAGCAGTGCCGCAGATGCGCGGAAGAGGTCTGCGAAGTGTGCTATTGCACATAAGCAGGCTGATGACAGCAGCGCAACGGCGAAGCAGATGTGGCGCTGCTGGATAGTTACGTGTCTCCGTTATCCCCTGAGCAGCACCTTGGCGCCCAGGGCGGCTCCTGCCTTGGTGAGGAAGGAGCGGGCGATGATTTTTTGCAGATGCGCCGGGGGAGTAGGCGCATCCTTCTGTTTTTCTTCAAGATTGGTGATCAGATCAGCGTCGTAGAGCACCTTGAAGTTCATGGTCTCAACCGGCCTCGGCACATGGTGGTGGCCGATGATGTCGCAGACCTCGTCGATGAGCGGTTGCGGCGCGCCCAGTCCGGTGAGGATATCCCTGGCCACCGGCGGCCCCTCGATATGCTGGTATTTGGGCGATGAGCTGTTGTGCTTGCGTTCGCCTTCCTTGATGCCGATGTCGTGGAGATAGGCGGTGATCGCCACCACCGCCGGGTTGCACTCCTCCTGCGCGGCGATCTCCCCGGCATGACGGGCCACCCGGCCGGCGTGGCCGATGCGGCGGAAGTCGTCGCCAAAGTAGCGTTTCATCTCCACGGCCACCCGTTCCTTGAGCACTTCCTGCTTCTTGGCCAGCAGCTCCGGGGGCAAAGAGCCCAGGCACTGCGCGGCGTAGGGGCAATAGGAGGCGCAGCCGAAGTCGTTGTTGGGGTTGAGCATCTTGGCACCGCACTTGCTGCATTTGCGGCTGGAGTCGTCCTTGAAAAACTCGACACTGTTGCCGCATTTGGGGCAGGTTGCCTCGAATACGGCGTTGGCGTCCCAGTAGCGGCTGTCCTGTCCGGGGCACTGCATGGTCGTTGTCCTTTTTTTGTTCGATCTGTCAATCTGCCGGCGATCAGCACAGGCTGAAGGCTGATCGCCGGCAGCCGAATCCCTTTATCCGAGGATGGCCTTCAGATCCTCGGCCGGGGTGGTTACCGGCTTGATGGCGAAGTTTTTTACCAGCACATCCAGCACGTTGGGGGTGATGAAGGCGGGCAGGGTCGGTCCGAGCCGGATATTCTTGATGCCTAAGCTCAGCAGGGTCAGGAGGATGACCACCGCCTTCTGCTCGTACCA
Source organism: Deltaproteobacteria bacterium (assembly GCA_021847425.1). Taxonomy (GTDB): domain Bacteria; phylum Desulfobacterota; class Desulfobulbia; order Desulfobulbales; family Desulfurivibrionaceae; genus Thiovibrio. The sequence continues at coordinate 59,298 of JAJZRF010000001.1, read as the reverse complement.
GGAAAGCACCAGGGAGAGCGGCAGGTCGTTGACCCCGCACTCAAAGGCCCCGGCTAGGGCCACGGCGATCTGGATGGCCGAGTAGGCATCGTTGCACTGGCCCACATCGAGCAGACGCGGGATGCCGCCGATGTCGCCCAGTTTCTTGTCAAAGAAGCGGAACTTGCCGCAGGCCAGGGTCAGGACCATGCAGTCCGCTGGGATCTGTTCCACAAGCTCGGTATAGTAGTTGCGGCCCGGCTTGGCCCCGTCGCAGCCGCCCACCAGGAAGAAGTGGCGGATGGCCTTGGCCTTGACCGCGGCGATGACCTTGTCGGCCACGCCCAGGACGGTGTTACGGGCAAAGCCCACCAGGACCGAGTCCTTGTCGAGGGTGTCCGTGAAGCCGGGCAGGGCCAGGGCCCGGTTGATGACCGGGCTGAAGTTTTTGTTCGCGCCGATGTGCGCCACATCGGGCCAGCCGACCAGACCGGTGGTAAAGACGTTGTCCTTGTAAGAGTCTTTCGGCTTCTGGATGCAGTTGGTGGTGAACAGGATGGCCCCGGGGAATTCGGGCATCTCCTTCTGCTGGTTCTGCCAGGCCGTGCCGAAGTGGCCGTAGAAATGGGGGTATTTCTTCAGCTCCGGGTAGCCGTGACAGGGCAGCATCTCCCCATGGGTGTAGATGTTGATCCCCTTGCCCTTGGTCTGCTCCAGGAGCATGGCCAGATCCTTGAGGTCATGGCCGGTGACCAGGATGCACTTGCCCGGGATATGCCCCAGCGGCACCGGGGTGGGAACCGGATGGCCGTAAGTGGTGGTGTTGCCCGCATCGAGCAGCTCCATGGCCTTGAGGTTTACCTCGCCGCATTTCAGGGCAAGTCCCACCAGCTGGTCGAGGCCCAAATCCTTGCGGGTCAGCTCACCCATGGCCTCATGGATGTAGGCATAGACCGCGTCGTCTTCCTTGCCGAGGATCGCGGCATGGTCGGCATAGGCCGCTAAGCCGCGCAGGCCGTACATGGTGATCTGCTTTAAGGATTGCAGGTCCGGATTGGCGTCCAGGGTATTGATGAAGTTCAGGGCTGCGCCCTGGGCTTCCAGACCGGGCAGGTTGCCCGCCGGGATAAAGGTGGCTGCCAGGGCGGGGGAATCAATCTTGCCGCCCGCTGCCAGGACCTTTTTCTTTAAAGACTCGCGCAGCTCGACGGTCTTGCGGATCAGGACCTCAAAGCGGCTCGGGTCAAAATCCACATTGGTGAGGCAGGAAAAGATCGCCTCGCAGGTGAAGCGGTCAACCCCGTTGTCAACAATCCCGACCTTGCGGCCGGCGGTGGCCACCAGGCACAGCCCTTGGACCGCATGGGTAAGCAGGTCTTCAAGTCCGGACACGGCTTCGTTTTTTCCACAGACTCCGATGGCGGTGCATCCGGTTCCCTTGGCGGTCTGTTCACATTGGTTGCAAAACATGGCACTCTCCTTGTTTGGATGTAAAGGTTGGTGTAACCCGTATTGGTGCATTTGTTGTGCAAACTATAGCGTTGATTATCCCCCGGGGCGTTGACTTAAATCAAGAAGAAAGAGTTTTTTCGTCCGGTTTTGATTTTTTTCACCGGACGTGGCTGAAAGCCGGAACGCCGGCGGCGAAAAGCAAAAAATAAGCATGAAAAATGTCGCCTTGCGGTTTAAGTTGCGAGCGCGGAACATATTTTCATTCTCCATAACGTGGCAGGAGCGGCATGGAATATCTCTTGGTTATCGGTTCATATCTCGTAGGCTCAATCCCGTTTGGCCTGGTTTTGGGAAAAGCGGCAGGCATTGATGTGCGGGGTGCTGGCAGCGGCAACATCGGCGCCACCAATGTTGCCCGTCTGGCCGGCAAGAAACTCGGGGTCCTGACCCTGGTCTGCGATGCGCTCAAGGCTGTTCTGCCCATGCTGGTCGCGGGGCGGCTGCTGGCCAATGGCAGTCAGAGGGAGCTTTGGGTGGCGCTCTGCGGCGGCGCCGCTTTTCTCGGACATCTCTACCCGGTGTATCTGAAGTTTAAGGGCGGCAAGGGCGTGGCAACGGCGCTGGGCATTTTTCTCTATCTGGCGCCGGTGGCCGCGCTCATCGATCTGCTTCTTTTTGCCGGGGTGGTCTATAACTGGGGCTATGTTTCCCTGGGCTCGCTCACCGCGGCGCTGCTGATGCCGGGGTTGGTCTGGCTGCTGTCCGGGTCGCTGAGCAACTCCCTGCTGGCTCTGGCAATCGGGGTCTTGATCTGGGACAAGCACCGGGACAACATCGACCGGCTCATGAAGCACGAAGAAAAGAGCTGGAGAAAGGAGCCGCCGGGGCCGGACGATCATGACCAATGATGAATGGAAAAAAATCGTGGCGGCCAAGAATCTCCTGGGGTTGCCGGATCAGGCGACCCTGGCGGAGATAAAAAAGGCGTACCGCCGGCTCTCCAAGGAGCATCATCCCGATCTTGCCCACCACAGACCAGAGGGGCCAGGGGGGACGGAGGGGCAGCGGCTGGAAATGCACAGACTCACCGAAGCGTGCCAGATTCTTTTGGAATATGCGAAAAAATACAGAATCCCCCTGGTGCCGGGGGAGGATCAGCCCCTTGAGGGGGAAGACTGGTGGATGGAGCGCTTTGGGGATGTCTGGGGTCCGCGCCCCCGCAAGTAGCGCACAGGGAGGCGGAGTTGCCCGCCTCCCTGTGCGCCGGGGTTTTTTCTATTCCATGAATTTCTTGTCGGTGGTGATTTTGGCCCGGCTTTGCAGATAAGCGAGCCAGGCGCCCATGACCTGCATCTGTTTTTCCTGGGTCAGCGTTTTCCGGAGCGCTTCTTTTTGACTGGCAAATGCTGCCTCGCCGGCTGGTTTGCTTTCCTTGAAATGGAGGACATAAAAGGTGTTGTTGTTCTCTCCGATCTCCTTGGGATAGGGTGAGGCTGCGCTGAGGTTCAACCCCTGCGCGGCGACGGAGGCGGGCAAGCCGCTGGCCGCCTGCTGGCTTCTTGTGAAAAAAGAGGTTTCCTGAACGGGGCTCTTTGTCTTTTCCGCCGCAGCGGCAAGGGAGCCTTCCTTCCTTGCCTGGGCCAGCAGGGTGAAGGCCGCTTCCTTGGCCTTGGCATAGGCCTGATCGTCAAGAAAATCCTTTTCCACCCTGGCGCGAACCTCGGCCAACGGCGGGACCTGTGGTTCCTTCACCTCGTCAATGTAAAGAATGGCGTAGCCGCCTTTGATTTCAAGGAGCGAACTCAGTTCGCCTTTTTTCAGGCCGAAGATGGTTTTGAGCAGCGCGGGCTGTCCCGCCAGGGCCTTGGGGGGATTGGTCTGGGAAAAATAGTCGGTTGTCTCCACCGGCGTTGTCGAGGTGGCCGCATACTTGTCCAGGCTGCCGGCTTGGATGATTCCCTCGTAGGCCCGGTTTGCCTGCTGGAAGGTAAGCTCCTTGCCGCGCTGGGCCTTGATTTCATTGACGATCTGTTCCCGCGCCGCCGCAAGGGGGGTCACGCTTGCCGGCTTGATTTTCTCAAGCTTGATGAGGTGGAAGCCGAACGGTGTTTCCACAATCTGGCTGACCTCCCCTTCCTTGAGGGCAAAGGCTGCCTCGGCAAAGGGTTGGACCAGCTGGCCTTTGCTGAAAAAGCCGAGGTCGCCGCCGTTTTTTGCGGTGGAATCCTCGGAATACTCCCTGGCCAGTTGGCTGAAATCCTTGCCTGCCTTGGCCAGCGCCAGGATCGCCTCCAGTTTTTTGCGCTTGGCGGCCTTCAGTTCGGCGCTGTCCTTGGCGTCCGAGCGGATGAGGATGTGCCGGGCCTGGCGGAGCTCCGGGGTGGAAAATTTATCGGGGTTCATCTTGTAGTATTGCTCAATATCCTGATCGCTCACCTGAATGCTGGCCGCGGCCTGGTCATTGAGAAAGGTGATGTATCGGAGTTTGACCTGCGGTTCCGTCAGGTAGGACTGCTTGCGGCCCTCAAAAAATGGCTTCAGCTCCTGGTCGGCAACCGGACCTTTACTCCGGAAACCATCCGCGCTGAAGGCGACATATTCGAGCTTGATCTGATCGTTGTCAAAGGCGAAACGGTCTTCGAGCTCGCTGTCGGAGACCCGGACGAATTGGGAGAGATAGGTGAGAATCTTGGTGTGGAGGAGGTCGTTGCGCACGCTGTTTTCAAAATCGGTAGTGGTCATCCGTGAGGAGGCCAGCAACTTCTTGTAGCGGTCGAGATTGAAGACCCCGTTTTCCCGGAAGGCATCCATGCCCTGGATAACCTTGCGCACCTCGTCGCTGCCGACAATCAGCCCTGCTTCCTTGGCGCCCTGCTGCATGAGCAGCTCCTGAATCATCTGGTTCAATATCTGCTGCTTCAGATTGAGGGCCTCAAGAAGCCCAGCCGGCAGGGTGCCGCCGAACTGTTGCTGGTAGCGGTCGATGGTCTGTTTATAGAGCCGCTGGTACTGCTGCGAGGTAATGGCCTGACCATTGACCGTGGCAATGGCGTCCGGGCCGCCGCCTTTTTGGGTTTTTCCTACCCCCCAGAAGACAAAAACCAGGATAATGATCAGGATGGCGGCCTGGATATAGGTCGATTGAGCCTTGCGGCGCATGAAGTCGAGCATGTGTCACCTGTGTAGTAATGAGAAGGCTGTTTTGTTTGAAATTCAGGACGTTATCCTAATTTTTTTCAGGAAAACAGTCAACCGATTTAACCGGCATGGGGAGGATGTGCTCCCGGCCCTTATACCTTGGCCAGATTTTCCCCCACCACCGTATTCACCACCAGGGGAACGTCAAGGAGCATGACACCTTCCATGGCCTCCTTGACCACGGCGCCGGTCACCTCGATTTCCTGGGCCGGAACCTCAAAGACCAGCTCGTCGTGGATCTGGAGCAGGAGCCGGGCGGACAGGCCTTGTTCCGTGAGGCGTCGGGTGGCGGCGATGGTGGCCAGTTTGATGATGTCGGCGGCCGTGCCCTGGATGGGGGTGTTGATCGCGGTGCGCTCGGCGAATTCGCGGCTGGCCTTGTTGGAGCTGTTGATGTCGGGCAGCAACCGCCGCCGGTTGAGCAGGGTGGTGACAAAGCCGTCCTGCCGGGCCTTTTCGACGATCTCCTCCATGAAACGCTTCACCCCGGCATAGTGGGCGAAGTAGCGTTCGATGAAGGTGGCAGCCTCCTTGCGGCTCAGGTTGAGCTGGGCTGCCAGGCCAAAGGCGCTGATCCCGTAAATGATCCCGAAGTTGATGGTCTTTGCCACCCGCCGCATCTCCGGTGAGATAAAGGCCGGGTTGACCCTGAAGATCTCGGCCGCAGTCTGGCTGTGCACATCCTGGCCCGCGCGGAAGGCGGCCAGCAGGGCCGGATCCTGGGCATAATGGGCCATGACCCGCAGATCGATCTGGGAATAATCCGCCGACAAAAAGAGCTGGCCCGGCGCGGCGACGAAGGCGGCCCGGATCTTCTGCCCCTCGGGGGTGCGGATCGGGATGTTTTGCAGGTTGGGGTTGCTGCTGCTCAACCGGCCGGTGGCGGTGACCGTCTGGTTGAAGGAGGTGTGGACCCGCCCGGTTTTGGGATGGATGAGTTCCGGCAGCCTGTCCACATAGGTGTTCTTGAGCTTGCTTAAGCTTCGGTGGGCCAGGATCGCCGCGGGCAGGTCGTGCTGCCGGGCCAGGGTTTCCAGAACCTTGACATCGGTGGAATAGCCGGTTTTGGTCTTCCGCCCCTGGGGCAGACGCAGTTTGGCAAAGAGGATCTCGCCGAGCTGGCGGGTGGAATTGATGTTGAACTCCTCCCCGGCCAGATCATAGATGGTCCTTTCCAGCTCCGCCAGCTGGAGGCCGAAATCCTCGGACAGACGGTGCAGCTGACCCTGGTCCACGGTGATGCCGGTCTGTTCCATTTGGACCAGAATGGGCACCAGCGCCATCTCCAGGGTGGAGAAAAGTTCCCAGAGGCCAAACTGTTCGAGCTGGGGGTGGAGCCGTTGCCAGAGCAGAAAGGCGCCGACCACATCCTCGCAGGAATAGTCCTTGGCCGCCTCCGGGGCAACATAGGCAAAGCTGTCCGGCCGCTTGTCGCCTTCGGTGACTTCGCCGAAGCTGGTCAAGCGCTTGCCGAGCATCTCCAGGCACAGGTCGTCGAGCTTCTGGGAACGGCGGGAAGGGTCGAGGAGGTAGGAGGCGATCATGGTGTCCCACAGAGGGCCGGTCAGGCGGAATCCCTGGCCTTCCAAAATGGCCAGATCGAACTTGAGGTTATGGCCGAGCTTGGGCAGATGGGGGTCGGAAAAAAGCGGGGCCAGGCTTTTTTTGACCAGGGCCAGGTCCAGCTGGCCGGGGAGCAGGGTGCCGCTGGAATTCCGGTGGCCGATGGGCAGGTAATAGGCCTCCTCGGCTGTGGTGCAGAGCGAGATGCCCACCAGTTCGGCCACCAGCGGGTCAAGGGAGGTGGTTTCCGTGTCCAGCACCAGAAAGGGGGCCTTGGCCAGCTGCGGGCAGACGCTCTCAAGCTCCTTCTCCGTGGTGATCAGCCGGAATCCCTTGGTCTCAAGGGCAACCCCGGAGATCTCGGCTTTCAGCAGACGGCTGAAATCGAGAAAGGTGTAGATCTCCCGGAGTTTTTCCTCGTTGGGCTCGGGGATTTCGTATTCCTGCAGCTCCGGCGTGGCAAGATCTTCCTTGAGGGTGATGAGTTGGCGGGAGAGAAAGGCGTTCTCCCGGCTGGCCAGAAGTTTTTCCTTAAGCTTTGCCTGGGACACCGTCTCGATATTCCGGTAAAGATCATCCAGCGAACCGCATTGATTGATCAGCTTCTCCGCTGTTTTCGGGCCGATGCCCGCCACGCCGGGCACGTTGTCCGAACTGTCGCCCATCAGGGCAAAAAAATCGACGAGCTGTTCCGGCGCAATATTGTATTTTTTCCGTACCGCGACCGGGTCCATGAACACGTCCCGCATGGGGTCCCAGACGGTGATGGACTCCGAGACCAGCTGCAGGAGATCTTTGTCCCCGGAGACGATGATCACCGGGTGTCCCTGGGCGGCCAGTTTTTTGGCCGCGGAGGCGAGAAGGTCGTCGGCCTCATAGCCCTGGCGCTCCAGGCAGGCGATGTTGTGGGCTGCGACAATCTCCTTAATATAGGGGATCTGGCAGGCAAGATCCTCGGGCATGGCAGGCCGGTTTGCCTTGTAGGCCGGGTACATTTCATGGCGGAAGTTGGGGCCCCGGACGTCAAAGGCGATGCCGAGAAACCTGGGCGCCTTTTCCCGCAGAACCCGGAGCAGGATGTTGGTGAACCCGTACACGGCATGGGTGGGCAGACCGCTCTTGTTGGTGAGCGGAGCAATGGCATGGTAGGCCCGGTAGATGTAGGCGCTGCCGTCGATGAGGTAAACAGGCTCTTGCTGGATCATGGGGCAAGATACTACCAGCCGCGTGGTGGTTTGGCAACACCGGCCCGCGTCCTGTTGTGCAACATGTGCGGCCGGATCGCGCCCTGTCGAGGAAGACCAGGTTGAAGTTCCGGGGGATAATGTGTGGTTTCCGTTTGAATTGCCGTGGTTTTTCGAGAGAGATTTTTTATTTTTAAGTTTGTAAGTAAAAGTCCGATATGATAAATACAGAAGGTGTGGATGAGTGTAGGGACAGGGTGTCCCGGAGCCTCAATATCCATGGGCGGCAACAAAGAACCTGCAGGGAAGCAAGGATTTGGTCATGAAACTAACTGGCGTTTTTCCTCCGATCAAAACAGAGAAGGTTCAGGTTAAGAAATCTGAACGCTCTTCGGCTTCCAAGGCTGACAAGGCTGTCCTGCCAACGGATAGCGTGGTGCTGTCGGCTGGTTCCATGGACGTGCAGAAGGCCAGGGATGTTATTGCGCAGACTCCGGAAGTTCGTGCGGACAAGGTTCAGACGCTCAAGGCAGATATTGCCAGCGGCCAATATCTGCTCGATCCTCACCGGATTGCCGATAAAATGATGAGCAGCCTGCTTTCCGAGACCGTGGTGGAGTAACGGCCAGTCGAGTCCGAGCCCCATTTCTTTCTTTTCTCCGGTTTTCCTCCAACTAGTTCCGGCCTTTTCGCGTATTCCTGTCACTTGCCGTTGCCCCTGTTATTCCGCATTTTCCATGACGAAAACAGGCCAGCAGGCATCGTAGCGCGTGGGATCCTGCAATACCTGTTTGGCCAGCCGTTTGTCGGAGTTGATCACCACCGGACCAAGCAGGTTGGCCGTCATCCCTTCGGGGTTTTCCCTGGGGACGGTCAGGATGAGCAGGACTTCCAAGGCTTGATCCGGCGAGGCTTGCAACTCCTGCCGGATAAGGGTGGAAATTTCCGGCTGGTATTGCGGGATCAGGAGGGCGGCCTGGATGAGCACAAAGGCGAGCTTCGGGTCGTCCAGGGACTGAAGCCAGAGAAACGGCGAGTTTTCCCCGTGTGGCTTGACGATGAACCGTTTTGAGCCAGGGAAGCCCAGAAAAGGGGAGGTCATGGTGATGATCTTCTCCGGGTTTACCGACAGTGCGCCGAAGCGGCTGGTGGACACCGAGATTTCCCCTTGTTTTTCAGTGCAGGTTGTTGTGGCCATGGCGGGCATCATCCTTTTCTCCTTCTCCCTCGGGGCTGAAGAGCAGTGTGGCGGCGTGTGGTTGTTCTCATCTCGTTTCATTTCCCGTGTTGTGTATAAATCTGTTATTTGCCGCCTGTGGGCGGCGGTTTAATCCGTGTCTTGTCGCCGCTGAAAACAGAGGCGAGGGAGGAAAGATCTGCGGGGGCCTCCGCTGCCGCCCTGGTGTTTTCCTCCATGATCCGGAGATAGATTTCTTCCCGGTGGACCATGACCTCGGCCGGGGCTTCGACCCCGATCTTCACCTGGCCGCCCTTTATCTCAAGAACCCGGATCTTTATGCCGTCGCCGATGGCAATGGCTTCTCCTGTCTTTCTGGCAAGTATCAGCACTGTGTCGCCCTCCCTGGCTTGATTGATAACGAAGTACGCTCTTCCCTGAACGTATTCTCCCTTTTTTACAAAGAGAAAACAATGCTTACTTGAGGAAGTCCACCAGGCTCAGCTGCATGGTTTTGGCAGCCGCCGACAATGCCGCCTGGTAGGCGGTTGTTTTGCTTTGGAGATCCATCACGGCCTGGGTGAGATCGGTGTCTTCCTTGTCCGAAAGATTTGACTTGGTGGACAGCCCAAGGTTTGAATAAATCTGTTGCTGGACAGTGATCCGGTTCGAACGGGCGCCGAAATCGGAGACCTGGTTTGTCACGTTGTTCATTACCGTATCGAAGTCGCCAATGGACTTGTTGATCGCCTGAACCTGCATTTGTTCGTTGGTGATGCCCGCCATCGCAAGAAAGTTGCTGGTGTCGGTGACGGTAAAGGAATACCGGCTTGTGTCGCTGGTCTGCAGCTTCAGGGTGCCGTCGGCGTTCCAGGCGGCGGTCATCCCCGGAATGCCGTTTATTTTGGCGGCAATGGATGCGGGGCTGTCCTTTGTGGTATCCACCCCGACATCCATGGTCGAATTTCTGGGCGGAGAATAGGAATTGTCAGTCACGGTTACAGAAATGGCGCCATTGGTAAAGGGGGTATCCGCCTGTTCAAGGCCGGTGGCGCCGCTGCCAAGCGTGGCGTTGATGTCCGTGGCCTGATAGGTTCCGGTGACGGTGCTGAACTTTACCCCATTCAAGGCATTTTCAAATTGTTTGAGCGTCGTAAAGATCCCTGTGTCCGCCACAGCCGCTTGCCCGTTTTTGGCAACGGACAGGGTGCTTTGCGAGCCAATCATGACTGACATATCGTTGTTGGGGTCTCCGGCATAGCGGACATTGCCCGTATCTTTCCGGATGGTGACCACCTGGAGTTGGCCGTCGCCGGCAATGTCTTTGCTTTCGCCGGTTTTGGCCGCGCCGCCTGCGAGGCCAAGGTTTTCCAATCCAGGTTCAAAGGAGCCGACTCTCGGCGTTGTATCCACAAAGAACGGATTGGCTGAAGTCAGCTGTATGGAGCCGTAATAAGCGGTATCGGAAGGCGTGCCGTTCAGGTGGGTGATATTTTCGCCATTGATGGAGGTCTGGATTTCCAGATTCCTTCCGTCGATGGCGGTCAGGGAGATAACGCCGGTGCTGTTCCTGGTGGCCAGGACGCCGGTGCTGCCGGTTTTGGCGTTGATGGCGTTGAGGATGGTGTTGTCCGTATCCGCCGCGATGACCGGGGCAGGGTTGGCATTGGTTGTCGAGGTGCCGTCAAAGATGTTCACGCCGTTGATGACCAGATCGCCGGTTTGCATTTGCCCGAGGGGGCCGGCTTCCACCGCACCCGTGGCGGTGTGGGAGGCCGGGGTGATATTGGCCGTAACTCCTGTGGTGGCGGTAGCATCGTTGATCACTTTGGCCTTGGCTGTGGCAGAGGCGTCTACGGAAGGACCGATGGAGGTGCCGTTGATGGTCAGATCGCCGGCTGCCAGGGCAATGCCTTGCGCCGCATAACGCAGGACGCCATCGCCTGCCGTATCGGCAAAGCCTTTGCCGCCGCCGAGGCCGATGCGGTTGAGAATGGTGTCGTCGGCCGCGCTGGTCGTGATGGTGAATGCTCCGGCGGAGGAAAGGGAAATCTGGCCGGTGTTGTGGGTGGCGTCGGCGGCTTGGTTGACGTTGGCGAGGCCCGTGCTGCCGGGGCCAGATTCAGTATAGGCTGCGATGGCGATGTTCGATTGGTCTCCGGTTAGGGCGTTGCGCAAAACCACGGAGTTCAATCCTCCGCCATTGGTGCCGGTACCGCGTATCGCTGTGACCCCCGTAAGGTTGCTCTTGCTGTTGATTGCGGCTATGGCATCATTCGCCGCTGTTAAGGCATCGACTGCCGTTGTCGAGTAGCTGATCGGCACGGTGTTTAAGGTGAAGGAGACGGTGTTGTTTCCCGCCGTGGCGGTCGCACCTGCGTATAGTGTAGTGAGTTTTGCGGGGACTGCCGGGCTGGTGGCTGCGCCATTGACACTGGTAGCGAGATTGAACGCTCCGCTCATGTTGAGGCCGTTGCTGGCCGCGACATTGAGCGTGACCGGACCGATGTCCGTGCCGTTGATCCGCACATCGCCCGCAACAAGGTCGGCGGGGGGGGTGTTGTCCACCGTTCCGGTCAGCATCTGGCTCGTGCCGGCAATGCTGTTGCCGTTGACCTGATACCCGCTCCCCATGTCGGCGATAAACGGCGCCGGTTCCGCTGCCGTGTAGCCGGTGGTCCGGTAGCCTCCGAACACGTATTGGCCGGCCACCTGGCTGTTGGCAAGGGTAATGGCCTCCTGCCAGAGGTTGTTGACCTGTTGCGCGGCGCTGGCCCGATTTTCCGGGCTTACCGAGGCGTTTACCTGCTGAATCGCCAGGGTCTTTGCCTGCATGGTCAGATCCTTCATCTGGGTGAGGGAGTTTTCCGCGGCGTTGATGGCCGTGTTGCCGAAACTGAGATTGTTCTGGTAGTTGGTGATCTGGGTGAGATTGGTCCTGAGAATTAGGGCCGTCACCATATTGACCGGGTTATCGGAGATCGTTGCCATCTGATTCCCCGAGGAAATCTGGGCATTGAGCTTGGCCATGCCGGTGGTGATATTGTTGAGGTTGGTCAGAATCGTGTTATTGATGGTCTGCGTGGTGATCCGCATGGCTTTTCTCCTTTTATCCCACTACCGCGGCAAGCAGGGTCTTCATCATATCGTCCGACATGGTGATGAGGCGGGCGGCGGCGGTGTATGCCTGTTGGTATTTGATCAGATTCGCCATTTCCTCGTCCAGGGAAACGCCGGAGACCGAATCGCGCATGGCGCTCACCTGCTGGTTGATCAGCACACTGGAATCGTAGGACTGGCCGAGGCTGCTCGTGGTATTGCCAACCTGGCCGACCAGGGAATTATAAAAGCCATCCAGGGTGTTTGGTGAGCCGCCGGTGAAGGCAACAGACGTATCGTTCTGGATGGCCGTGATCTTGAGGGCATTGGAGTTGTCCCCGGAAAATATTTGTCCCTGCGAGCCGACGGTGGCTGCGGTAAGGGTGTTGGGATCGTTGGTAATCAGGCTGTTCAGGCCGATGCTTGCCGCGCTGTTGCCAGAAAAAAAAGTGTTGAGTCCGGCAACCTGGAGAAAATTGGAGGTGTCGTTGGCAAAGGCGAACTGGTGGGTGGCGTCCGGGGTGAGACACAGGCTGTTGCCGGAAATCGAGGCCGTCACCATGCCTGCGGCGCCGGCATTTGTCATGGCGGCATTGATGGAGTGGACCACGTCGTTCAGGTCGTAGTCGCGGTTCAGGGAAACGGTAACGGGCTGGGGCATGGCCAGGGAGCCATCCTTGTTGTAAAGCCAGATATCAAAGCTGCCCTTGTCCGTGGCCAGTTGGTCAGCGTAATTGTACCCGGTGAGCAGCGGGCCTTCAGATTTGGTGGCCGGGCCATATTGAATGGTGCCATCTCCGGATTGCGTGTCAAAGGAAGAGACGGTGGGTCCGGTAAGGCCAAGCTGAGCCAGGATGTAATCATTTGAACCGGCCTTGAGGGTGAAGGTGCTGGTGGAAAACAGGGTGAGCTGTCCGGTGTTGTGGGTGGCGTCGGCGTTGTAGGTGCCGGCGGTGAGACCGGTGGAAGCTGCAACGCCGGCCACGGAGGAGGTCAGGTTGCCGACAATGATATTTGACTGGTCGCCTGGCTTGGTATTTGTAAGGACAATGGCATTGAGCGCTCCGCCGTTGGTGGTTCCGTCTCCGACCGCAGCCTGGATGGTGATGGGATTGGCAGTTGTGGACAGCCCATTATAGGTGTTCAGGGCGGTATTGATGGCGCCAACCAGATTGCCGGCAAAAGTGGAGGCGTTGCCGGCGCCGACATCGCCGAGAGCTATGGTGTAGTTAACGGCAACGCCGTTGATGTCAAAGGAGATGGTACTGCCGACATTGGCGGCCCCCGGATCTGTCACTGCGGCGCCAGCCATCAGCGTGGTCAGCTTGGCGGTGACCCCGGTCGCTGCATTGTTGATGGCGGTCACGGCATTGGCGGCCTTGGTCATGGCCAGGCCGTTTACCGCTGGGCCGCCGGTGATTTTGCCCACCGGCCGGTCATTGATGGTGATGGTGCCCGCCGGGATGGTCGTGTTTGCGGAGACAGAGCTCGGGTCCAGGGTGGAGGTGAGGCGGGCGACATTATTGTCCTGCTCCGAACCGGTCAGGGGAGAACTGAACAGGGTAAGCCCGACCCCCTGGGAATGCTGCTGGTTGACCTCGCGGATCAGGGAGTTGGCAAAGGCATTCAATTGGCCAAGGATATTGTTTGGGTTCCCTTCGGCCAAATTGTTGCTTACCTCAAGCCAGCCCCCGATCTGGCCGCCCAGCGCAGCCCCGTTGCCAATGGCCTGGGTGGTTTCGGCGCCCTTGCTGTCTTTGCTTACCAGGAGAAGCTGATCATTCGCCCAGTTCACCTTCGAGGCTTGATCGCCTTGCACCAGGCTGTGGCCATCGGCCATGAGAACGGTGTAATTGCCGTTCTTATCCTCAAAATAAGAGACCTTCAGCAGTTTGGAAAGATTCTGGACCAGAGAGTCCCTTTTGTCGCGCAGATCGTTGGCCTGGCCCCCGGACGCGGATTCCGCCGTGGCAATCTGCACGTTGAGACTGGCGATCTGGCTGGTGGTGGAGTTGACACTTCCCACGGCCGTGTCAAGACTGGTCCCGATGTCGGATTTGGCCTGGGTTATTTGGCCGGTCATGGTATGCAGCTGATCAATGATCGTCTGGGCTGACTGGATCACGCTCTGTCTGGTCGCGGGCACATTCGGGCTGTCGGCCAAGGTCTGCCAGTTGCTCCAGAACTTACTCATCAGGTCGTTGATGCCCAGGCCAGGCGCTTCATTGAACACGGTTTCCACCAGCTTCATGGAGTCCTGCTGCGCCTGCAGGTTGCCCAAGCCTGATTGCTGGCTGGCAAGCTCTTGCACCATGAACTGGTCGTAGCTTCGCAGGATTTTTGTCCCCGTGACGCCGCCGCCCAGCATGCCGGCGCTGATGGGGGTCGCATTGTTGGCTTCCAGTTCCAGTGATTGCCTGGTGTAGCCGGGGGTGTCAACATTGGCGATATTATTCGACGCCACCTCGATGGAAAGCTGGTGGGCGAGGAGCGCCTGTTTGGCGATGTTCAGCACGGAGGAGAGGCCCATGGCTTAGACCGCTCTGCTGATAAAGGAAGGCTGATTCAGGGAGGCCGTTCTTCTGGGGCCGGCATTGCCGTACATGGGGCGATCGGTAATCCCGCTGGTGATCAGGGAAACGGCATCGTTCAGGTAGGTTTTTACATCCTCGGCAAAATGCCGGTTGATCTGGTTGCGGCCCATGATCTCTTCCCGCAGTCCTGCCAGTTTCTTCCGGTACTGGCCGAGTTTTTCCCCTTCTTCCGGATTGAGCAGGGGGATGAGGGCGGTGAGCCGTGCTGTTTTGGCGTTTGTTCCTGGCTGGAGTTCTTTAGCCATGTCGGCGAGCAGTGAGTCCAGGGCCTGGATGCGGCTCAGCCGGTTTTCCTTCTTGCCGCTTAGGCGGATGAGCCCCTGCATGTCCATGGCCACCAGGGCTTTCTGCTCCTCGCTCAAGATGGCGAGCATGTCCTGGGAAAGAAGGATTTCCTGCTCCAGGACTTCGAAGAATCTGGCGGGCAGGGAGTGCTGCCCTGTCGTTTGTGTGTGCTGCATGGCCTATTTCTCCTTGCTCGTTGGGACGTGGGCTTGCGACAGTTGCCGGTAGAGCATTTCGCCAAAGCCGAGACCTTTGCTTCCCGCCATTTTCTGGGCTATCTGGTCATCCTGGATGGATTGAAACATTTCCTCGCCATAGCCGCCGTCAATCAGGCCGCTTTTGGGAACGCTCTTGTGGCCCAAGGTCAGGATCTGCTTGATCATCAGGGCTTCAAATCCGGCGCAGGCCTCGCGGAGTTTCTTTTCTTTGGTCGTATCGGCAGAATTGGCGTTTCCCTTAAGTCCCGCTGTTGCTTCGCTGGTAATATTCATATTGCTCCCGTCCGGCTCCTAAATGATTTCCAGGTCCGCCTGCAGGGCTCCCGCCGCCTTGATGGCCTGAAAAATGGCGATGAGGTCACGGGGGGCGACGCCAACCGAGTTCAAAGCCTTTACCATCTCGCCTAAGGTCACGCCCGGTTGCAGGGTCACCACCTTCTGGCCGACCACGATAGGATTGACCGGAGCATTGGACGGAGTTCCCGGCAGGGGCGGGGGCGCGACTTGCAGGCTCAGGTTCCCGTGGGAAAGGGCAAACTGGCTGATGGTGACATTGTCGCCCATGACCACCGTGCCGGTCCGTTCATTCAGGATCACCTTGGCCCGATGTTCCGGGTTGATCTCGATGTTTTCCAAGGCTGCCAGCAAGGCGATTTCCTGGTTCCGGTATTTTGCCGGGACGGCGACATCCACCGAGGCCCCGTCCCTGGCGTTGGCGTAGTGCCCGCCCAGATAGGTGTCAATGGCGGTTTTCATCAGAGAGATGGTGGTGAAGTCCGGCGAGGACAGGCTGATGGTGACGCTTTTCTTGTCGGCAAAGTTCATCGGCACTTCCCGCTCAACCGTGGCGCCGTTGCTAATCCGGGCCACGGTCGGGTAATTCGCTTGCCGGTTCGCCGCGGGCCGTCCGTCCGAGCCGCCCCCAATGCTGATGGGGCCCTGGGCCATGGCATAGACGTTATTGTCCAGACCTTTGAGCTGGGTGGCCAGCAGGGTGCCGCCCGAGAGGGAGGTGGTATCGCCTATCGAGGAAATGGTCACATCGATGTTTTGCCCCACCTTGAAAAAAGGCGGGAGGGTGGCGGTTACCATGACGCTGGCAACATTTTTCACCTTGGCGTTTGCCGGGGACACCTTGACCCCGAGATTGTTCAGCATGTTGGTGAGTTCCTGGCCGGTGAAGCCGGCATTGTTGGTGTCGCCGGTGCCGTTTAGGCCGACCACGATGCCGTAGCCCACCAACTGGTTGTTCCGCACCCCTTTTACCGTGGCCAGATCCTTCAAGCGGACGGCATGGGCAAGGCCCGCGTTCCAGAAAAGTCCGAGCAACAGCGTGCCGACAAAAAACAGCGTGGCGCGGCGAATGGTCTGCGCGGGGTTGTTCATGGGTGCGGCCGCGGTGTTTATGCTGTCGTTAATGGGGCCAGTTGTTGCCTGCATGGATATGTCCTCGGCTTGTATTCTCCGGAGCCTGTACCTCGAAAGTCTAGCAAGCAATGTGCCACGGGAGAGACAAGTGTTGTAATGGGCTATTTTTAAAGGAAATATTCTTTTTTCCATGGGCTCACCTTGGGAGTAGGGGGGAATATTTTTCCTAGCAAAGTCTCTGTCGCCTTGCCGCTCTGCTGCTGTGAAGAGCGATGCCGTTTTCAAACGGCTCCTAAAATGGCCAGACGGTGTCCAGCACCCTGGCCATCCAGCCCCGGCGCTGCGTGTCGCCGAGTGCTCCCTGGCCGCTGTATTCTATCCGGGCGTCGGCAACATTGGTCGAGAGGATGGAATTATCCTGGGCCACATCCTGCGGGCGGATGATGCCGGAAAGAATGATATGCTGGGCTTCCTCGTTGACCTTCACCTCCTGGTAGCCGCGAATGGCCAGATTGCCATCGGTGGTGATATCGATGACCCTGGCGGAGATGGTGGCGGTTACATTGCTCAGCCGGTCGGTTGTCGCCTTTCCTTCAAAATAATTGGTCAGGCCGGCATTGATCTCGGTGAGGGAGGGGGTGAAGTTGTGGTTTTTGTTCGCCAGCGCGGTTTCCAGGCCGAACAGGTTGGCAATGCCGGCGGTGGTGGTGGATGTGCGTTGGGTTTTGGTGTCGGCCGCCTTGTTGGCCTTGGAGGTTTCCACGATGCGAACCAGCACGATATCGCCGACCTTTTTCGCCCGGGTGTCCGCGTAGAGATTCAGGTTGTTGCCTGCGGCGTAGATTGTTCCCTCAGGCTGGACCTGCGCCGCTTTTGGCGGGGTAGGCAGGGTATAACGCTCGGGAAGCTGTTGGGCCTGTTGGCTGTCCATACCGGCGCAGCCGGAAAGGCCTGCCAGCAGAAGGATGACAAGGGTAGCATGGGGTGTCGAGCGCATGATTTTCTCCTGTGATGGCTGGGGCATGTTCTTCAGAATTCGGTTTCCACGAGGCCGGCGCCCATCACCCGGGCCTGGATCTCGCGGCGGCTCATGAGGTTTTTGACCCGGACCATTTCACCGAGAGCCCCGGAGTTTCTGGCTTCTCCAGGGGCGGTTATCTTGATGGTCCGGGATTTGGCCATGATGGTCACCTGGTCGCCCCGGTTTACCAGGGGCGGGGCTTCAAGGGCCTGGGAATACAGGATGGAGCCCGGCGGCAGCGAGAGCTTGAGCATTTTCCCCACCGCCTGTTTCGGGTCGCTGACGAGGCCGTTATCCAGCATGGAGATGTCCTGCCGCCGTGCCGCGATATCATCGGCAGCGATGATATCGTTCCGGTTCAACCGTTTTGTCGTGTTGATCACCGTGCCGAAAAGGCGGAGGTCGCCGCTCATATTTATCTGGCCCTGCGGTTGACCATCCTTCAGGATGTCGGCGATGACGCTTTTTGAGCCGGGGCGGAAGTCGCTTGGCTTCTGGGTGATCCGGTAGTCGAAACCGCCGGTCGGCAAGGCCATGGCCAGGGGGTGGACGCAAAAATTGGTGATCTTGACGTCCTCCCTGGGCCAGGGGCAATCCTTGAGCACAACCTTGCTAAAGATATTTTTCAGCGAGGCAAGGTCCGGGGATGCGACTCTCTCCGCCGTTTGTCCGGGAAGAGGACAGACAAGGCAGAACAGCAGCGCAGCCAAGAGCGGACGCACCATGCGCAAAAGCATCTTAATGCCTCCTTTTAGCGGACCACCAGGCCGTTCGCCACTTGCAGCATCTGGTCCGCGGTCTGGATCGTCTTGGAGTTTACCTCGTAGGCCCGTTGGGTGATGATCATGTTGACCAGTTCCTCGGTGACATCCACGTTGGAGACCTCCGTGAAGCGCTGCTGGATGGTGCCCAGGCCTTGGGTGCCGGGGTTGGCCTCGACGGGGGCGCCGGAGGCCTCGGTTTCCTGGAAAAGGTTTGCCCCGGAACTGCGCAGGCCGCTGGGATTGATGAAGCTGTCCATGGTGAGCTGAACCGTGGCAAGAACCTTCTGCTGGGCATCCAGGGCAGTGAAGAGGCCGTTGTTGTCGATTCTCATGGAGACGGTTCCCTGGGGCACGGTAATTTGCGGCTGCAGCCGGTCGCCGTTCTGGGTGACCACATCGCCGTTGGCATCAAGGCTGAAGGAGCCTGCCCGGGTGTAGTAATTCTCACCGTTGTGAATCACCTTGTAAAAGCCATTGCCGGAAATGGCCCAATCCAGGTCGTTGCCCGTTTCGGTGAGGCTGCCCTGGGTGAAGATTTTTTGCACCGAGGTGGGCTCGACGCCGAGGCCGACCTGGATGCCGGCTGGCACCCTGCCGCCGTCCGGGGTTTGCGAGCCCATGGCCTTGATTTCCTGGTAGTAGAGATCCTCGAACTGGGCCCGGCTTTTCTTGAAGCCGGCGGTGTTGACGTTGGCCAGGTTGTTGGCGATGGTGTCCAATTGCAACTGTTGCCCGGTCATGCCGGTGCGTCCCGAGAATAATGCGCGAAGCATACTGGTCCCCTTGTGTTGAATGTTTTGGCGCCGTTACGGAGCACGCATGCATGCCAGCCTCCGCAACGGGCTTCTTCTCTCACCAAATTTGCTGCCGTTCAGGCCGCGAACCTTTGTTGCGATGGGCAGCGGTTATCCGGACAGACTGCCGACCCTGGTCGCGGCAAGCTCGTCCAGGGCGTCCGCCCCTTGGATCATCTTTTGCTGTCCTTCGTAGGCGCGGTACAGATCGAGCATTTCCGTCATTTCCGTCACGGTATTGACGTTTGATTTTTCCAGGTTTCCCTGCAGGATCTGAAAATTCGGGGAGGGTGTTTCCGCCGCCCCATCCGCAAGGCGAAAAAGATTTTCTCCTTGCTTTGTCAGAGCCTTGGGGTCAACGGTGACCACCGACAGGCGGTCGATCTGGTTGCCATCGACGGAAATGCGGCCGTCGCGGGATACCTCGACATTTTTGCCGGTGAGGGTGATGGGTCCGGATTCGCCAAGCACGGGGTCGCCATTGGCCGTGACCAGCTGCCCCGCATTGTTGCGCTGGAAGTTTCCGGCCCTGGTATAGCGGATGCCGGCCGGGGTCTGAACCCGGAAAAACCCTTCCCCGGTAATGGCGAAGTCCAAGGGGGCGTCAGTTTTTTGAACAACGCCCTGATCCTGCACCGTGTTGATGCGCAAGCCCTTGCCGACCCTCTGGCGGTAGCGGTTGGCCTGGTAGAGCATCTCGTTGAAGGTGACGGATTCCTTTTTGAAGCCAGGCGTGTCGACATTCGCCAGGTTGTTTGACACCTGGTTGAGCCGCTGCTCCTGGTTGATCATGGTTTCAACGCTTTCCATCAATCCGAGTCTGTTGTCGATGAACATGGCATACCTCATTGTGTGTGGTGTCCTCTGCTGATGCAAAAGGCGTGCCGAGTTTTCCTGAGGTTGGAAGCGGAGTATTGCTTGTGCAGTAAATGTAGTAAATACAATAGATTGTCTGATTACCGGTGGGCTGGGTGCTCGGAGAGGTGAGCGTCAAAAAAATGGAGGTCTTCGGAGGAGGGGTGGTAGATTTTTCCTAGCGGGAATGACTTGAAAAATGGTTGCCATTACGATGGTAATCAGAAGCCAGATTGTCTTATGAGGGCGTCATTCTGGTGTTGGTCCGGTAGATAAAGGCAAGGATTTCCGCCACGATCAGATAGGTGTCCGGGGGGATGTCCGCATTCAGGTTCAGTTTGGCCAGAATCTCAACCAGGTCGGCATCCTCTTGGATGGGGACGCCATGCTCCTTGGCCAGGGCGATGATTTTTTCCGCAATCTCTCCCGTCCCCTTGGCGACAACCTTGGGCGCGGCATCCTGGCTTGTATCGTAGCGGAGGGCAACAGCCTTTTTTTTTGTTGGGGTATCTGGCATTATGGATGCTTTCTGGTTGCATGAGTGCGTGGGCAAGGGGCCATTGGTTGTAATTATACCCGACAACAATCGGAGCGGATGAAAAAAATGCGATTCGGACAGACCTTGCAGCCGGGAAAGCTTATCTTGCGGTACAAACGGTTTCTTGCCGACGTGGCGATGGACGATGGCAGGCTCCTCACCGTGCATTGTCCGAACTCCGGCAGCATGTCGGGCTGCAAGGAGCCGGGCAGCCGGGTGCTCGTCTCCCTGGCGGCCAACCCCAAGCGCAAATATGCCCACACCCTGGAAATGGTGCGGGTCGGCGCGACCTGGGTGGGGATCAACACCGCGCGCACCAATGGACTGGTGGCCGAGGCCGTCAGCGCCGGGGTGGTGGCGGAGCTGGCCGGAATCGAGACGATCCGGCCCGAGGTCAAGGTGTCGGAAAAGAGCCGTTTGGATTTTTTGCTCACCCGCGGGGAAGAGAAGATCTATGTGGAGGTGAAAAACTGCAGCCTGGCCCTGGGCCGGGCGGCCATGTTCCCAGATGCCGTTACCGTGCGGGGCGCGAAGCATCTGGCCGAGCTGCTGGCCCTGCGCCAAACCGGTTGCCGGGCCGTGGTTTTTTTCTGTGTCCAGCGGGAGGATGTTGCTTATTTTTCCCCGGCCGTCCACATCGATCCTGGGTATGCCCAGGCGTTGCGGGAGGCGGCAGTCCAGGGGGTGGAGGTGCTGGCCTATGGGGCATCCCTGAGCCCGGAGGCGATCACCGTTGTCCGTCAGCTGCCGGTTTTCTTGCCTCCCCTCCCTCGACGGGAGGGGACTGAGGGGTGGGTGAAGCTGCCGATGGCCTAGGATGTGGCAAGCACCCCCACCCCCACCCCCACCCCCACCCCCACCCCCTAACCCCCTCCCGCGAGGGGCGGGGGGACTGTGTCACAAAATGGAGGCGAGATTTTTCTCAGCTTGCGCCGCAACAACCCGTGCAATAGAGTAGGAACAGAAAAGGGGCCGCATGGCGCGGCAAGAGGAGGCTTATGATGCAAAAAAAACCAAAAGCCGTGGTGCTTTTGAGCGGCGGGCTTGATTCGGCCACGGTCCTGGCCATGGCCATGGCCGAGGGCTACGAGTGCTGTTGTCTGAGCTTTGCCTACGGCCAGCGCCAGCAGGTGGAGCTGGAGCGGGCCAAGGCCAATGTCGCCCGCAGGGGGATCACAAAGCATCTCATCCTCCGCCTGGATCTCGACGCCATCGGCGGCTCGGCCCTGACCACGGATACCGCCGTGCCCAAGGGACGCAGCCAGACCGAGATGAACAGTTCCATCCCCATCACCTATGTGCCCGGCCGCAACACCATCTTCCTCTCCTATGCCATGGCCTGGGCCGAGGTGCTGGGCGCGGGCGATGTGTTTCTCGGGGTCAATGTCATGGATTACAGCGGCTATCCCGACTGCCGACCGGAGTTTCTCGAAGCCTTTGAGCGGGTGGCCAATCTGGCCACCAGGGCCGGGGTGGAAGGAGAAACCCGTTTCCGGGTCCATGCCCCGCTCCTCAAGCTGACCAAGAGGGAGATCATCGAAAAGGGATTCGATCTCGGGGTGGATTACGGCCTGACCCACAGCTGCTATGACCCGGACGCCCGGGGGCGGGCCTGCGGCTCCTGCGACAGCTGCCTGTTGCGGCTCAAGGGGTTTGCCGAGGCCGGCCGGGTTGATCCGGTGGAGTATCAGTGAACATGCAGAGCAGAGAGGACGATATGAAGAATGCATTGGGCGGGTTGTTCATGGTCGGCCTGCCAGGGACGGAGCTGGATGATTCCACCCGCAACCTCATTGAGAATTATGGGATCAACAACTTTATCCTCTTTAAGAGAAACGCCGAAAACCAGGAACAGATCCGCATCCTCTGCCTGGGGCTGGCCGAGGCCTGCCGCGCGGCCGGGCTGGGCGCGCCGCTGATCTCCATCGATCAGGAGGGCGGCACCGTGGCCCGGCTAAAGGCCCCAGATTTTACGGAGTTTCCCGATGCCAGAGCGCTGGCGGAGAGCGAGCGGGCCGAGGAATTGCTTGTCGACTATGCCAGAACCTGCGCCAGGGAGCTGCTGGCGGTGGGGATCAACATGAACCTGGCCCCGGTGCTGGATGTAAGCCCGGCAGGGTTGGGGCTGTTTATGGAAAGGCGGAGTCTGGGCGGGACGCCGGAGCAGGTGGCCCGCTTGGGCGCGCTGGTGATTACGGCCATGCAGGAGAACGGCCTAGCTGCCTGCGCCAAGCATTTCCCCGGCTTGGGTGGAGCAACCCTGGACCCCCACAAGGTGCTGCCCGTGGTGGATCGTTCGCTCGACGAGCTGCGCGGGTGCGATCTGGTGCCGTTTGGTGCCGCGATCCGGGCGGGGGTGGCCGGGGTGATGACCTCCCACACCGTGTACCCCCAGCTTGATCCCGAGCAGCCAGCCACCCTGTCGCCGAGGATTTTGGGCGGAGTGCTCCGCGATGAGCTGGGCTATGATGGCATGGTGGTTACCGACGATCTGGAGATGGGGGCCATTGAGAATGAAGGTACGGTGGCGGATGCGGCCCTTGTCGCCTTTAAGGCCGGGGCGGATATGCTGCTGGTCTGCCATGAGCACCCGAAGATCATTGCGGCCCATGCATTGCTGAGTAAGGCGGTGGGTGGGGAGATTTCCGAGGAGAGGGTAAGGAAATCGCTGGCTCGGATTGGTGCGGTGCGGAAGCTGTTTGCCGGGGATTGAGGGCGGAGTCCGTGTGTCGGGCAAGGCTGATGGTATTTGGAAACAGAGTTGGGATTTCATTCGAACAGGGAGGATGACATGAGGTATCTTCTTGGGCTTGCCGATGGAAGAAATGAGCCGATCAAGGACTTGGATAATGCGAAAAGGGTCGTGCTCGTTGACAAGGATACCGTGGGTGCGGAGGATATAACTTTCGCATACTGTAAGTTCGAGGCGAAAACCTCTGCACACAAGAAGCATACCCACAAGGACGCGGAGGAGGTTATTTATATTTTGTCTGGAAAAGGGGTCAGCGGACTTGGCGAAACAGAAGTGGATATGAGCAAAGGCGATACGATGTTTGTGCCACGGGGCGCAGTTCACTGGTTTTACAATCCGTTCGATGAGCCAGTGGAGATGCTCTTTGTGTATACGAGGCCGTCCTTGAAGGCGGCAGGGTATCGGATTGTGGAATAATATAAAAAACGGTAAAAAAAATTGTTCCCGCCGTTGGCGGGATGCCCTGTGCTCCTCGATGCTGCCGGGGCTTTGCAAACTCGGCTTTCGCCTCAAACAATGCAAACTCCTTTTTTGGCAGCCTCTGCGGTGCTCGGCTGCGTGACCATGGGAGGTAGGTCCGTGCCGCGAATCGCCATGATCATCTTCGCCACCATTGCCGCCATGTATTTGGGGCTCTGCGCAGCCTTGTTCGTCTTTCAGCGCTCCCTGATCTACCTTCCGCGGCCGAGCGCTCTCGGGAGCCCTGCCACCATCGTCAAGTTGCCGATCGCGGAGGCAGAGGTCTTGGTGTCGGTCCGGCCGCACGACGGGGCAAAGGCCTTGCTCTACTTCGGCGGAAACGCGGAGGATGTCTCCCTGAGTCTGCCCTCCTTTTCGAGGAATTTTCCGGAGCACGCCATCTACTTGCTTCATTACCGAGGCTACGGCGGCAGTTCCGGAACGCCGTCGGAGGAGGCGATCCAGAAGGATGCCCTTGCCTTGTTTGACACGGTCCACGCCAAGCATCCCAACATCGTCGTGGTGGGGCGCAGCATTGGTTCCGGCGTTGCCGTTTACTTGGCCAGCCAGCGGCCTGTATCTCGTTTGGTGCTGGTCACGCCGTACTACAGTCTTGAAGACCTTGCTGCCCGGTTGTACCCCTACATCCCGGTAGGTTGGCTGCTGCGCGATAAATTCGAATCCTGGCGGTATGCCCCTCGCGTGGTTGCGCCTACCGTACTGATTGTGGCTGAAAACGATGAGGTGGTCCCGCGGTCAAGCACGGAACGGCTGTACGCAAGCTTCGGCAAGGGGGTCGCTACGCTCAGGGTCATAGCGGGAGCAACCCACGACACGATATCCGAGAGCCCCCTGTACCTCGAAATACTCAAAGGCGAGCCATGAATGAAAACGGGGATTGATTTATTTGCTCTCCGAACTTAAAAGCAGACAACCTTAGAAGTCGGGCAGGCCGTTTTTTTGGCAGCCTCCCAGTCCTTAACCAAATACAACTGAGTGAATACATGGACATTCCCCCTTTTCTGCACGATCTTTCCCGGCAGCCAATCATGCAGCGGCTCATGGTGGTCGCGGCCTACGGTGTGATGGCCAAGGCGGTGGATATCTTTGTCAACCGCATCCTCAAGCGGTTGGCCGCCGCCTACACCGCCACCGATCTTGACGACAAGGCCATCGACATCCTCCATACCCCCATTGTTCTCAGTGTTTTCTTGATCGGCATTCTTCATGCCGTGAGCATGGAGCCCGGTCTTGCCCATCCCTGGGGGCGATTCGTGCCGGATGTGACGGAAAGCATTGCCCTTATTGTCTGGACCCTTGGTGTGCTGCGTCTCTTTATGGTGGTGGGCGAGCATTATATGGCATCCATTTCCCAGCGCGGCAAGATCGGGGCCGACCTTTTTCTCCTGCTCAAAAACGTGGTCCGGGTGATCATCTTTGTTTCCGCCCTGATCTGGCTGCTTTCCATCTGGAACGTCAACCTGGCCCCCCTCTTCGCCTCCGCCGGCATCGCCGGTATCGCCGTGGCCCTGGCCGCCAAGGACAGTCTGGCCAACTTTTTCGGCGGCATCAGCATCTTTGCCGACAAAACCTTCAAGGTGGGGGACTATATCATCATCGACAATGCCCATCGGGGCGAGGTGGTGGAGATCGGGGTGCGCTCCACCCGGATCATGACCCGGGACGATGTGTTGATCACCATCCCCAACTCCATCCTGGCCAACAGCAAGATCATCAATGAAAGCGCGCCCATCCCCCGCTTCCGGATCAGGGTGCCGGTGGGGGTTTCCTACGGCAGCGACCTGGAACGGGTCGAGGCGGTGCTCTTGGCGGTTGCCGCCGCTAATCCGGCGGTGGTCAAGGAGCCGCAGGCCAGGGTGCGGGTGCGCGCCTTCGGCTCCTCGTCCGTTGATTTCGAGCTGCTCTGCTGGGTCGAAGACCCAAGGCTCAAGGGACTGGAAATCCACCATCTGTTAAAGGCGGTCTACGGGGCCTTTGCCGCAAACTCCATCTCCATCCCTTTCCCGCGGCAGGATGTGCACATCAAGGAGCTGCCGGAGATAGCCGGCAAATAGGGCGGTATGCAACCGGTTCCCCGCTGGTGCGTACCGGTTTTTTTCTTGTAGCCCGCACGAAGAGAAGCTGTTTTTTGCCCTGCGTCATGGTAGAATACAATCGAAAGCTCTCCAATCGGCTGCCCCCTGCGGGCGGCAATTTAATCACTGTGATGGAGGAAATGCATGGAACTACAAGTTGAAGGACGGAACCTGGAAATTCGTAAAGCATGGCAGGAAAAAATCGAAGAGGAGAAGGGACGCCTTGATCGTCACCACCCCGGCCTTGTTCATCATCTCCGCGTCTCCATTGAGGAGACCGCCGGTCATAAGGCAGGCGGCCACGAGGTCCGCGTGGTTGCTTCCGTTCCCAATGACACCGTGGTCGTGAAAAGAAAGGGGGAGACGGTGCGGCCCCTGCTGGTGGAGGCGTTTGACACCCTTGGCCTGCAGTTGAAGGAGTTACAGCGCAAACGGCGGCAGAATGGCAAGGAACCGGAGGGTGCGGCGGTGGGCCCGGCCATGGGCACCATCAAGAGTCTGTTCCCCTATGAGTCCTACGGGTTTCTCATGACCCCGGACGGCCAGGAGGTATATTTTCACGAAAACTCCCTCAAGGACGTGACCATGGCCCAGCTGGCCGAGGGCGACGAGGTCCGTTTCGGCGAGGGGGAAGGGGATAAGGGGCCGACCGCGGCCTGGGTAAAGCTGGTTAGATAAGAGCGGCGTAAAAAACAAACGCAAAGTCGCAGAGGCGCAAAGAAATCGAAAAAAAGAACTCTTTTTTCGCGTCCTTGCGTCTTTGCGTTACATACTTCAGTTGGGAGTGAAGGACTTACCGATGACCGTGTTGCAGCAGGTTGAGCTTGGCTCGGAATACCTGCAGGAAAAAGAAGAGATAATCTGCCAAAAGATTGCCGCCCGCAAGAAAGAGCTGGGCGGCAATCTTTTGATTTTGGGGCATCACTACCAGCAGGAGGCGACCTTCCGGTTCGCCGACCTGACCGGGGATTCCCTCAAGCTTGCCCGCAATGCCGCCGAGGCCAGGGACCGGAAGTACATCGTCTTCTGCGGCGTGCATTTCATGGCGGAATCCGCCGACATCCTGGCCGCGCCGGGTCAGGTGGTCATCCTGCCCGATCTGCGGGCCGGCTGCCCCATGGCTGACATGGCCACCAGCGAAGAGGTGGCCTGGGCCTGGGAGGATCTGGCCAAGGTGACCACCGGCCGGGTCATCCCCGTGACCTATGTGAATTCCTCGGCCCTGCTCAAGGCCTTTGTCGGCAACCACGGCGGCTCGGTCTGCACCTCGTCGAATGCCGAGCGGGTGCTGACCTGGGCCCTGGCCCAAGGGGAAAAGGTTTTCTTCTTCCCGGACGAGCATCTGGGCCGCAATTCCGCCAGCGCCCTGGGCATCCCTGAGGACGAGGTGGTGCTGTGGCAGCGCGACAAACCGTTGGGCGGCAATACCCCGGCCCAGCTGCGGAAGGCAAAGGTGATCCTCTGGAACGGCTACTGCACGGTGCACATGCAGTTCACCGCCGCCCATGTGGCCGCCTGGCGGCAGCGCGACCCCGAGGTGCGGATCATCGTCCATCCGGAGTGCCGCAACGAGGTGGTGAGCCGGGCCGACCAGTACGGCTCCACCGAGGCGATCATCGCGGCGGTGCGCGACTCCCCGGCGGGCAGCAAGTGGGCCATCGGCACCGAGGTCAATCTGGTGAACCGGCTCAAGCACCAGTACCCGGATCGGGAGATCCATTCCCTTTCGCCCTTCCAGTGCCTCTGCTCCACCATGTACCGGATCAAGCCCGGCTACCTGTTGTGGGTGCTCGACAACCTGGCCCAGGGGCGGGTGGTCAACCGGATCACCGTACCGCCCGAGGTGGCGGCCGAGGCCAAACTTTCCCTGGACAGAATGCTGCGGATCTGACCCATGCAAAACATCTACTTTGACAACAACGCCTCCACCCCGCTGGACCCGGCGGTGCGGGAGGGTATGGCCCCCTATCTTGCCGAATGGTTCGGCAACCCGGCCAGCTCCCACCGTTTCGGCGAGGCTGGACGGCGGGGCTTGGCGCTGGCCCGGGAGCAGGTGGCCGGCTTGCTCGGCTGCCCTCCGGGCCGGATTGTCTTGAACAGCGGCGGCACCGAAGGCAACAACACCGCCATCCTCAGCGCGGTCTGGGCTGATCCCGCAAAAAAGCACATCATCTCCTCGCAGGTCGAGCACGGCTCGGTTCTGGCGCCGCTGGCGTTTCTCGCAACCCAGGGCTACGAGGTGGAGCTGCTGGGGGTGGACGAAAACGGCGGTCTTGATCTGGACGCGCTCAAGAGTGCGATCCGGCCGGACACCGGACTGGTCTCCCTCATGGGGGCGAACAACGAAACCGGGGTGATCTGGCCCGTTTCCGAGATCGGTGGTATCTGCCGGGAGCGGGGGGTGCTGTTTCACTGCGACGCCATCCAGCTGGCCGGCAAGGCTCCCATTTCGGCGGAAACGCTGGGGGTGGACTATCTCACCATTGCCGGACATAAGCTGCATGGGCCCAAAGGGGCCGGGGCGCTGTATGTCCGCCGCACCGCGCCGTTCACCCCGCTGATCATGGGTTCCGGCCAGGAAAATGGCCGGAGATCCGGGACCGAAAACGTGCCCGGTATCGTTGGCCTTGGCGCGGCCTGTGCGCTGGCCATGGAGATTGACGCAACGGCGCATCAGCGGCTGGCCGCTTTGCGGGACCGTCTTGAGGCGGGGATTGTCGCCGCGATCCCCGAGGTGCGGATCAATGGCAAAACTTCACCCAGACTGGTCAACACCAGCAACGTGAGTTTCCGGCATGCGGCCTCGGCCGGGCTTATCCAGGATCTCGATGCGGGCGGCATCGCGGTTTCGGCCCATGCCGCCTGCGAGAGCGGCGATCTGGACCCCTCGCATGTGCTGCGGGCCATGCGGGTGCCTGAACCCTTTCTGCACGGAACCCTGCGTATCAGTCTCAGCCGCTATAATACCGAGGCAGAGGTTGCGGCCCTGTTGGCCCTGTTGCCGGAAGCGGTTGCCAGATCCCGGCAGGGTTTCGCCCTGTAGGATGTAGATCCGATCGGAAAATCGCAGAATAGAGAAGTTCCCTTACTCGCCCGCCCTGCCTCTGAAGCCGAAAAAGAACCTGAGCCCCCTGCGGACGGGGGCGGAAAATATCTTTTTGGAAAAAACCGCGCCTGCCACCCTTTTGTTGATCTCGCCCAGGGTGGGGTAAGGATGGATGGCCGAGGCAATCCTGGACAACCCAACCCCGCCGTTCATCACCGCCACCCATTCGTGCAAAAGCTCCCCGGCCTGGGGCCCGAGAATCTGAACGCCCAGCGGCTTTCCCCGGCGGCCGAGGAGCAGCTTGATCCTCCCCGCACTTTCTCCCTCGGCCAACCCCCGGTCGTTGTTGGCGAACTCCTCGCGCCAGACCGTGTAGTCGATCCCGGCTTTTTGGGCGCGTTTCTCGTTTAAGCCGATGGAGGCCAGGGACGGATGGGTATAGGTGCACCAGGGCACCAGGGTGTAGTCGGCTTTTTTGGGCAGATGAAAAACAGCATTGCTCAGCACCACCCCGCCTTCATACCCGGCGACATGGGTGAATTGATGGCCGCCGATGACGTCGCCGGCACCATAGATATGGCGGTGGCTGGTCCGCAGATAGGGGTTCACCGTGATTCCGGCCTGATCGAAAGGGACCCCGATTTTTTCCAGGCCAAGGCCAGCCGCGTTGGGGGTGCGGCCAAGGGCGATCAGGATTGCCTGGGCCTTGAGGCGCACGGTCTCGCCCGCCGCGTTTTTCACCACCACCTCCCGTTCGCGCCCCAGATCCCCCACCCGGACCACTGCGGTGTTCAGCAAAAAGGTGACGCCTTCCTCCTCCAGGGCCTGCTGGACCATTCCGGCCATGTCCCGGTCTTCCTTGCTCAGGATCTGGCCGCCGCGCTGGATCACCGTCACCCTGGTGCCCAGCCGGCAGAAGGCTTGCGCCATTTCTACGCCAATGGGCCCGCAGCCGAGAATGATCATCGAGCCGGGAAGCGTTTTCAGGGAAAAGAGGTCGCGGTTGGTCAGATAGGGGGTTGCGGCTAACCCCTCGATGGGCGGAATCTCCGGGGATGAGCCGGTGGCGATGACCCAGGCGCGGGCGGAGATGGTTTTGCCGCCCAGGACAATGGCGTGTTCGTCGGTGAACACCGGGTTGCCGAATTCGACCCGGGCGCCGAGCTTGCGGAACCGCGCCGGTGAGTCATGCTCCTGGATGGCGCTGATCACCGAGTCGATCCGGGCGGAGACCTGGCGAAAATCCACGCCAGGCGGGGTAAAGGACGGAAGACCGAATTTCGGCCCGTTTTTCATGAGATGATAGACATGGGCGGTTTTGAGCAGGGTCTTGCTCGGCACGCAGCCATAGTGGAGGCAATCGCCGCCCAGGGCCGCTTCTTTTTCCACCAGCATGGTCTTGACGCCGAGCTGCGCCGCGCCGGAGGCGACCGTGAGCCCGGCGGCTCCGCCGCCGATAATGCCGAGGTCATACTCAAAGTCAGCCATGCAGTTTCTCCTCTGATCCGCCTTGCCTGCGGGTTGCGTGTCGGGGTTGATTTTTTCTCTGTCTTGCCGGGTTCATGGCAGCGTTGGCTTGAGAATTTGCCGCTTCCATAGTACGATGTGGTCCATTACAGATACGGCAAACCTCTGATTATGTGCGCAACCTCCTCCGGCTGGGTTTTTATGAGTATACAGCATTATTTCGTGAAACAGGCCAAGGCAAAACCAACCTGGTCCCGTGTTTTTTAACCCCATGATGCCTGAACAGTGATGGCCCAGAGCTGGATTTACCATGCGGAGGGAGGCAAACCGCTGCCGCACCCTCCTGTCCTTTTCCTCCCCGGCTGGGGATTTTCCGGACAGGTGCTCGATCTGGCGGAAAAGCGCCACTCCTGGGCGCGACCGGCTGTGCCGCTGGACCCGGATACCGCCGTGGCGGAGATCCTGGCTTTTCTTGCTGAACACCAGATTGAAACCGTCCAGCTGGTTGGCTGGTCCATGGGCGCCTTCCTGGCCTATGATTTTGCCCGGGCCTTTCCCGAAAAGGCGGCGGGCTTGACCTTGCTGGGCATGCGGGCTTCCTGGCCGCCCTCGGAAATCAAGGCCATCCGCCTGGGTCTTGCGGACGAGCCTGCGTCATTTTTGCGGAATTTTTACCGGAAAAGCCTGCTGGGCTACAAAAAGGAAGCCCTCCGGTTTGCGGCCGGCCAGCAGGAGGGGCTGCTTGAATCTCTCGATATGCCAACCCTTGGCCGGGGCCTCGACTATCTGGGGCAATGGCGTCTGCCGGCGCAAGGGGTGCAATGCCCGGTTTCCTGCTGGCATGGGAGGCGGGATATCATCGCGCCGGTGGCTGACCGGGCCATGATTCCCGGAGCCCGGCTCTTCGTCGTCGAGCATGGCGGGCATGCGCTTTTTCTCGACCGGGAGTTTGTCCCTTGGTGACTTCCCGGAAACAAAGAATCCGGCACCGGTTTTCCCGCGCCGCCCGGACCTATGACGCCCATGCCGAGGTGCAGAAGGATCTGGCCCAACGCCTGCTCCGGGAGCTTCCCGAGTCCAGCGGGCCGGAACGCATTCTGGAGATCGGCTGCGGCACCGGGCGGTTCACCGCGCTTCTTGCCGAACGGTATCCCAAGGCCGGGATCATTGCCCTGGATTTTGCCGAAGGCATGGTGCAGCTGGCCGGAAAACGGCTGGAGGGGACGGGGAATGTTTCCGTGCTGTGCGAGGATGGGGAGCGGTTCCTGGCCGGTTGCACCGCCGCCTTTGACTTGATCTGCGCCAATTCCACCCTGCAGTGGTTTGATGATCTCGGGGCGGCCCTGGGGCATATCGGACGGCTGCTTTCCGGCAAAGGGCGCTTTGCCGGGGTGCTGTTCGGCCCCCGGACCTTTTCCGAGCTTGCCCAGGGGTTGAGCCGGGTTTTCGGCCAGGAGGTGCGCTTGCCACCCCATGGTTTTCCCACCGGGAAGCATCTGGAGTCCATGCTGGGCGGAATCTTTCCGCGTTTTTCCGTGCAGGAAGAGCTTGTGCGCAAAAACTATGGTTCGCTTCTCGATTTGCTGGACCACATCCGCAAGACCGGCACCGGCGGCACCCAGCTGCCGTCCACTTTGACCAGGGGAAGGCTGCACCAGCTTGAGGCCTGGTTTCTCGCGACCCACGGCGGGTTTCCCGCCACCTATCAGGCCTTTGTCGTCAGGGGGGAGAAATGAGCGCGATCTTTGTTGCCGGCACGGACACCAATGTGGGCAAGACCCATGTCTGCGGGCTGCTGCTCGGTTTTCTCCTCAAAGAGGGGATCAAGGCCGGGTATCAGAAATGGGCGGCCACCGGGCCGGAATCTCCGCCTGCTGACCTAAGGAACTGTCTGCGCATGGCGGGACTTCCCCTTGTTCCGGAGTTGGCCGGCAGTCAGGTGGTCTATCATTTTGAGCTGCCCGCCTCGCCCCATCTCGCCGCGGAGCGGGAAGGGAAGGTTGTTGAGCCGGAGCTGATCCGCAAGAAATACCAGGAGATGCTTGGTCTCCATGAGCTGCTGGTGGTGGAGGGGGTCGGCGGCCTCATGGTGCCCCTGCGGCGGGATCTGCTGCTCATCGATCTGCTCGAAGAGCTGAGAATTCCCACGCTGCTGGTGGCCAAAAGCGGCCTGGGCACCATCAATCACACCCTGCTGAGCCTTGCGGCCCTGCGCCATCGGGATATCCCCGTCCTGGGCGTGGTGTTTTCCGAGGCAACGCCCGGGGAAGATGCGCTGCTGGTTGAGGACAATATGCGGACCATCGCCGAGATGGGGCGGATTGCGGTTTTGGGGTGCCTGGAGTACGCTCCTGATCCTGGCGCGGCCAAGGCGGATTTTATCCCGGTTGGCCAGGCCATTCTCGCGGCAATCCGGAAGGGTTCCGCCCCCTGTTAGCAGCGCTTCCTTGCCGGCGTTTGTTGTGAGGGTTTATTTGGCGCAGCAGCCCTTGCCGGAACGGCTTTCCGGCACGCCGAGTTTTTTGAGGATCATGGCCAGCGGGCAGAATTTGCTGAAGCCGTACTGGAAAAGATTCGCCCCGACAAAGGCGGTGAAAAAGTACCAGTAGGGATGTACCCAGGTGCCCAGGGCCAGGCTGATCAGGATGAAAGCGCCGGCAAAAACATGAACCCAGTCCGTGACGATCATGGTGAAACCTCCTTGGTGGTGTGCGGAATCAGGAAATCTGGCAGAAGAGTTCCCGCATGGTCTTGATCAGCTCGGTGACACGGCCTTCCGCGATCCGGTTGTAGATGAAGTTCGCATCCTTGCGAAAGGCGATTATCCCCTGGTTGCGAAGGATGGAGAGATGCTGGGAGACATTGGCGTTGGTGGTATGCACCTCTTTGTGGATATCGCCCACGGTCAGTTCTCCGTCCTGCAGCAGGCAGAGGATCTTCAGGCGGATGGGGTGCGACATGGTCTTGAGGAGCTTGGCGATATCCTCGATATGTTGGTCATGCATGGAGCTGGTTCCTTACCTGAAGTTAAGCTGTAAGTCGTCTCCGCTGTCACTGCCGGAGCGTAATGCTATATTGCCGTTGAAACGGCTAAACGGCTTAAGGCGCCGCAGCAAAATGGTTAAAAGAACAGCAGTGCCAACGGCGAGGGTTGTTTCGGAACGGTCGGCAAAGCCATGCGGGCAGTTTTGCCTGTAAGCCGTTGAGCAAAAATAACTTGAACATCGAGTCCTGCCAAAACGGCATAACGAGCCGGAAGGCGAGGCAAAATAGTACAAGTTGTTTTCGCACGGCCCCTAAACGGAAAAGGGTTACGCTTTCCTTCCTCGGCTCACCCGCACAGGGTCATGTACCTCCGCTCCGAGAATCCGGGCGGCATTGTCATTGGTTGCCGCCAGTTCAAGATAGCCGCGGCTGCCGATGAGCGCCAAAATCTGCCCGTCCGCCGATGAGGCGTACGCGCCTGCCAAGCCGGTCACGTGCCGTTTTTTATGAACGACCTGGATGGAAGCCGGATCAGCTGTCAGTTCGGCAAGATCACGCTGGTGGACATTCGTGGTCAGGTTGCCGAAGTGGTCGATATGGACCACGGACCCGGCTATGTTGCCACGAATCCGGTCAATTTGCAAGGTGGGGGATGCAAGTTTTGTAAGATTTTCCTTAAACGCTTGAGCGCCAAGGCGGGAGAGGTCTGCGCCATTGGCCAGGGCCGCGGCAACCGGGGCGAGGATGTCCCTCCCCTGAAAGGTGGCGCTCAGGGGCTGGCGGTACAGGTGCGGGCAGTCGATGAACACGGCGGCCTGAAACAGGGGTTCGGCAAGAAAAGGGGTGAGCAACCCGTTGTCCGGCGCGACGAAGTACTGGTCCATGGCCCGCAGAATCAGGAGTTTTCGCGGGGTTCCCACCCCCGGATCGACAACGGCCAGATGGATGGTGCCCGCGGGAAAACAGGGGGCGGCCGCCTGGAGGAGAAAGGAGGCCTGGCAAATATCCTGGGGGGCAACATGATGGCAGATGTCGACGAGCTGCGCTTGCGGGGCCTGTGCGGCAAGGATGCCCTTCATGACCCCCACATATTCATCCTGCAGGCCGAAATCGGTGGTCAAGGTGATGATGGGCGGCATGGTTTCTATCATTCTCCTGCACGGGCAAAACAGGAGAGGCACAGGGGTTGCAGCGTCTCTCCTGAATGAATTTCAGGAGTGTAATCGAGAATTGGCGACAGGGCGAGCAGGAAAATAAAAAGCAGCTGGTCCTTCAGTGAACGAGGCGGTGGATGGGGACCATTTCGGCCCGGGTGCGCAACTGGGCCTGATACCCGCGCAGGGCCTCCACCGTGGCCGGATAGGGGTGGCCGATGCCCACGGCCTGACCATGCTCCCCGGCGAGGCGGAGAAGAAGGTCGAGCTGGGCCCGGATCTTGTCCGGGCTCTGGTCGTTGTCGAGAAAAACGGTGCGGCGCTCTGCCTTTATCCCCATTTCCCGGGCGAGATCGTAGGCAACGCTCTGGGATATGGTCACGCTGTCGAGGAAAAAAAGATTACGCGTCCGCACCAGGGCCAGCAGGGTCCGCATGGCCTGGGGGTTGGCGGTAAAGCGGGAACCCATGTGGTTGTTGATCCCGATGGCGTTGGGGACCGCTTGCAGGTCGTCGTGGAAGACGGTTTTCATGGTTTCCGGGTCCATGGCCGTGGTCAAGGCGCCGGGGCCGGGATTCCATTTTGGGTCCATGGGCTCAAGGGGCAGGTGGAGGAGGATGTCCCGGCCTCTGGCCCGGGCCTCCTTTTGCAGCTCAACGGAAAATGGGGTGAAGGGCAGGAAGGAGAAGGAAAGGGGCAGGTCAAGGGCGACAAGAGCCTTGCCGGTATTCTGCCGGTACCCCATATCGTCAATGACAATGGCGACAAGGGGCTTGCCCTGAAGAGATTTTTGCTCCGGCTTCTTATGCCGGGTTGCGGCCGGAGGCGCCTGGCGGGGCAGGGTGGGCTCCTCGTAGAGCCGAGCCGTCTGGCCTGATAGCGGCTCCGCCTTTTGGTGCTTGGGCATGTTCTTGGACTGCCCGCTCAGCAGGGGCAACGGGGTTTCGTGCTGTTGCCCAGGATAGAGGAACATGAAATAGAATCCGGCGGCCAGGGTCGCGGCCACAAAAAGAAAGAGGCAGAAGAGTCCGAGACGCCTGGCCGTCTTCTTTCTGGCGCCTTTCCGGGCGGGTTTTTTCGAGGAAGCCCTGGGCATGGCTATTTGTCCCGGCTCAAGACATAATGGGCCAGACCGGCCAGGGATTCTTTTGCTTTTGCCTCGCCAAAGATAGTCAAACCGGCAAGGGCTTCGGCAAGCAGCGACTCAGCCTGGGCCCTGGCCAGGGAGAAGCCCTGATATTTTTCTATCAGGCCGTGGGCCGTGGCCAGCTGCCGACGGCGCTCCTGCGGGGTTGCCTTGAGCAGCCCGATCAGAACCTCGCGGTCCTTGGCCTCGGCCCGCTCCAGGGTTTTGATCAGGGGCAGGGTCATCTTGCCCTCCTGGAAATCGTTGCCCACCGCCTTGCCGGTTTTTGCCGGGTCGCCCAGATAATCGAGCAGGTCGTCCACGATCTGGAAGGCCAGACCCAGGTTGGCCCCGTAGGTGCGCAGGGCGAGCCGTTGCGAGGCTGTGCCGTGATTGTGAGCAATGCCAGCCTCGCAGGCCGCGGCAATGAGGGCGGCGGTTTTGCCCATCAGGACCTGAAAATATTTTTCTTCCGCGATGAGGATCTCCTGGGCGTTCTGCATCTGCATAAATTCCGACTCGACCATGGCCGCGGTGGCGCGGCCGATGAGGGCCATGGCCGCCGGGCCGCCAACCTCGCTGGCCAGGGCCATGGCATGGGCATGCAGATAATCCCCGGCCAGGATGACCGGCTCCATGCCCCAGATGGTGTTGGCGGTTTCAGCGCCCCGCCGCAGGGTGGCATGGTCGATGACATCGTCGTGCAAGAGGCTTGCCGCGTGGAGATACTCGAAAGAAATGGCCAGCCGCGCCGTATCCGGGGGGGGATCGCCAACCAGGCTTGCAGCGAGCAGGGTGAGCAGGGGGCGGATGCGCTTGCCGCCCTGGAAAATGGCATGCCGGATGATTTGGCTCAGGAGCGGACTTTCGACGATGGTCAGATCCGCCTCCATAACCGCGTCGATCCTGGAGGCCTGTTCTTTGAAGAGTGCAAGCAGCTCGCCGTTGTTCATGGGTTTTTCTCCGAAAAAAAATCCCGCACCGGCGCAATTTCGCGGCAGATCGGGCTTGTGGGCAGGCTTTTCAGGAAAAGTCTGCCGTACTGCTTGCTGAATAGGCGGACATCGCAGATGGCCAGAATCCCCCGGTCGGTGGAGCTGCGCAGCAACCGGCCCACGCCCTGGCGCAGGGTCAGGATGGCGCGGGGAATCTGGAAATCGAAGAAGGGGTTGCCGCCCTCGTTTTTGATCCGTTCCATGCGGGCCATAATAACAGGGTCCGAGGGGACTTCAAACGGAAGTTTGTCGATGATCACGCAGCTGAGCGATTCGCCCACCACATCCACCCCCTCCCAGAAGCTGGCCACGGCCAGGAGCACGGAATGGGTCTGGTCGCGGAACTGCTCCAGCAGCCGGGCCTTGGGCGCCTCTCCCTGCACCAGCACCGGAAATGGCAGCCGGGCCAGGAGAACCTCGTGGGCCGCACGCATGGCGCTGAGGCTGGTGAACAGCAGCAGGGTTCTGCCATTGGCGGCGGTGATCAGTTCCTGCATCAGCTGCTGGCTTGCCGCTGGAAACTCCCGGGCCGTGGGCTCGGGAAACCCCTTGCCCGGCACGAACAGCAGGGTGCGCTTTTCGTAATCAAAGGGGGTGGCCAGGGTCAGGGCCGGGGTGTCGGAGGGCAGGCCGAGGCGGCTGAAAAAGTAGGTGAAGGTGTTGTCCGTGGTCAGCGTAGCCGAGGTGAAGATCACGTTCCGGACCTGCTCGTAGAGAAAATCCTGCAGCTCGCCGGCGATGTCGATGGGCGAGGCGGAAAGGGCCACGGTTTTCTCCCGCCGCTCGTACCAGTAGACCGAGGAGGTGTCCCGCGCTTCGGTAATAGTGGTGAAGGCGGTCAGCATCTCTTCCGCCCTGCGCTGCATGCCCAGCCAGGACTCCCCGCTCACGGCCGCCTTGGCCAATTGGTTGCAGAGCCCCTTGATCTGGTCGGCGAACCGCTGCCGCTCTTCTTCCCAGCCCGGGAACCGCTCGATGAATTGCAGCAGGGAAAAACGGCCCCGCTCCTTGGGGAAAAGCTCGGCAAAGAGATCGATCTGCTTGGCCAGCGCCCTGGCGGTCTGCACCACCCCTTCCCTGGCGCGGCCAACCAGATCGGCCTGGGCCGCAGTCTCCAGGTCTTTTACCAGATCGATCACCTGATAATGGCTGAAGGAGGTGCCGAAGTAGCGGGTTGCCACCCCTTCCAGATGATGGGCCTCGTCGAAGATCACCGATTCGTAGCGGGGCAGGACCTCGGCATGGCCGAAACGGCGCAGGGCAAGATCGGAAAAAAAGAGGTGGTGGTTGACCACCAGCAGCTGGGCCAGGCCCGCCTTCTTGCGCAGCCGGGTGATAAAGCAGGCGGAACCGTCCGGGCAGTTCCCGCCCAGGCACTGGCTGGTCGAGGCGGTGATTGTCTGCCAGAGCGGGGCATTGTCCGCCAGCCAGGCCAGTTCGCTGCGGTCGCCGGTCTCGGTTTCTTCAAGCCAGTCGGCGATCCGCTGGGTGTCGCGGTCGTCGGCAAAGAGATTGCGCTGGGGCGAGGCGAGGAACTGCTGCCAGCGGTAGAGGCAGAGGTAGTTCTGCCTCCCCTTGATGCAGAGCACG
Source organism: Deltaproteobacteria bacterium (assembly GCA_021847425.1). Lineage (GTDB taxonomy): Bacteria > Desulfobacterota > Desulfobulbia > Desulfobulbales > Desulfurivibrionaceae > Thiovibrio. The sequence goes on along the minus strand of JAJZRF010000001.1, from coordinate 21,539 downwards.
TTCAGCCTCGGGGCCAGATGTTTTTTGATGAAGGGGATTTCCTTGGTGAGGATCTGATCCTGCAGGTTCAGGGTATTGGTGGAAACCACCACCTTCCGGCCGCTCAAGATGGCCGGAACCAGATAGGCCAGGGTCTTGCCCGTGCCGGTGCCCGCCTCGACCGCCAGCATCCCCGGTTGGCCCGGTTTTTCGCCTTCTTCCAGCTCCAGGGTGGCGCCAATGGCTTCAGCCATGCGCAGCTGGCTGGGGCGCGATTCGTAACCGGGCAGCTTTTGGGCCAGGATGCCGCCTGCGGCAAAGATATCGGCCATGGCCTCTGACAGGGAAGTGGACATCTGGCTTTGCTCTGGGCGCGGATTCAAGGGGGAGTCTCTCCTGTTGACAAGGGGAAAAGCATTCTGCTAGCCTGATCATGGAGAGAGGATAATGCGCCCAGGCTCGACCAGGTCGCAATCGTAGCTAAAGTTTGACATCTATACCATAAGGAGGGGAAATGAAAGAAATTAAAAAAATTCTGGTTCCCGTGGATTTTTCAGAGAATTCGCAGAAAGTTCTCCGCATGGCCGCCGACGTTGCCGGCAGATTCAAGGCGGAGCTGATTGTTGTTTTTGTGGTGCAGAGCTTTGACGATTATTCCGGTTTTTTCGTGCCCCATATACCCATCATCCAGCTTGAGGAAGAGATGGTCAAGAGCGCCGAGGAAAAAATGAAGAGTTTCGCGGCGGAAACCCTCAACGGTTCGGTTCCGCACAGCACGGCGGTCCTGAGCGGCGACGTGGTCGAGGAGATCAATCGCTTTGCAGGGGAAGAGAAGGCTGACATGATTGTCATGGGCACCCATGGCTACAAGGGACTGGACAAGATCCTCTTTGGCAGCGTGGCGGAAAAGATCGTCAAGACCGCGCCCTGTCCGGTGCTGACCATCAACCCCTACCGGTAGACGGCTAATCAGCCCAGAACCGCGAGAAGAGCGGTGGTTGTCTCCGTGTCTTTCCGCGGTTCGGCGACTCGGGCGCCGCTCAGTCTGGCAAAAAGATCTCGAAACGAGGTTCCCTCATAGGCATAAAAGCGCATGGCCTTTTCGTCGGGGCTGTTTTGCAGAAAAGGCAGGGCCGTCCGGTTCAGGTCGTTTCCTGCCCCTTGCAGCTCTGTTAGCCGTTCGGCGGCGATGGTCCCGCCTGCTCCAACCCCGAGCAGCAACCGGCTGAAATGTTCCCTGGCGGCCTCGGTGTCCGTCCTGAATCTTTCAAGCAGGGCGTCATCGTCCTCGCTTCCTGTCCGGTTCGGCAGGGCCAGGCTGACCAGCTGCCTGGGGACCCTGCCGGTGAGAGCCTCGTAAGCCTCGGTGAGTAAGCCCTGGAGTTCCTGGTGGGTCGTGACCAGCAGGGGGATCTCCTTTGCCTTGGCATCCCGGAGGTAGAGGCATCCCCAGGCCCTGGCCAGCCGGACCAGGTTGATCGTCGGGCCGCTCACCGCCGTGGCTGCGGCAAGCTCCCCCAGCGCCTGCTTTTCTTCTTCGTCCTCCCCCCCTTCTTCCGTCTCCTCGCCCCGGATGGCGGCAAAAAGTTCGGCCTCTTTATCCGAGATGGCCAGGAACCCCTGGGTGATTTCCCGTTGCTCCTCCCGAAACATCTCCGCCAGTTTCAGAATGAGCATGGCCTGCCAGAGCGCTTCGTCCTCCGCCTTTTGCGGGTCGGCAGGTTTTGCGCCGGCGCGCAGGCTGGAAGCCAGCGCGCCGGACGAAGCCTCGTCCCGGTCGGTGTGCGCCGCGGAAAGAGAGGCAAGGAGCCCGCCATGGAATTCGACTTCATGGCCCTTGAGTTCATGGGCAAGGGACTGGAAGCGGGCTTGTTCTTTTTCGGAAAGATGCACCGGGGTGTATCCCGTCCAGGGTTGCTGCTGTCCGGCTTTGTCGGGCAGGGGAGAGCTGCTGTCCGGCAGGGCATAGAAAAAGAGAGAGTCGCACAGGAGCCGGAAGGGCTGTAACTCGGCGGGATGGGGACTTGTTTCCGGAGAAAAAAGGGCGTTGAGCGATTGTGTCATTTGTAATTCCTGTTACAATGGGCTGGAATTCTCCCCGGGCTGGGGATCATCGAGAAAAAAATCAACAACAGGCTGCGCATGCAAAAAATGATGGACTCGCAAAAAGGGGAAAAAGTCACAGGTCCGCGACACGAAATCGAAGAGTCCCCAAGCAATAACTGTTGTAATCGCGGTTTTTTGCGATTTCAACCAAAAATACGGGAGCAAATTTCCCTGTCCCTCCTGGCTGTCGTCTATCTGCTGGCCAGTGTCCGTTACTTCCCCGGGCAGGCCCTGCATTCAATGGTGGAAACCATGATCCATGTGCTGTCCGTGGCGCCGATCAACCTGGGAGCCACGCTGATTATTGTCGCCGTTCTGCAGCGGCTGGTCAAGGAGCGGCTGCCGCTCAGCAGAACGCTGCGTTTCTATTTCGTGGTGGCCATCTGCCTGGAGTTCATCCTCGGCCTTGCCCATTATTTCGAGATGAACGGGGCTGTTTAGCGGATCAGGCAATTATTCACCAAGTGCCCCAAAATTGCGGCCGTCCTCCGGAAGAGTAACCGTTCAGCAATGCCGCAGATGCGCGTGTCAATTGTCGGCAGCAGTGCCGACCAAGAGGACTGTCCGCTATACACACGGTATGCGGACCAGGCCGATGACAGCTAAGCGAGCGCAGAGCGAGACTGCGAAGCAGATGCGGCATTGCTGAACGGTTACCGGATCAGCGAGTTGCTGGTGTGCCAGCCGGAAGGCACGGTGGTGTTGGGCAAAACAATGGATTTTTTCCCGAGCACCGTGCCGGGGTTGGTCACCGCGTTGCAGCCGGTCTGGGTCTTGTCTCCCAGGATTGCCCCGAATTTGCGCAACCCCGAACTGATCGGGCCGGCCGGGGTTTTCACCAGGACGTCCCCTGCGCTGAAGCGCAGGTTGGCCAGTTTCGTCCCTGCCCCCAGGTTTACCTCGTTGCCCAGGATGCTGTCGCCCAGGTAGGCGAAATGCCCGGCCTTGGCGTCGTCGAGGAAGATGGCGTGCTTGACCTCGGTGACATGGCCGACCACGCAGCGGCTGCCAACCAGGCAGTGGCCGCGGAGATAGGCGCCCTGCCGGATCTCGCTTTGATCGCCGATGATCGCCGGCCCCTTGATAAAGGCGCCGGACTCAACCAGCACCCCCCTGCCGATGCTGAGCGGCCCGCCGGCCAGCACGGTCCCGGCCATGAGCACGCTGGCCCCTTCCAGCAGGGTGGCGCCGCGAAAAACCCTGAGGTTGCCCTTGGTGGCCTCGCCGAATTCGATGGTGAGGCCTGCGGCCTCGATCAGCATCGTGTCGTGGAGGATCAGGGTGGCAGGGAGCGGGCCCGGGGTTTGCGGCCAGGCGACCTGCGGCCAGGGATACTCCGCCAGATAACTCTTCAGCCGTTCCAGCGCCTGCCAGGGGTATTCCCCTGCCGCGAAAAGAGAGGCGTGGGCATAGCGGCTCAGATCAAAAAAAGAAGCGTTTGTAAGGTTCATCAGGGTCGGTTGCCGGTTGTTTTTTGTTGGCCGTCATGGCATGATTATTACGGTTGCGCCGGTCGTTTTGTGTGGAACATTCTGCCGGACGCACCGGGTACTATGGTGCAAAACAGCGATTTCTTCAAGCATATTTCCGGGCTGGCCCGCCATGCGGATATCGTCTTGACTTCATTGATAGGGGTGCTTATGTTGCCCAACTTAAACCCCTTGTTCTTTCCGGCAAGGCAGACTTGCCGATAAAATATAACCTGGAGGCATGTTGTGGATATTAATGATTCCATGACCTCGGAGTTGAACGATTTTCATGAACCCGAAGGGCAGGATATTCCTGGGGAATTGCCGCTCATGGCGGTGCGGGATGTGGTTATCTTCAATTACATGATCATCCCTCTTTTTGTCGGGCGGCCTGCCTCGGTGGGCGCGGTCAACGACGCCATGAGCAAGGACAAGCTCCTCATGCTCGTTACCCAGAAGGACGCCTCCCTGGACGAGCCCCAGTCCGAGGATATGTATGATGTGGGCATGGTCTGCATGATCATGCGCACCCTCAAGCTGCCGGACGGCCGTCTCAAGGTTCTGGTTCAGGCCTTGCGCAAGGCGCGGGTCGAATCCTTTGTCCAGGAAGAGCCCCATCATATCGCCCGGATCGAGCTGATCCAGGACGAAGAGGTGGGCGAGGTCTCGGTGGAGATGGAGGCGCTGATGCGCAATGTCCGCGAGCAGACGGAGAAAATCCTCTCGCTCAAGGGCATCATGTCTTCCGATCTCATGGTTATCCTGAACAACGTGGAGGAGCCGGGGAGGCTTGCCGATCTGGTGGTCTCCAACCTGCAGTTGCGGGTTTCCGAGTCCCAGTCGGTGCTGGAAACCTTTGACCCTGCCCTGCGCCTGAAAAAGGTGGCCGAGTATCTGCAGAAAGAGCTGGAAGTCTCCACCATGCAGGCCAAGATTCAGTCCGAAGCCAAGGAGGAGATGAGCCGCACCCAGCGGGAGTATTACCTGCGCGAGCAGTTGCAGGCCCTGAAAAAAGAGCTGGGCGACATCGACGACCGTTCCCAGGAGATGGAAGAGTTGCGGGATAAGCTGGCCAAATGCCGGATGCCGCCCGAGGTCAAGAAGGAAGCGGCCAAGCAGCTGAAAAGGCTGGAAACCATGCACCCCGACGCCTCGGAGGCCTCCATTGTCCGCACCTATATCGACTGGATTCTCGACCTGCCCTGGCGCAAGGGCACCAAGGACCGGATTGATCTCAAGCTCGCCAAGGCGGTGCTGGACGAGGATCATTACGGGCTGGAAAAGGTCAAGGAGCGTATCCTCGAATATCTGGCCGTGCGGTCGCTGAACAAGACGACCAAGGGGCCGATCCTCTGTTTTGTCGGCCCGCCCGGGGTGGGCAAGACCTCGCTGGGCCAGTCCATCGCCCGGGCCATGGGCCGCAAATTCCACCGTATTTCCCTGGGCGGCATGCACGACGAGGCCGAGATCCGCGGCCATCGGCGCACCTATATCGGCGCCATGCCGGGGAGGATTATCCAAGGGTTGAAAACCGCGGGGGCCAACAACCCGGTGTTCATGTTCGACGAGATCGACAAGGTCGGCGCCGACTACCGGGGCGACCCGTCCTCCGCCCTGCTTGAGGTGCTGGACCCGGCCCAGAACGTTGATTTCACCGACCATTACCTCAATATGCCCTTTGATCTTTCCAAGGTTATGTTCATCACCACCGCCAACATGGCGGACACCATTCCGGCCCCGCTCTATGACCGGATGGAGGTGATCCGTCTGGCCGGCTATACTCTGGAGGAGAAGGTCGAGATTGCCCGCCGCTATCTGGTGCCCCGCCAGCTTGGGGAAAACGGCGTCACCGCCAAGCAGGTCCAGTTTGACGACGGGGTGCTGGCCAGGATCATCACCAATTACACCAGGGAAGCGGGTGTGCGGAACCTGGAGCGGGAGATCGGCACCATCTGCCGGAAAAACGCCCGGAGGGTCGCGGAAGGGGCCAAGGGGCCTTTCCCCCTCACGGACCGGACCCTGAGCAAGTATCTTGGCCCGCCCAAGTTCACGCCCGAATCGGAAACCGAGATCATCGACCAGCCGGGCATGGCCACCGGCCTTGCCTGGACCGAGGTGGGCGGGGAGATCCTCTATATCGAGATTTCCATCTTGAAGGGCCGCGGCAACCTGACCATGACCGGCCAGCTGGGCGATGTGATGAAGGAGTCGGCCCAGGCCGCCTTGAGCTTCTGCCGCTCACGCCTGAAAAAGCTCAAGCTCGCCGATAATTATTTCGAGGAGATCGACATCCATGTGCATGTGCCGGCCGGCGCCATTCCCAAGGACGGGCCGTCCGCCGGGGTGACCATCGCCACGGCCATGTATTCGGCGCTTTCCCGGAAAAAGGTGCGCCAGGATGTGGCCATGACCGGGGAGATCACCCTGCGGGGCCGGGTGCTGCCCATCGGCGGCCTCAAGGAGAAGGCCCTGGCGGCCCTCCGGGCCGGGATCACCACGGTGATCATCCCGGAGCAGAACAAGAAGGATCTGGTGGAGATTCCCGAGGATCTCCGCAAGAAGATCAAGTTTGTCCCCGTGAAGAACATGGACCGGATTCTTTCCATGGTGTTTACGGACAAGCTCTAAGGCTGGGGAAGGCATGGCGCAATTGCTCGCCTCATTGTGAAAATCCGCGGGAGATACTGTTTTTGGGTCAGGGAAGGGAGTTCCTGAAAAAAGGCCAACACCGGCCCGGCACCATCCGGCGCCTGGCCATCTGGCTGTGCGCCGTTGCCTTTCTGGGGGTGGCCGGGTTTGGGCTCTGGCTTTGGTCCTATGCTGTAACCCCCGTGCCCATGCGGGCAGGGGCTAACCCGCATGTTCTGATTCCTGCCAAAACAAGCCTTGCCGGGATAGAGAAGATTCTTGTCGAAAACGGGGTGATCCCGCCGGGACGCGGATTTTATTATCTTGCCAGGGTTTCCCGGCTCAGCCAGCGGTTGCAGGCCGGAGAGTATCTGTTCACTCCCGGACAAACCCCCTATCAAATCCTCTGTACGCTTGCCGCCGGGTCCACCGTGCGCTGGTCGGTCACCATCCCGGAAGGCGCCAACATGTATCAGCTTGCCGATATCCTGGCCAAGGGCGGCTGGGGAGAGCGGGAACTCTTTCTGAAGCTGATGCGCGATCCGGAAATGCTGGCCCGTTATGGGGTGGTGGCCGCAAGCCTGGAGGGCTACCTGTTTCCGGACACCTATCAGCTGGTGCGCGGCCAGGACCCGAAGGAGATTATCGGGTTGATGGTTGAGCGGGGCAGAAAGGTGCGGCAGGAACTGGGCGGTCTGCGCGATAACCCCCTTGACCTTTCTCCCCACCAGGTGCTCACCCTGGCCTCCATCGTGGAAAAGGAAACCGCTGTCCCGGAAGAGCGGCCCCGCATAGCCGGGGTTTTTCTAAATCGGTTGCGGCTGGGTATGCGGCTGCAGACCGACCCCACCGTGATCTACGGCCTTGCCGATTTTGACGGCAATCTCACCAGGAAAGACCTGGAGACGCCCACCCCGTACAACACCTATCTGATCAACGGGTTGCCCCCGGGCCCCATCGCCAATCCGGGCCGCGCCTCCATCGTTGCGGTGCTGCACCCCGCCGCGGAATCCTACCTCTATTTCGTCTCAAAAAATGACGGAACCCATTATTTTTCCTGCGATCTGCCCGAGCATAACCGGGCCGTCTGCAAGTACCAGAAAAGCCGCGGCAACCGCTGAGTTCAGGCGGAAAGCCCGGTCAGCAGACGGAGTTGCCGACGCATGGCCGCAACTTTTCGTTTGTCGCCAAGCTCTTCGTACAAACGGGAGAGAAGTTCAAATCCCCAAGGGTTGTCCGGCTCTTTGGCGGTAAGGGTCAGCAGGATTTTTTCCGCCCCGGCCAGATCCCCATGCTCCAGCAGCTGAAAATGGCGGGCGACGGTCCGGACCAGATGCGGCCTTTCCCCCGGAGCAACCTCTTCCCGCTGAAATCCTTCCCTGTCATGGAGTCCGGCCAGTGCCTGCCGGTATTTCTTTTTCCATTTCCGCGCCGAGGCGGGGGAATAAAAAAGCACCTCGCCCTTGGCAAAAAAACGGTGCACCTCCACCTTCTGGGCAAGCGCGGTGCCCGGATACAGGACAAGAGGCGAAGCCACCGCATCAAGCAGGCCGGAATGGCGGATAAAGTCGAGGGTCTCCGCACCCTCGGCCTCGGTCTCGTCCATTCCGTAGATGAAATAGCCGAAAGGCCGGATGGCCTGACGGCGCAAGGTGGTGATCGCCTTTGCGGTCCGGGCGGGAGAGCCCTGTTTATTGAGCATCTCCGCCAAACGGGGCGGAATGGCCTCGATTCCCATCTGGAGCTGATCGCAGCCAGCCTCGGCCAGGGTGCGGGCCAGGTCGTCATCAAGGAGGTGGGGAGAGCCTTGGGCGTTCCAAAGGTAGTGGAGGCCGCTTTGTCTGAGGGCTGCGGTGAATTCCCGGACATGGGTTTGGTTGACCAGGAAATTTTCGTCCCGCAGGCTGAAATAGATGGCTCCGGTTGCAGCGCGGAGATCGACGAGGTAGCTGAGCAGCAGATCCACTTTGTGGTGGCGGACCCGGTTCTGCCAGAGCGCCGTGGAAGAGCAGAAGGCGCAGCGGTAGGGACAGCCCCGGGAGGAGATGAGGATGGCAAAGTTTTCCGGCTGAACCCCGTGGCAGTGGCCCATCACCTCGGAGGGCAGAAAGAAGCAGCGGTCGATATCAGCCAGCAGCCTGGGGGGAATCGCCCTGATCCCGGCCGAGGTGCGGAAGATCGCACCCTGTACCCCGGAAATCGGGCCATTCCCAAGAAAAAATGCATCGAGCAGCGCCACCGCCGCTTTTTCCCCCTCGCCGCGGATCAGAAAGTCGATCTCCTCCACCTCTTCGAGTATAGCGCTTCCCAGGACGGTAAGCGGCCCGCCCATGACCACCATGGTGCCCGGCTGTTTCTTGACGGCCCGGGCGAGAGTGAATGCCTCATGGTGGCAGCCGAAGAAGGCGGAGATCAGAAAGGCGTTGGCGCCGGTGTCGTGTATGGCCCCGGCAAGATCGGCGCGGGGGGTGGCGGAAAGATTGTGCAGGCTGGCGTCGTAGCCGGCATCGCGCAGGCTTTTCAAGACATTAAAGAGACCGATGGGGACAAAGGAGGAAAAATCATCCCTCCCCTCATGCTGCGGCCCTCGGTAGAGCAGGGCGACCCGGATCCGTTCTCGTTGCATGGGGTAGCGCTCCCTGGAAATGTGCCGTTGTCTTTATCCCCCCTGGGGGACAGCCCCCAAATCTACACGCCGTGCCGGTTGTGGTCGAGTAAAAAAATTACCGGCCAGAGAGGTCTTGCACAATCAGGGGGGTATAGAGCATAATTTATTATAATTACTAAGCAATGCAAGGGGGCCAGCCCCTGAACCCCATTGACAACCGAAGGATTCGACATGCCCGCCCCTCCCTCCATCAAGGATCGGACCTTTATCTCCCTCTGGCTGAGACGTATCGTTGCGGCGCTTTTTCTTCTCGCCATCATCTCCATGCAGGTCTTCAGCGTTTTTTTCACCAGCACCTTGGGGCAGTTCCACAAAAAACAGCTTCAATACCTCAGCAACCTGCGTGGCAGCGCCACCTCGGCCCACCTCGCCCTCGAGCGCATCCTGGGGGGGAATCGGGAGGAGAATCCCGAAGCAGTCGAGGAACGGCTGGACTGGGCCATCGAGCAGGCCCGTCTGCTGCCCATATCCAACAGGGAGGAGTCACTGATCCATCACTATTCCCCGGCAGGATTTGAGGGGACTCTGCAGGAGATCACCGCGCAACTCAATGCCCTGCGCCTGTTGGGCCACCAACGGCTGCAAGCCCAGGCGGGCCACGAGGCCGCTTCCGCTCTGACCCTGCAATACGATGACGCCTTCAGTCGGCTGATCGATACCACCAATACCCTGGAGGCATCTCTCTGGCAGTCCAGGGATCAGGACAAGGCCTTTCTTTTGGAGATTCAGGTCGGCATGATCCTGGCGAGCGTGGCCCTGGCCCTGCTCACCATTCTGGTCTTCCACCGCTATGATCTGGCGCGGAAACACGCCATGGAAACCATCTCCGAAAAAAAAGAACGGGAGCAGTTCATCTCCCAGCTCAGCCGTTTCTGCCGGGACACCGCCGCCATGGAGCCGGTGTACGAGATGATCACCTCCTGGCTGGCCGAACATCTGATGGTGAACCGGGTCTCTGTGTGGATGTTCCTCGGGGATGGCGCCCGGCTGGGGTGTTGTTGCCTGTATGAGTTGGCCACCGGGCGGTTTTCGCGGGAAGCGGTCATTGCCGGCGAGGAGTTCCCCCGGTACCTTGAGACCATCAAAAAAGGGGAAGCCCCCATCGTTGCCGAAGATGTCCAGACCCATCCCCTGCTCCGGAAGTTCGCGGGAGACTATCTCAAGCCGCTTGATATCCGCTCCATGCTCAATTTTCCCATCAGACAGGCAGGAAAGACCGTCGGCGTCCTTGTCCTGTCGGTACAGGGGAAGACACGGTTCTGGGAAGAAGAGGATGTCAACCTCTGCAATATCATCGCCGACCAGCTGTCCATCGCCTTCAGCCGCATCGAGGAAAGGGATCTGCGGGAAAAGGCGCAGGCCGATCATGCGACCCAGCTTGAAGAAGAGGTGCGGACGCGCACCGAGGAGCTGGAGGCTGCCAACAGGACCCTGCGGGAAAGCGAGGCCCGGTTGCAGCTTACCTTCAACAAGGCGCCGTTCGGCGCCGCGTTGCTCGGACTCAAGGGGGAGATCATCACGGCCAACGAGGAGTTCTGCCGGATGATCGGATACTCCGAGGAGGAATTGCTCTCCCGTGCCTTTCCCGATCTCATGCCCCCGGACGACAGGGAGGGTTGCCTCAAACACCTGGAGCGCGTCCTGGCCGGGGACCTGGGAGTGTCCGGAGCGGATAAGAAGTATATCCGCAAGGACCGGGACATTATCTGGGGCAGAACCACCATCCGGTTGGTCAGGGATGAAAACGGCGATCCCCGCTACTTTTTGCCCACGGTCGAGGATGTCAGTGAGCGGAAGCTCTACGAGGAACAACTCAAGCGGCTTTACAAGGCCATTGAACAGAGCCCCCTCTCCATCGTCATCACCGATCCCGGAGGATACATCGAGTACGCCAACCCCTTCTTCAGCGCGGTCACCGGGTACGCGCAGGCCGAGGTGGTCGGCAAGAAACCCAGCTCCCTCAAGTCGGGGGTACACCCTCCGGCATTTTATCGTGAACTCTGGCAGACCATCTCCGCCGGCAAAACCTGGCAGGGCGAGATATGCAACCGCAAGAAGGATGGCGCCCTCTTCTGGGAGCATGTCATCATCGCCCCGGTTACCGGCAACGACGGCACGGTGGTCAGCTACATCGCGATCAAGGAGGACATCAGCGAACGGAAAAACCTGACCGATGCCCTGCAGGAGCGCACCGAGATACTGGCGAGTATCGCCGCCGCCGCCCTGAACGCCATTGTCATGATGGACAGCGATGGCCATATCACCTTCTGGAACAAGGCGGCGGAGGAGATCTTCGGTTGGTCCCGGGACGAAGCCCTTGGCCAGGATCTGCACCGGCTGATCGCGCCGCCCCTCTACCGGAAAAGCTTCCAGGAAAACTTTGCGCGCTTCAGCCAAAACGGAGTAGGCGCCATAGTTGGCAATCAGGTGGAGCTGAGCGCGCTGCGCAAGGACGGGAGCGAATTTCCGGCGGAACTCTCCATCTCGGCGCTGCTGATCAAGGGGAAATGGCATGCCGTGGGGCTGGTCAACGATATCTCCGCCAGAAAGGAGGCGGAAGAGGCCATTCTCCTGGCGCGGGACGAGGCTCAGAAGGCCAACCGGGCCAAGAGCGATTTCCTGGCCCGCATGAGCCATGAGATCAGAACCCCCATGAACGCCATCATCGGCCTCAGCCACCTGGCTCTGGAGATGGAGCTGTCGCCAGAGTTGCGCGATTATCTCTCCAAGATCGCCGTCTCCGGGAATAACCTCCTGCGCGTGATCAACGATATTCTGGATTTTTCCAAGATCGAGGCGCAAAAACTGGAGCTCGATCCCCATCCCTTTTCCCTGGAGCGGGTGCTGGACGACCTTGCCGGCATCACCGCTCTCAAGGCCCAGGAAAAGGGGGTGGAGTTCATGTTCAGCGTGGCCCCCGATGTGCCGGACCGCCTTGTCGGCGACTCGGTACGGTTGGGGCAGGTACTGCTCAACCTCACCAACAACGCCATCAAGTTCACCGACCAGGGCGAGGTCGTGGTGGGAATCTCCGTCCAGAAGCGCACCTCCGGCCGGTTGATCCTGCAATTTTCCGTCCGCGACACCGGCATGGGGATCAGCGGGGAACAGCTCGCCAGGCTCTTCACCCCCTTCAGCCAGGGTGATGGCTCCATCAGCAGAACCCACGGCGGCACCGGCCTGGGGCTGGCCATCAGCAAACGGCTGGTCGAACTGATGGGCGGGGAATTCCGGGTGGAAAGCGCACCGGGCCAGGGCAGCACCTTTGCCTTCACCGCGACCCTTGCCGAAGCGCCGGAACCTGCGGCTCCACTCCTCCCCCACCCGGACCGGCGGAACCTCCGGGTGCTGGTGGTGGAAGACAACCCCACCACCCGCGCCATCCTGCAAAGGGCGCTGGAGTCGTTCTTTTTCACGGTGGAGGCGGCGGCCAGCGGCGAAGCGTGCTTGGATATCCTGCACCGGAGAGGGGGTGAGGCTCCCTTCGACCTTATCCTGCTTGACTACTGCTTGCCGGGCTTGAATGGCGAGAAGGTGGCCCGGGCGATACGGAAAGGGCAACCTGCCACCGGCCAACCCAAGATTCTGGTGCTCACCTCAACCAGGATCGAGGAGGTCATCGGCCGTTGTCTCGAGGCAGGCTGCGACAGGGTGATCACCAAACCGGTGAGCAGGTCCGGCCTGTTTGAGGCAATCATGGAGTTGTACGGCTCCGGCCTTCCCAAGGGTGCCGCAATGGCTGGGGAGCCGGAAAGCGGTGCCCACAGGCTTCAGGTAAAAGGAGCGCGGATTCTGCTGGTCGAGGACAACCTGATCAATCAACAGGTGGCCCGGGAGATCCTGGAGCGGGCGGGGGTTGTGGTGGAGATCGCCGGCAATGGCGAAGCCGCCCTGGCCATGGTGCTGCAAAACGAGTACGATCTGGTGCTCATGGATATCCAGCTGCCGGGCATGGATGGCCTTGAGGCCACCAGGCGCATCAGGGGCAGCGGGGTGGCAAGGCTGACGGACCTGCCCATCGTGGCCATGACCGCCCATGCCATCAAGGGCGATGAGGCGCTCAGCCTTGGGGCCGGCATGAACGACCATCTCACCAAGCCCATTGATCCGAAAACCCTTTTCGCCACCATGGCAAAGTGGATTCCCTCCAAGGAGAGACCGGAAGAGATCGCCCGGCTGTCAGACGAGATGTCCGCCGGGGACGCACCGCTGCCAGCGGAAATCCCCGGCATTGATCTGGCGCTCGGCCTGGAACGCATCGGCGATGCCCGCCTCTATCGGAACATCTTGTGTCAGTTTGCTGAAAACTATGCAACCGCGGCGGAGTCCATCTCCGCGCTTCTTGGGCAACGGCATTGGGACGAGGCCGGCCGGGCGCTCCATACCCTGAAGGGGGTGGCGGGGACCATCTGCGCCCAGGAACTCTTCGGGCTTACGGTGGCACTGGAAAAGGGTTGCCAGGCACAACAGATCCCCCCCGAGCTGCTTGCTGCCTTCAAGTCAGGACATGCCGCCCTTATCCAGGCATTGCAGACGCATCTTCCCCCAGCGCCACCTTCTCCCCGGACAGACCTGTCCGGGGCATCCATCGATCCGGTCCGGCTGCGGGGTCTTCTCACGGCCATGCTTCCCGACCTCCAGGCCCATCGGCCGGTCCAGTGCGCCGAGCATGTCGCGAAAATCAGCCGAAGCAAGTGGCCTGTCCCGCTGCAGCTTGAGAAAAATGACCTGGTCAGGGCCATTGGAAACTATCAATTCAGGCAGGCCCTGCAACTTGCAGAAAGGCTCCTCGCCGCCCTTGAAGACGGAGGCCCGGAATGAAAGAACTCGCCAGATGCACGGTACTGCTGGTGGACGACACCAGGGAAAATCTCGATGTCCTGGTAGGCGCCATGGCCGGCGCCTATGACATCATGGTGGCCATGGACGGGCAAACCGCCCTGGATATCAGCCGCAACAGCCTGCCGGATCTCATCCTCCTCGACATCATGATGCCGGGACTGGATGGCTACGAGGTCTGCCGCCGGCTGAAAGAGTCGTCGGCCACCCGGGAGATCCCGATCATCTTTCTCTCCGCCCTCACCGAGATCACCAGCAAGGCCAAGGGGTTTAAGCTCGGGGCGGTGGATTATATCACCAAGCCCTTTGAGGTGGAGGAGGTGCGGGTGCGGGTCAAGACTCATCTCTCCCTGCGTTTGGCCCAGCAGCAGCTGGCCAGGCAGAACGAGCTTCTGGAAGAGCGGGTGCGGGAACGGACAATGGAGCTGGCCCTGACCCAGGAGGTCACCATCGACTCCATGGCGGCCCTGGCCGAGTACCGCGATCCGGAGACCGGAGACCACATCAGGCGCACCAAGCACTATGTCCTGTTGCTGGCCACCCATCTTCGCAGTCACCCCAGGTTCAGGGAGATACTTGACGACACCACCATCGATCTCCTGTACAGATCGGCCCCCCTCCACGATATCGGCAAGGTGGGGGTGCCGGACACCATCCTGCTCAAGGCCGGCGGGCTGACTGCAGAGGAATTCCAGACGATGGCCCGGCACACCAGCTACGGGCACGACGCCATTGCCGGGGCGGAAAGGAAGCTGGGCGGCAACTCCTTCCTCCGCACTGCCAGGGAATTCGCCCAGACCCATCATGAGAAGTGGGACGGATCAGGCTATCCCCTGGGGTTGAAGGGAGAGGATATTCCCTTGGCCGGCAGACTGATGGCCCTGGCGGATGTCTACGACGCCCTGATCAGCAAGCGGCCCTATAAGCCGGCCTTCTCGCACCAGGAGGCGGTAAGGATCATCACCCAGGGAGATGGCCGGACCATGCCGCATCATTTTGATCCGGATATCCTGGCGGCCTTCGTCGCCCAAGAGGATGCCTTTAGATTGACAGCCTTGCGGTTTGCCGACACCGAAGAGGAGCGCCGGATTATTTAACCGGAGTCCGAGGGGGGAGCTTGAGCACCCCGTTGATCTTTGCCTCCAAGGTCGCCGCGGTGAAGGGCTTGAGGAGATAGTCGTCCACCCCGGCCCTTTTTCCTTCTTTGCGAATCCATCATTCCTTGAGGAAATCGATCTTGCTCTCGGTGGGCGGCATGGCCGGATCCGGGAGAATGCTGATCTCGACCTGATGCTCCTGTTCCAGTTCGATGAGATCCTGGCGTTTTTTGTTCAGGATGTACTGGGCAACCTCCATGGGCAGATGGCAGACTACCCGTTTGATCTCCTTTCTGGTCACCCCGGTCTGGATATGTCTGATATGCACCAGGGCCTGGGTTTCCACGGAACGGAGCATGCCGCGGCCCTGGCAGTGGGGGCAGAGGTGGTAGCTGCCCACCGACACCGGGGCCGCCATCTTCTGCCGGGAGATCTGCATGAGGCCGAACTTGGAGATCTTGGAGAAATCCACCTTGGCCTTGTCGCGCTTCATGCAGTCGCGCACCTTTTTTTCCACCTCGCGGATGTGTTTGGAATCCCGCATGTCGATGAAGTCAACAACGATGAGGCCGCCCAGGTCGCGGAGCCTCAGCTGGCGGGATAATTCCTCCGCCGCCTCCATGTTGGCGAGGAAAATGGCGTCTTCAAAACTCTTGTCCTTGCCGGTGCGGCCGGAATTGACATCGATGGCGACCAGGGCCTCGGTGGGGTTGATGACAATGGAGCCGCCGGAGGGCAGGGGCACGGTGGGCTGGTAGATCTGCTCGATCTGTTTCTCCACATGGTATTGATGGAACAGGGGCTGGGTTCCCTTGTGCAGCTTGGCTACGGTCGATTTGCGCTGGGCCGCGGGCAGCAGTTCGAGGAAATTGTTGACCTGGGCCAGGGCCTCTTCCGCGTCCACCAGGATCTCTGCGATCTCGGAGGTGAAATGGTCGCGCAGGAACCGGGAGACGATGTTCTGTTCCTTGTGCAACAGGGCCGGGGCTTTTTCGATCTGGCCCCTTTTTTTGATCTCATTCCAGAGATTGAGAAGGTAGCGGACATCTTGGGCCAGCGCGGTTTTGGTGATCTCCTGGCTGGCGGTGCGGACGATGTAGCCGATGCCCTCGGGGATGCTGACGCTCTCTATCATCTCCCGCAGCTTGTTGCGTTCTTCCTCGGATTCGATCTTCCGGGAAATCCCGGCGCTGTCGCTGCCGGGCATGAGCACCAGATACCGCCCCGGCAGGGAGAGATAGGTGGTGAGGGTGGCGCCCTTGTTGCCGGTGGCCTCCTTGACCACCTCGACCAGCACCTCCTGGCCCTTGCTCAAGACGCTCTGGATGGGCAGATCCTTCCAGTGGGTGTCAGCCGCCACCTCGGTGGCGTAGTATTCCGGATGGATGTCGCCGAAGGGCAGAAAGCCGTTTTTCTCCGTGCCGTAATCGACAAAGGCGGCCTGCAGGTTGGCCTCCACCGCCGTGACCCGCCCCTTGTAGATGTTGCCCTTGGTCTGCGCCTGGCTGACGGTTTCCACGTAAAAGGATTCCACCCTGCCGCCTTCCAGGAGGACAAGACGGCATTCTTCCGGCTCATCGGTGTTGATCAGCAGCTTCAGCGCGGTGTCGCCCTTGGCCGGCACCCTGCCCTCGGAGGGCATGGCGGCTTCCTTGCCCGGTTCCGCGTCTTTTCTGGCCCGGGGCTGGCGCTGGCGCGGAGGCCTGGCTGGTCCGGCGGTTTTCCGTTTCTCCGCTTCACGCGGGGCCGGGGCTGGTTGCCCTTCCTCGCCACCTGGTTCCACCTTCTGGCCTTCCGGTCTGGGGGATTTCGACCGTCTCCGGGGCGGGCGTTTCCGGCGGCGGGGTTTGGAGCCGGCGGGGGAGGAGGGTTCGCCTTCGGGCCGGGAAGTACTGCCCGAGGCTTGGGCGGGATCGGTCGGGCCTGAAGCCGGAGCGGTCGGGCTGGAACCCTGGCCGCCGGACGGGCCTTCTTCTTCGCCGGGTTTGCCTGGTTTCTTCAGCCATTTGCTCACCCGGGCAAGAATGGAGCGCTCTTCCCCGTTGTTTTCGGTGCCCTGGCCGTTCGGCCGTTCATCTGCTGGTTTGGTAGTATCGTTTGTCATGGTGTGTCGTCTCTATGATGCGGCCGCTGGCGGCCAGTTTTTGTAACATGATTTGCGTGGTGTCCGGGTCCAGATTAAGGGCCTCGCCGACATCGTTGGTAGTGCAGGGTCTTCTTTTCAGCATTTCAATGATTTCGTCTTCGGAGATAGTGCGGAATTTTTCCCGCTCCCGGGTGGTGAAATCAACCAGAATCTCCACCGGTCCTGGAAGCTGGCGGGCAACCGCTTCAAGCTCCGCCCGGGTCAGGGGTTTGGCAAAGCTTTCCAGGGGCGGCCGGGCCACGGTGTTGAGCTGCACCTTGTCCGGCCGGATCTTTTCCACCGCCGCCACCAGGGCTGCGATGTCCTCCGGGCTGTCGTTGATCCCTTTTGCCAGGAGAATCTCCAGCCAGAATTTTCCGGAAAATTCCCTGCGGAAGGCGATGAGCCCTTCGATCAGCTCGGCAAGGGGCGAGCAGGCGGCCGGCCGGTTGATGCGGCGGTAGCTTTCCTCCCTGGCCGAATCCAGGGAGGGGATGACGATATCCGCAGCGAGCAGGTCCTGGCGCACTTCCGGCAGAAAGAGCAGGGAGCCGTTGGTCAGGATCACCACCGGCTTGCCGGCTTTTTCCTTGAGATAGCGGATTACCTGGCCGATGCCGCTGTGCAGGGTGGGTTCCCCGCTGGCGGTGATGGTGAAAACATCAATGTGAGCCAGGAGTTCCCGGTCGGCAAGGACGGTGTCTATTTCCGCCAGCAGCTCGGGCAGCGGAATATACTCCTTGCGGACACAGGTGTGGGTGGTGGTGGCGCCGATCTCGCAATAGATGCAGTTGAAATTGCATATCTTGGGGGGGACGAGATCAATGCCTTGTGAAATTCCCAGACGGCGGGAATTGACCGGGCCAAATACATATTTCATGGGGTTCTACGGGTCCGAGGCGAAACGGCTGAGGATAGAGGTCTGTGCGTCAAGGGTCGCAGGTCATTCCCTCCGCTGGTAGGGGATTTTTTCTTGTTTGGCAAGGTATAACAATCCGGTGCTCTTGGCAAGGCAAATTTGCTGAGCCACAAAGCCCCCACCATCAATTTCAGGCGGCCAGGCGTTGGATGGCGGCGAGCTTATGGGCGATGGCCTCCCTGGCCTCACGCACCGCATACTCATCCTGCAGCCCCATCCAGAACTGGACCGAGGTGCCAAACGCCTGTGCCAGACGAAGAGCGGTATCCGCCGTAACGGCACGCCTCCCCAAGACAATTTCATTGATGCGGCGCGGCGGTACGCCGATGGCGCGGGCCAGCCCATTCTGGCTGATCTGCATCGGCTTGAGGAACTCCTCAAGCAGGATTTCGCCGGGATGAATGTTTTTTAATTTTTTCATGTGATCGCACCTCGTTGGGGTCGCTGTTCAGTGATAATCCACGATCTCAACCCTGGACGGCCCACGCTCCGTCCAGATAAAGCAGATTCGCCACTGATCGTTGATGCGGATGCTGTGTTGCCCCTTGCGCTTATTTTTGAGGGGCTCCAACCGATTTGCGGGAGGGATGCGCAAGTCATCCAGGGTCTGAGCCTTGTCGAGCATGAAGAGCTTGCGCAGGGCAACCTGTTGCATCTCTTGTGGGAGTCGGCGCGAGACCACCCCCTGCCAAATCTTTTCCGTCTCAGCGCAGTGGAAATCAAGGATCATGACAGACTATAACGCATTGGGTTATGTAACGTCAAGCGTTATGGGTTGTCCTTGAATGGCTGCTCCGGCGGGATGTTTTTTCCCTCGCACATCGCCAGATAATCATCCACGCCATCGCGGAAGTCTTTGCGCAACTCTTCGGCGTTGCTGCTTTCGTAGCTGGTCAGCGCACGAATAAACCGCACCTTTTCGAAAAAATTCCATCTTCATCGCTGTATTCAACCGATGCGGTATAGCCCATGTATTCCATGGTGTTTTTCGTAGCAAACCCTCCTGATGCAAAACATCCAGCACTTGGCCAATCTGATAAGGCTTCAGTATTGGCGACGGATACGGCTTGTGATAGTCAGGGAGGCCAATTAGAAAAATAGAAAGCAACATCCCCCGGCATTCTCCTTGTTGTTCCCCACCCAACTCCCGGTGGTCTGCTAGAGATGCATTTCGAACGGATAACTTGAAGCAAGACCTCGAAATTGTGCTCGTGATCATCCGGCGCACTGCGCCCTACGAAATGAAATAGTTCATCGGAAATGTAGTCGGGCATACCGATCCTTTGGTGATGGAGGTCTGCTGAAGGCTAACACAGTGGAAACCAGGGAGATCGCCCTTATTTTTTCAGCCTGGTCAGGTGAAATCAAGTGGTGCGGGGCTGCCAGATCTTGAGTCCGATGATCTTCTCGAAATGGCTGTCGTAGCTTACGAGGGTGGCGCCGGTCTCAACCGCATGGGCGGCGATCCACACATCGTTGATGGGCAGAGGCGTTCCCGCCTTTTTGAGGGCGGCTTTGAGCTGGCCGAAAACCGTGGCGGTTTCTGCGGTGGCGTTCAGTACCTGTACCGTGGGTTTTTTCAGAAATCTTTCAAGCAGTTCACGGTTTGCAGCCTCCCGGCTGCCGCCTTTGAAGCCGGCGAAAAGCTCACCCAGAACAAAAATAGAGAGGAAGACAATTTCCGCAGCGGCCAGGGCCTCAAATACCCTTGCGTCACCGGACAGAAACGCGGCGTAACAGTTGGTGTCCAGAACGATTTTCTTCACGTCCAATCTTCTCGGTCGATTTTTTCAAAATCACTGACTTGTTTGTGGAATTCCCTTGCCTCCTTGTCCGACCAGACGCCGAAGAGATCAAGGAAATCATTTTCGCGATCCTCCCCCTTCCTGGGCGAGAGGCCAAGGGCTTCGGCCAGCAGTTTTTTTATGGTATAGTTAAGGCTCATCCCCTCGTTTTTTGCCTTTTCGCGAATCAGGGTGTTCAGCGGATCATCGAGATTGTGGATGGTGATGGATTTCATGGGCAACCTCCTTCTGAACCAGAAAAAACAATCTTGGTTCAATCTTAATCATTTTGGAAGGAGCAGACAACAAGAAAGGATACTTCGGAGTCCAGAGAGCACCTCGCCAAATTCGGGGGCAGGAGACTTTTGCCTTGACAGCAGGCAGCGTCCTGCTAGTATTCTCAAGTTTTGATGAAAGCATGAACAATTCAGGACAATTGACGGGAATCGAATCTATGAAAAAGATGCGCAGTGATGCAATACGGAAAGGAGTGGAGCGGGCGCCGCATCGCTCCCTGCTCAAGGCCATGGGCTACACCGACGAGGAAATCAAGCGGCCTCTGATCGGCATTGCCCACGCCCATAACGAGATCATCCCCGGCCATATCCATCTTGACAAGATTCTGGAAGCGGTGAAAACCGGGGTCCGCATTGCCGGGGGCACGCCGATCGCCTTCGGGACCATCGGCGTCTGCGACGGCCTGGCGATGAACCACAAGGGCATGAAGTATTCCCTGGCCAGCCGGGAGCTCATCGCCGATTCGGTGGAGATCATGGCCATGGCCCATCCCTTTGACGCCATGGTGCTGATTCCCAACTGCGACAAGGTGACGCCAGGCATGCTCATGGCCATGCTGCGGGTCAATATCCCGGCCGTCATGGTGAGCGGCGGGCCCATGCTCACCGGGCGTTTTCGCGGCAAGGACGTGCACCTGGTCAGTGTGTTTGAAGGGGTCGGCCGGGTGAAGGGCGGGACCATGAGCGAGGAAGATCTGGCCGAACTCGAGGACCATGCCTGTCCCGGCTGCGGGTCCTGCGCCGGGATGTTTACCGCTAATTCCATGAACTGCCTCACCGAGGCCATCGGCCTTGGCCTGCCGGGCAACGGCACCATTCCGGCGGTGGCTGCTGCCCGGATCAGGCTGGCCAAGGAGGCGGGCATTGCGGTGATGCGTCTGTGGACCGATGACATTCGTCCCCGGGATATCGCCACCCGCGCCGCCTTTGAAAATGCCATGGCCATCGACATGGCCCTGGGCTGCTCCACCAATACCGTCCTCCATGTGCCGGCCATCGCCAGGGAGGCAGGGGTGGATCTGCCCCTGGCCCTGTTCAACGAGGTGAGCGAGCGGGTGCCCCATCTCTGCAGCCTGATTCCCGGCGGGCCGCACAGCCTGCAACAGCTTGACGAGGCCGGCGGAGTGCCGGCGGTGATGCGCGAACTGCTCAATACCGAGGCAGGGCTCAATCTGGAGGTCATGACTGTTACCGGCAAAACCCTGGGCGAGAATCTGGAAAAGGTCCGGGTGCGGGATGCCGACATCATCCGGCCCGTGGATGAACCGTACCACCCCTTCGGCGGCATCGCCGTGCTCTACGGGAATCTGGCCCCGGACGGCTGCGTGGTCAAGCAGTCGGCGGTGGCCGAGGAGATGCTCAAGCACAGCGGCCCGGCCCGGGTGTTCGAATCCGAGGACGAGGCCCAGGGTGCCATCCTGGGCGGCAAGATCAAGGCCGGGGACGTGGTGGTTATCCGCTACTGCGGCCCCAAGGGCGGGCCCGGCATGCCGGAGATGCTCTCCCCGACCTCGGCCATTGTCGGCATGGGGCTCGGCAAGAGCGTGGCCCTGATAACCGACGGGCGTTTCAGCGGCGGAACCCAGGGCGCCTGTATCGGCCATGTCTCGCCGGAAGCGGCGGATCGCG
>JAJZRF010000078.1 GCA_021847425.1 Deltaproteobacteria bacterium | reverse complement strand
TTATGCAGGAGCGGTTAAGCGCAATCATCACCAGCAACGATAAGGAGCCAACCGCACCGTTTATCCTGCTGACCCCTGACTTGCAGCCTGAAGGTATGCCCCGCATCGACACAGAGGAAGGGCAGGCTGCCATTGAAAGTATTCTGACCGATGAGATCAAACTGATCGTGGTTGACAATATCAGCACCCTTTCCGGGGCGAAAGAGAATGACGGCGATGGATGGGGGCCAACTCAAGGCTGGGCTCTCAAGCAACGTGCTGCTGGGCGTTCCGTGCTATTCGTCCACCATTCCGGCAAGGGTGGAGCGCAGAGGGGCACCAGTCGCCGGGAAGATGTTCTTGATACTTCGATTGCTCTACGCAGGCCAGTGGACTACGAGCCGGATCAAGGCGCAGTATTTGAGATTCACTTTGAGAAAGCCAGGGGTATTCATGGTGATGATGTAAAGTCCATTGAGGCAACCTTGACCACCGATGACCACGGGCGCATGACCTGGCGCACCCGGACAGTTGAGAACAGCACCTTTGACAGAGTGGTTACTTTGCTCAATGAGGGCATGACGCAAGGCGATATTGCCACAGAGCTGAATATCAACAAGTCGAGCGTTTCACGCCACGCGAAAAAAGCCAAGGCCACAGGGTTGATTGAGACCAAGAAAGGAGGGGGAGCATGACGGCCTCCTTAAAAAGTTGCGCTGTTGCGTTCCCTAGAGAGTGCAACTGTGCAACTTCCGACCCAATATGTGCAACTACCACTGCAACCCCTGTGCAACCACCTACCCTGAAAGCCTTAGCAGAAGCGGTTTTCATGCGCAACAGCAACGCAACCGGGGGAGAAAACACGCGCAACTTTTCGCCCGAAAAAGACCCTGAAAAGTTGCATGCCCTTGGGGCGAGTTGCAAAGAGAAACCGACCACCGGCAAGATCAATCCAAAAGTGGACTGTCTGAAACCCTGCCCTATCTGTTCCGGCCACCTGTTCATAGAATCAGACCGGGGCGGGTATTTCTGCTGCGAGTGCCAGACCTTGCCGGAAGGAGCCAAACCCGCCCGGATCGTGGAGGGGAGCCCGGCTGTAAAATCAGTCGGTAAGATCACCAAGCTACCCCGGAAGCAAATCAACTGCCAAGCCTACGATCAGACCGGCGTCCTTATGTCCACCACTCAGGACCATTGCAGGGAATATCAAGGGCCATACTGTTCTGGCTGCGCTCTTTTGACAATCCATTGAGGTATCGACCATGACTGAAAAAACAGAGAAAAAACAGAAACCACACCTCTTCCAGCCTGGGCAATCAGGTAATCCGGCAGGCCGACCACCAGGGGCGCGAAATCAAGCCACCATGGCCGCGCTGACACTCTTGGAGGGTGAGAGTGAGGCCTTGACCAGAAAAGCCGTAGAGATGGCCCTTGATGGCAATATCCAAGCCCTGCAATTATGCCTTTCAAGGATCATGGCCCCGATGAAGGAAAGGCCGATCAGTGTCACACTTCCCCCGGTAGAGACGGCGGAAGATGCGCCTCAATTCATGGCGGCATTGTTGGAGGCGGTAGCGGCTGGGGAAATTAAGCCCGCAGATGCGGCAACCATGATCCGCATGGTGGAAGCCCACGGCGAAGCACTCAAGGGGGCAAAGACGGCGGCGAACTTGCGACAGGCTGAAGAATACAGGGCGGCTTATGCCAAGACCCCGGAAGGCATTGCGGAGGCCACGAGGATCAAGGCCTTTAATGACAGCCTCAGTCTGTACTGAGCAAGAACCTATCAAAACCTTACTTTCGAGCAGAAAAAAAGATACCCGCCACCATGACCGCTTCTCTTTCGAAGGAAGGTTTTTTTTATGCAAAAAAAGCGACGGGCAGCTAAATTGAGGAGCAGGAGTCAAGAGGCGCTGCAAAAACCTAATACGGGATAGTCTGGTAATAGTCTCGGCGTCACAAAAATGGGGAGCAGGGATGAGCAATAAAACACTGAACAATGACTTGAAAAAAGAAAGAATCATGGCCCAGCTTGGCAGGGAAATTGATCGGCTGGCAGAAGAAGGCAAGGCGGGGGAAATCACTCTTTCCGTCAACATGACCCTCGAAGGGACAATAGGATCAGCGGTTATGGGTACGGGAAAGATAAGGGTCGTGTAGGGCACCAAGACCGGCGATGGCGGGAGATTAGGGACCAGCCGCTTTCCTTTCGAGGAGGGCGGTTTTTTTGCGCCTGGAGTTTTGACCGGATATAAAAAGAGCGGATAACGGCAAGGGGGTGGTTGGAAATCCCCAAAACAGCCTTGCGGGTTGGAAATGCGGTTGGAAATAAAAAAAGCGTTTCGAGGCCAAAACCTGAGAACGCTTGGCATTACTGGTGCGCCCGAGAGGATTCGAACCTCTGACCTACGGCTTAGAAGGCCGGTGCTCTATCCGGCTGAGCTACGGGCGCCCAATGTGCGACAGATATTAGAACGATCGGGCCAAGAAAGCAATACCGTTTTCGCCCTGCATTCTGAGCCCACCCCTATTCTTTTTTCTCCAATTCTTTCCAGACAGGTCCTTTGGCGGTATCGACAACCTCGATGCCCTTTTTCGCCAATTCTTGGCGCACCCCATCCGCTTTTTGCCAATCCTTCTGCTTCCTTGCCTCTTCCCGGTCCCGGATCAGCCTGTCGATCTCCGGGGCAAGGGGACATTCCTCAAGCCGCATGATCCGGAGTACGGAGTTGATCCGGCGCAGGGCCTCCAGGATATAGTCCTTTTGCTCGCGGTCAAGGAGACCTTGGCTCAGGATCGGGTTGGTTTTTTTGACAAAATCGAAAAGAGCGGCAAAGGCTCTGGAAACGTTCAGGTCGTCGTCCATGGCGGCGGAGAATCGGTCCTCCATGTCGGAGAGATAGGCCGCGACCTCCGGGTGGGGCAGCCCCGGTGGCAGGCAGAGCAATTTGCCGACAAAGCCGTCGAGGCGTTGCAGGTTTTTGCGGGCCGCATCCAGACTCCTGAAAGAGAAATTGATCGGCTTCCGGTAATGGGTGCGGATCAGGAAATAGCGCATCTCTCTGCCGGTGTAGCCCCTGGCCAGCACATCCCGCAAGGTGATGATATTGTGGTTGTCCGCGGACATTTTTTTGCCGTCCACCAGTAGCAGTTCGCTGTGCAGCCAGAAATTGGCCAGGGGTTTGCCGGTGAGCGACTCGGCAATGGCGTTTTCGTTCTCGTGGTGGGGGAAAAGCAGATCGCGGCCGCTGGTGTGGATATCCATGGTTTCCCCGAGCAAATCAAGGGTCATGGCCGCGCATTCAATGTGCCAGCCGGGCCGCATGTTCCCCCACGCGGTCTGGAAAAAAATGCCGCTTTTCAGCTCGCTCAGGGTCGAACGCTTGAGCAGGGTGAAATCGACCGGATTCTCCTTTTCATAGTCGTCCAGATCAACGGTTTTCCCGACCTGAATCTTGCTCAGGTCCACCCCGGAAAGTCTGCCGTACTTGGCGAATTTCGAGATGTCAAAATAGATGGAACCGTGTTTTTCGTACGCGTACCCTTTGTCCACCAACTTCTGGGCCAGACCGATCATGGCCTCCACATGCTCGGAGGCTCTGGGATAGCCGGTTGCCTCCAGCACCTCCAGCGTTGCCATGTCCTTCTTGAATTCCTGGATATATCCGTCGGTGAATCCGGCGAGGCTCTCTTTTTGCCGGTCCGCTCCCTGGATGGTATTGTCATCTAGGTCGGTGAAATTCATATAGAATTTCACTTGATAGCTTTTGAGCGTCAGTACCCGGTGGATGAGATCGGCAACCATAAAGCGACGGCAGTGGGCCAGATGGGCCAGCTCGTAAGCCGTGGGCCCGCAGGCGTAAAATGTCACGGTGCCCGGAATAATGGGGCGGAACACCTCTTTTTTCCGTGAGATGGTATTGAAAAAACGCAGTTCCGCCTGTTGGGATTCCTCCTGCTCCGGCTTGGTAAAAAGCTCGGTGCTCAGATATTTTTCGCCGCCATCCGGAAAGATGGCCACGAGTACACCCTCTTTCATCTGGGCAGCGCGGGTCAGCGCAGCGGACAAGGCGGCCCCTGAACTCATCCCGGCAAAAATCCCCTCTTTCCGGGCCAGGAGACGGACCGTGCTGAATGCCTCTTCATCCGGGATGTTGATGATCTGAAATGGCAGTTTTTTGTCAAATATTCCAGGGGTATAGGACTCCTTCATGTTCTTGAGCCCTTGCAGCTTGTGGCCGAGAAAGGGCTCCACCGCAGTGACGCGCACCTCGGGATGGAACTCGGCAAAATACCGGCACAGCCCCATGACGGTGCCGGAGGTGCCCAGAGTGGCGACGATATCCGTTACCTGGCCTTGGGTCTGTTCCCAGATCTCCGGGCCGGTTGTCTTGTAATGGGTCAGCCAGTTTGCCGCATTGTTGAACTGGTCGGTGAGAAAATAGCGATCCGGATACTGGCGGGCCAGGGCATAGGCCTGTTCGATGGCCCCATCGGTGCCGCGCTTGCCGGGGGTCAGGAGGATCTCGGCGCCAAAAGCCTGCATGATCTTGCGCCGCTCGATGGACGCCGATTCCGGCATGATCAGCTGGCATTTATACCCCTTGACCGCGCAGACCATGGCCAACCCGATGCCGGTGTTGCCGCTGGTGGCTTCAAGTACGATCTTGTCCGGGGTCAGTTCGCCCTCTGCCTCCGCAGTTTCAATCAGGTTCAAGGCAACGCGGTCCTTGACCGAGCCGCCAGGGTTGAAGGCCTCAAGTTTGGCGTAGATGGTCACCTTCTTCAAGGGGTTCAAACGTTTGATGGGCACCAGCGGGGTATTGCCGATTTTGTCGAGGATGGAGGTGGCAGTCGGTTTTTCAGGTGTGGGCGTTTGCGTCATGGGGGGACTCAGCTTTTGGTGTCCGGTATCAAATGTACACCCCGGAAAACGGGGAAACAGCAGGATTAATTATCAACGATTCTGCTAGAATACAACATAACAACCGGGCAAACCAGCCATATTATTTGTTCTTGCTGGGGGGCTTGTGTAAACGAGAATGTGGAAGCGGGAAGTCATAAAAAAAGGCAAGCCCCAAAAAGGGCTTGCCTTGACTCAGCGGTGCTGCAAAGAGAAAAAGAGCTGACCTGCTTCAGGCGTCCTTCTCAAGCTTGACACTAATCGCCACCTTGTAGAGGATGGAGAGAATGAAGAAGCCTGTAGCCCAGATGGCTGCGGTAATGCCAATCTCCTGGACGCTGGGATAGTATTCGGTGACCTGGTCCAGCATGCTCGGAACAAAGCCGCCGAGCACCAGGCCGAGGCCCTTGTCAATCCAGAAGGCAATGAAGATGAGGAGGCAGGAAACCACCAGCAGCCCGTCGGATTGTTTTGCCCGAGAGACAAAGATCAAGGCGATGCCCGTTAACCCCATAACCACCGAGGCCCGCATGAAGGGCACCAGGTTGTTGTACATGTGACCGCCATGACTAATACCCCAGAAGAGGTAATCAAAGGTGTGCATCTCGCCGGGAATCTGGCTGTAGTAAGCGACAAAGAATTCGCAGCCCAGAAAGAAAAAGTTGAGCATGGCTGCATAGCCGATGATGGTCACCAGCTTGTCCTGCGCCTCGCGGCCGATGTCGAACTTGGTGGTCCGCTTGAGAATCATGGCGATGACCATCAGCAGCGCAGGCCCTGCAGCAAAGGCCGACGCCAGGAAGCGGGGGGCCAGGATGGCGGTGAGCCAGAAATGACGGCCCGGCAGACCGCAGTACAGAAAGGCGGTGACGGTATGGATGCTGATTGCCCAAGGGATGGAGAGGTAGATAAAGGGCTTGATCCATTTGGGGTACTTGATCCCTTTATACTCGGACTGCAAGACCACCCAGCCGCAAAGGATGTTCAGGAACAGATAGCCGTTTAACACGATCATATCCCAGAACAGCATGGAATGCGGAGTGGGGTGGAGCAGCACGTTCATGGCGCGCATGGGCTGGCCCAGGTCGGCAATGATGAACATCAGACACATGGCGATGGCGGCAATGGCCATGAATTCGCCAAGGATGACGATGCGGCCGAACGCCTTGTAGTTGTGGAGATAATACGGCAGCACCAGCATCAAGCCGCCGGCTGCCA
>JAJZRF010000077.1 GCA_021847425.1 Deltaproteobacteria bacterium | reverse complement strand
CCCCCCCCCCCCCCCCAACAGGCTTCGCAACTCCCGTAACAAGCTGATTCGTTGCTGTTACGGCCGGTATTTTGAGCCGGGCCTCTCCTCTGGCCTGCGGTTTCTCCCGCGTCAGTGCAAAAACGATCCCATCACGCCGGTCGGCCTGGCGCCCAACGCCATGCGCCAGGCCGCGCCCTTCTCTTCTCCAACAGTTTTGAAGAAGGCGCCGGATGCTTGACGAAAATCTGAGCGATGCCTGCCACGATCAAGCCGTGGGCATGTCGGATGCCCTCGCCATCAGCTGGTTCAGGCGGCACCGGCAACGTATCGCCCAAATAGGCCTCGGCCACCTGCTCTACGCATCGTTCAATTTTGTTTTCGACGAGATTATTTACGTGTATGTCGTCTATCGGTTCGGCCTGCTGGTGGGTGGCGGCATCATGACCACCTTTTCCCTGGTGCAGTGCGCCCTGACCCTCCTGGCCTACGAACGGATGCGGATCGACTGGGTTGGGGCCGGGAGCATGGCGCGGCTCGCCTCAAGCCGCAACCCCTCCTGGTGGCAGCGCATTATCCGCTGGGCCATGCGGCGCGGCAAGGTGGCGATCTTCATCGCCCTCTGCATCTTCCAGGATCCCTTCATTACCACGGCGTACTTCCGGCAGGGACGTTTTGACGGCCTTAATGGCCAAGACTGGCGCATTTTCTTCGGCAGTGTGTTCGTCAGTAACTTCTACTGGACGCTGCGCTCGGGGGTGGCTGCCGTCATCCTCGTCAGCGCCTGGCGCTGGCTCACCTCATGAATGCTCCCCTTGCCCAGCAGTTCCCCTACACCCCGCTTGAAGAGGCAGTTGCCCTTCTGCATGCCCGCCGGGCCGCATCTCCCCTCTCCACCGGAAATCTGCTTGCACAGCATCTTGCCAGCCGCCCTTACGCCGTGCTGTTCCGAAATGTTGCCACCCCCAATTTTGAGCTGGAGCGTTTCGATTCCCTCGCCTCCTCGATGGGGCTCACCCCCTTGGTTCTGGAGTTCCATCAAGACAAATTCGTCACCCGCAATCCGGCCAAGCTGGCACTGGCCCGCATGCGCTTCCATGCAGGCACGGGAAGGAACGGCGGGCCGCTGCCCATACGAGCCCTCACCATCACTGATTTGCGTGCCGCCGATTGTCTGCCTCTTTGCCAAGCCACGACAAATTGGGATCAGGGGCTTGTTCCGTTTCACCACGAGCTGTTGCGTGCGCACCCCGATGTGCGCGGCGTCGAGATTGTGGATGGTTCTCCCTTTTGCCTGTCCTATCCTGGAGGGGCGGCGTCATACTACCCCGAATTTTTTTCGCTTTTTGTCCGGCACGCCATCCTGTTTGAGAATTTTCTGCTCACCCCGTCGGAACAACGATTCACCACCGGGATTGTCATCCCCGCCTTCAACGCCGCGACAGCACGGCATGGCTGCCAGCCGCTCATCTGCCGCCTCGACCCGCCGGAATCCGAGGGGGATCCATACTGGTATCAGTATCCAGACGCCCTATACGAGCATGTGGCCGCCAAGATTGCAGCGCATCAATCCCACAAGGAATCTGGCCAGTGAGATCCGGCAAAAACAGGGAGGGGGACGATGTCCCTTCGGTACCAGCGAATTCATTGGCTGGCTACAGCAAGCTCCTGATCGTGTTGGGCAACCGGAACGACGCCGGTGGCAAACTCTCCCAAACTGCGGAACTCCGCTGCCAGAAAGCCGCCGTGCTTCTGTTGGCGGACAAAGGATTGGCAGGCCTCTGTACAGGCGCTTTTGGAGAATTCAACCAAAGCAATACCCCGCACGGAGAGCTGATGCGCAGACGTTTGCTGGCCTTGGGAGTGCCCAAAGTACAGCTTCTGGCGCCAACGCAATCCCGCTATACGGTTTCCGATGCCTATGCCGTACTGCGATTGCTGAAAAGAACGCCAGACATAATGGAGGTATCGGTGCTGACGTCAAAATTTCATATGGCGCGGACCAGCTTCATCTTTGTCCGCGTCTTGCAGGAGTGGCCGCTTCGATTCATAGAGGCCCCGGACCCGGAGGAGAATATGTGCATGGAGTATGAACAGGACAAGAAAGAAGAGCTCGACAAGTTCAGACGCCAGCAAGAGGGATGGGTGGATGTGTCGCGCTTCCACCTGGAAAAGTTCCCGACAGCAGGCTATGCCAATCTTGGCCAAGAGCATCGCCACTACGACAATCTCTCGATTGCGGCGCTCGGCGCTGCCGGGGTAGTTTTCTGGACGGTGCTCGCTAAGGATTTGTTTGTGAACCACCCATACGCCAACTGGTTCCAATGTGGGGTGTATATCCTCGCCATACTGGCTATCTTGCTCTTCTGGGGCCTGTACAAAAGATTTGCCGACACGGCAGCCTCGGCGCGGAGGGTGCTTAAGGCGGTGGAGGAACTGTATGGGGTTCCTGGCCTCGGATCCACCCCGGACCAGACAACCTATCTCTTGAAATGGTCAAAATGGGAATTCCTAAAAGTGAATACCAAAAGGTTCGTCTGTGTTGTGATAATCCTGATAATCTTGACCTTGTTTGGGAAAATAACAATGCTGTTCTTGTTCTGGTCAGGGCAACAGCCCACACACACCCAGAGGCCCGTTGCTGCCGCTTCCGTTTGTCCATTCGCATCCTCACGACAAGGAACCACGCAATGAGACAAGAAAGAAGAAATTTACTCTCCCCCCGGATCGTTTTCTTGCGTTGCTGATTTTCGAGGAGTGCTTAGTGAAACTCTTTCACAGTTGGTTGAATCCGAAACTGGAGGTCCGCACCGACACTTGCGGGCAGGCGGGGCTTTTTGCCCAGGAATCGTTGTGGAAGGGGGAAAAGCTGGCCGTCTTCGGCGGGCATGTCATGTTGATCTCTGAAGCCCCTCAATTGGGCACAGGTGACGACTATGCCTTGCAGATAGACGAGCAATTTGTTTTGGGAACCAGGCATGGGCACGAAATTGAAGGCACCGATTTTTTCAACCATAGCTGTTCACCCAATGCAGGGTTTGACGGAACGATTACCCTGGTCGCCATGCGAGCCATTGCCCAGGACGAAAAAATCACCTTTGACTACGCCATGTGCCTGCATGCTTCACGGTGGCGACAGACGCCATACCGCAGGAAATGTTCCTGTGGCGCACAGAAATGCAGAGGCTTTGTGACGGAAGATGACTGGCGCAATCCTGAATTACAACACCGTTACAAAGGATATTTCTCGGGATACATCCAGAAGAAGATTGAGAAAAAGGGGTAGGTCGTGGAGCGGCGTTGAGATGCTGCCAACGGCTTTGTTGGTGGTCTCTGGTTACTTGGCTTGCTACGCCGCGTGTAGCATGAAGTTAACCCGCACGCTGTCGTAGGGGAAGAGTATCCGGCCCTGTTCGGTTTTTTGCAGGATACCGGCTTTCAACAGCGCCTGGACATCGGCATGCACGGCCTTGACATCACGGCCGACGCGGCGCGAGGCTTCGCGGATGGAAACCGGCCCTGCGCCGCAAAAGGCTTTGAGCAGTTCCCATCGCTTGGCCGTGAGTATCTGCCACAGCAGCTCCGGGGTGGCAAAGCTGATGACCGCTCCCCGCGGTTCTCCGTCCAAAGCGGCCAGAAATCGTTTATCCGTCTCCTCGCGAGAAGAAACCTGTAACGTCACGGTATGCATGTCAGTACCTCCAGTTGTCCACATCGTTCCAGAAATCTTTGAGCAGCTTTTCCGCGGAGCTGAAAGGGTAGGGCGATTCCTTTCCTGCAAAATGCCTATGATCGCCCTTGCCGGTTTCGTTATCGTATCTGAGTATGCAGTGGCCGTCAACAATCAGTGCCAAGCGGTATTTGTAGCGATGGCGGCTTCCCGGTTTGGGAGCCGGCAGGCGCCAGACGATCAACTCGGCAAAGGCATTTTTCGAAAGAAGTCGTCGTTCGTGCAGGAGCAGCTCGGCTTTCATGTTGGACATAATAACAACACTGCAAAGGGATGTCAAGAAATCGGCTGGCTATAGGGGGGGCTCTTGCAAAATGACCAATTAAGTTCCAAAAAAGATCGTCATTCCCGCCTACGCGAGAATGACATATTGGTTTTTTTTACAGAAGATCCGCCAGGAGAATGGCCAGATGGTGAACCACGGGTCGCGCCGGATCATGGCTCAACCCCTGCTGGATATGGATAAGGCAGCCTGAGCAGGTGGTGGTCACCAGGTCGGGCGCGGTCTGTGCCAGCTGGTTGAGCAGGCGGTTTCTGATTTTTTTGGCCAGCTCCGGCTGGGCAAGATGAAAAAGGCCGCCCTGGCCGCAGCATTGCGGACCATCGGGAAGTTCGGCCAGACGCAGGCCAGGGATGGCGCGGAGGATCTCCCTGGGTGGACCGCTGAGCTGGGACTCAAATCTCAGGTGGCAGGGGTCGTGGTAGACCACGGTGCGGGTTGTGGCCGGACCGGCAAGGCGAAAAGCCGGATCATTCCTCATGGCCTGCGCCACAAAGGTTGAGAATTCAAGAAGCCGGCCGGCAAAGGCTTGGGCTTTTCCCAGCCATTCGGGATCGTCCTCGAAAAGCCGCGGGTAGCGGCGCAACTGGCTGTAGCAGGAAGCGCAGGAGGTCAGGATGGGCAGGGTGTTTCCGGAAAAGGCAAGGATATTCCGCCTGGCAACCCGCTTGGCCGTGGTGGTGTCTCCGCTGTTTTCCGCGGCAAGTCCGCAGCAGCAGAGCTGTTGCGGCGTGAGCGGGGAATTGCCGGTGAATCTCGTGGCTATCCGTCCTGTTGCTTCGATAATTTCCCGGTGCAGATGGGTGGCGTAACAACCGGGGAAAAAGGCCAGGGTTTGGGGCGCGGCTTTTTTCTCTGGCGTTTCAGGGCGGGCAGGGCGGGCGGCTGTTCCCTCCGCAGGCAAGCCAAGACACAGCCGCAGGCCGCTGTCGGCAGGCAGCCGTTCCAGCAGGGTGCGGCCCAGACTGGCGATGGTTGCCAGCAGGGCCGGGTTGTTCAGGGTTTTTTGGGCGATGGCCCTGAACAAGACCTGACACCCCGCGGTTTTCTCCAGCCGTTTTCGTGCGGCAATAAAGCGGGCGGGCGGGTCGAGCCCCCGTGAGCACACCGACCGGCAGGCCCCGCAGAGCAGACATTGGGAAAGAATCTCCGCATAGGCATCCGAGGCCTGGGCCGGATCAAGGTGCTCCAGCAGATGCAGCCTGCCGCGGGCTGAAAGCGACTCCCGGCCGCCGGCCTGAAAAACCGGGCAGACCACGGTGCAGGCCCCGCATTTTGCGCACTCGCTGGTTTGTTCCGTCATGGTGACGACCAAGGCGGCGTCCGTTGCATTATATCGCTGAAGATGGACGCCATCACCGCTGCCACAGCAGATACGCCTTGATGAACGGATCGAGGTTGCCGTCCATCACGCTGTCCACATTGCCCACCTCGTAATTGGTGCGGTGATCCTTGATCAACCGGTACGGCTGCATCACATAGGAGCGGATCTGGCTGCCCCAGGCGATCTCCTTTTTCTCGCCGGAGATTTCCTGGTGCTGTTCCTTTTGCGCCTCACGCTCTTTTTCGTACAATCTGGCCTTGAGCATCTTCATGGCCGTGTCCTTGTTGCGGTGCTGGCTTCGTTCGTTCTGGCACTGGACCACGATGCCGGTGGGCAGATGGGTGATGCGGATGGCCGAGCTGGTCTTGT
This sequence comes from Deltaproteobacteria bacterium, assembly GCA_021847425.1. Taxonomy (GTDB): domain Bacteria; phylum Desulfobacterota; class Desulfobulbia; order Desulfobulbales; family Desulfurivibrionaceae; genus Thiovibrio. Next base: position 425 of record JAJZRF010000077.1, on the reverse strand, counting down.
TGACGTGCTGGCCGCCTGCGCCGCTGGCCCGGTAGGTGTCGATGCGCAGGTCCTTGTCGTTGATGTCCACCTGGATGCTGTCGTCAAGCTCCGGAAAGACGAAGACCGAGGCAAAGGAGGTGTGCCGCCTTCCCCCCGCGTCAAAGGGGGAGATGCGCACCAGCCGGTGGATGCCCATTTCCGAGCGGAGCAAGCCATAGGCGTTGTGGCCGGTGACCATGATGGTCACCCCCTTGATCCCTGCCTCGTCACCGGGCAGCAGATCGAGCACCTCGGTGGGAAACTTCTTGGCCTCGCACCAGCGCAGATACATGCGCAGGAGGATGCTCACCCAGTCCTGGGCTTCGGTGCCGCCCGCGCCGGCGTGGATGGTGAGCATGGCGTTGCTGGCGTCGTGCTCGCCGGTGAACATGCACTCAAGTTCC
>JAJZRF010000076.1:1815-6252 GCA_021847425.1 Deltaproteobacteria bacterium | reverse complement strand
TTTACTGTTCCAGCCCGAACTCAAAGGCCATCCCGGTCTTGGCCAGGTGGACGAGGATGTTTTTCAGGCCCTGCAGGGTATCGACCTGAAAGTTTATCTGCCAGGCCGAGGTGCGCGACGGCCGGCTGGAAAGCAGATCGATCTCGCTGATCTTCATCTCCTCCGGGGCCACGCCCAGCATCATCAGGACACGGTTGCGGGACGGGGCCTCCAGGATGAGGACGGTCTGCATCTTGGGCACCGCTGTTTCCTTGAGCCGCCAGCGCACCTCCACCACGTCCTCCCGCTGGACATGGAGGGAGGTGATGGTGGCGCACTCCTTCTGATGGACGGAAAGCCCCCGCTCGCTGAGCAGGCCGTACAACCCTTTCTCCGTGGGCACCGGGTTGCAGCAGCGGGAAAATTTGATACAGACCGGGTCCAGGGTGGCAAGCTCGATGCGGTTCAGGCTGCCGGTGGGAGGCAACAGGGTTTCCCGCCCCGCGTAAAGGTGGTTTTTTATTTCACTGATGACTTCCCGCAACCGGAATCTCCCCTCTCCCAAGCCGAGAAAAAGCTCTGACAGCACCCTTACCCCGAAAGCCTCCATGATGCTTGCCATGCCCTGGTTTTCCAGGATATCAGAGGGCAACCCATACCGTTTGAGCTCCTGGAGCAGGATGCTCTCGCCGATCATCTGGGCCAGAGCCTCGCGCCGCTGGCGGAACAGCTTGGAGAGTTCGGCCCGGGCCCGCGGGGTCTGGCAGCGCTGCTGGATCTCCGGCTCGAAACGCACCGGCTCTTTCTGGCAGATGATCTCCACCTGATCGCCATCCTCGAGAAGGGCGCCGGGCTCCACCTGCCGCTTGCCGATCTTGGCCCTGATGCAGCGCTTGCCCACATCCGTGTGCACCTTGAAGGCGAAATCCAGCACGATACTGCGGGCGGGCAGCTCGATGGGGTCGCCCTTGGGGGTGTAGGTGTAGATGGCCTTCTTGCCGCTGACCGCGATCATCTCCCGGTAGGAAAGATCCTCGTCCGTGCCGAGAATATCCAGCATCTCCCGCAGTTCCACCTCAAAACCGCTGGGCACCTTCTTGTGGGCAAACCATTCCCGCACCAGACCGGTGCGGGAGGAGGAAGTCATCTCGGCGGTGCGGATCTTGAACAGGTAGTTGCGTCCCTTGATGTTGGCGCGGGTATGCAGGCTCTGGTAGCCGGTGGCCTTGGGGTTGGCGATAAAATCCCGGATGGTGCGGGGGATGGGCGGATAATTCTGGTGAATGACCCCGAGAATCCGGTAGCAGGTCTGGATGTCATTGGCAACGATGATGAATTCCAGCGGGTTGGCGATGGCCTTGTGCAGAACCTTCTGGCCCGGATCAAAGTAGGCCCAGAGCCCCTTCGGATTGAGGCGGATTTCGTGGGTGATCCACACCTCCTTCATCCGCTCCTCAAGGGTGCGCTTGATGGCCAGCACCTCTTCGCTGTTCTGCAGGCGTTTTATGCCAGCCAGCACCTTCTGGCTCTGCCGCGGGAACTTATACATCAGGGCCAGAGTGTACAGCTCGCGCTTGATATTGTTCAATCCCATGACCTTGGCCAGGGGCGCGTAGATATCCAGGGTTTCCTCGGCGATTTTCTGCCGCTTGGCCTTGGGCATGGAAGCCATGGTCCGCAGATTGTGCAGACGGTCGGCCAGCTTGATCAGCAGAACTTCAAGATGGGCCGCAGCCCCGGAGAAAAGCTTGCGGTGCACCAGCTTGTAAAAGGTCTGCCTGTCTCCGGAGAAGTTGGCAATCTTGGTGCAGGCATCGACAATGATCTCGATGTTCTTGCCGAAAATCTCGCCGATCACCTCGCTGGTCACTTCCGGCACATCCTCCACCGTGTCGTGAAGCACGGCGGCGGCCAGCAGCTCCGGGTCGCGGATGTCCAGCTCCTCCACCAGGATTTTCGCCACCTGGAGGGGGTGGCTGACATAGATCTCGCCGGACTTGCGCCGTTGGTCCTGATGGGCGGAAACGGCAAAGGAGACCGCCTCCCAGAAGACCCTGGCCACCCCTTCCTGGCCGCCGAGAAGTTGTTCCATCCGCTCGCAATAGGCGGCTATGTTGAATTTTTTGGAGGCGGCCATGGGTGGTTGCTGTCTTTCTTGTCCGGTCACGGGTAATATGGATGATCTGTCCCTGCAAATAAGGTACAATCACAGGTGCCAGCTTATTTTGTAAGGGTATTTCGTTCTCAGCCCTTGTGCAATGATTTTCCATGATTTTCCATTTCTTCCCAAAAATAGCCGAAAAGAGGCACGCCTGTGACACACAGAAGAAAGGTTTTCCACAGCAAGCATGGCCGGCCGGGAAAACGGCAGCGCGAGGACGGCAGACCGGTGCGCCAGCACCAGGAAGCACGGTTTGAAGGCGAGATCCTGGGCCAGCTCTACACCGCGGACATGGCGCTTTCGGCCCAAGACCTGTTCGAGGCCCTGGGGTTGAGCAAAAACCACCGTCAGGAGGTGTTGGGGGTGCTGGATGATCTCTGCCGGCGCAAGGTTCTTTCCTGCAAACGGGATACCTTTGCCTTGCGCAAGGGCGCGGAGCTCTTTGCCGGCCCGATCAGCGTGACCACCAAGGGGTATGGCTTTGTCGCGCCCGCCGAGGCACCGGCCGAACTGGAGATCGGCCAGGACGTCTTTATCCCCCCCGGCATGCTGGGCGGCGCGGCCCACAGCGACAAGGTGCTGGTCCAGTTGATGAGCCGGCGCCAGGGCCGTTACGAGGGGCGGGTGATCGCGGTGCTGAACCGGGCCACCACCCGGCTGGTCGGAGTCTACATGGCCGGGGGCAATACCGGCCTGGTAACCCCGGAGGACAGCCGCTTCCCCTACAATCTGATCATCCGCAAGGAGGACAGCCGGGGCGCCAAGAACGGCGACGCGGTTTTGGCCGAGGTCACCTCCTTTGCCGCCGGGCAGCGGAACCTGGACGGCATCATCCTAGAGGTGCTTGGCAACCCCAAGGATATCCAGGTGCAGACCGAGATGGTCATCCGCAAGTTCGACCTGCCCCATCTCTTTACCCAGGAGGTGACCACCCAGGTGGAGGGGCTGGACCCGGAGGTGAAAATGTCCGCCTCCCGCACCGATCTGAGGGGCGTGGTCCACGTGACCATCGACGGGGAAACGGCCCGTGATTTTGATGACGCCGTGGCCATCGAGCCGCTGAAAAACGGTTATCGGCTCTATGTCTCCATCGCCGATGTCAGCCATTATGTGCGGCCGCAAACCCCGGTGGATGTGGAGGCCTACCAGCGCGGCACCAGCGTCTATTTCCCAACCCGGGTCATCCCCATGCTGCCGGAGCGGCTGTCCAACAATCTCTGCAGCCTGGTGCCGGGCGAGGACCGCTACACCTTCACCGCCATGCTCGATTTTGACCAGCACGGCAACCGGCTGGCCAAACGCTTCATGAAGAGCATCATCCGCAGCAAGTATCGCCTCACCTACACAAAAGTCAAGCAGATCCTGGTGGACCAGGATGCGGCGGCGCGCAGCCAATACGGTGACATGGTGGAGGATCTGGAACGCATGGGCCAGCTGGCCCTGAGCCTGGAAAAGCAGCGGCTCAAGCGGGGGAGCATCGGCTTTGAACTCCCCGAACCCGTGGCGGTTCTGGGCGAGGACAACACCGTGCAGACCATCAAGCGGAGCGAGCGCAATCAGGCCCACAAGCTCATCGAGGAGTTCATGCTGGCCGCCAACGAGGCGGTGGCCGAGACCCAGACCGAAGGCAAGATCGACTCCCTCTACCGCATCCACGAACCGCCCGACCCGCTCAAGGTGGCCGAGTTCACCGAGTTTGCCCAAAGCATGGGGCTTCCGGTCGATGACGGCGACGGCTCGCCCCAGTGGTTCGGCAAGGTGCTGGCTTTGTCTGCTGGCACCCCCCAGGAGTACATCATCAGCAATCTCCTGCTGCGCACCATGCAGCAGGCCCGCTACTCCCCGCACAATGTCGGCCATTTCGGCCTGGCCGCCACCCACTACACCCATTTCACCTCCCCCATCCGGAGGTACCCGGACCTCATGGTCCATCGGGCCCTGGCCGCAAGCCTGCAAAAAAAAGGGACTGCAAAGCCCAGCCCCGCAGCGGTATCCACCGAAGAGGCCGGCACCTTTCTCTCCAAACGGGAGCGGGTGGCGGTGGAGGCTGACCGGGAGATGATGGAACGGCTCCAGGTCCACTTCATGGCCGACAAGATCGACGAAATCTTTGAGGCCATTGTTTCCGGGGTCACCGCCTTCGGGTTGTTCGTCGAGCTGACCGAGGTCTTTGTCAACGGCGCCGTGCCCATCACCGAGATGCGGGATGATTATTACGAACTGGAGGAAGGCCGCCACCGGCTCATCGGCCAGAGGACCAGGACTATTTTCCAGATCGGCGATCTGGTGCGGGTGCG
>JAJZRF010000076.1:0-1715 GCA_021847425.1 Deltaproteobacteria bacterium | reverse complement strand
CGGCCATCGTCCTGGTCTCGCCCAAGTTTGCGGAAAATATCGGCTCGGCCGCGAGAACCGCGGCGAACATGGGGATCAGCCAGCTCATTCTCGTCTGCCGGGAAATGCCCGACCGCGACCGGATGCTCAGGCTCGCCACCGCCAAGGCGGCCCATCTCATCGACAACCTGGAACACCACCAGGAGCTGGGTGAGGCTCTGGCCCCCTTCGGCTGGGTGCTGGGCACCTCGGCCCGCCAGGGCAGAAAGCGGACCACGGTCAACAGCCCCAGGCAGCTCATGGGCGAAATCCTGCCCCAGCTTGCCAACAACCGGGTCGCCCTCCTCTTCGGTCCGGAGGACCGCGGCCTGGCCAACGAGGAACTTCGCTACTGCAACCAGATCACCACCATCCCAACGGTGGATTTTTCCTCCCTCAACCTGGCCCAGGCCGTGGCCATCCTCTGCCACGAACTCCATTACAGCGTCCTGGAGGCGGTGAACCAAAACGGTCGGCCGAAAGCTGCCCCCCGCCAGGGAAACAAGCAGGAGCTGGAGGCCATGTTCGCGCATGTGGAAGAGGTGCTCCAGGCCATCGGCTTTCTGAAAGACAAAAACGATGATTACTGGATGAAGAGCATCCGCCGGTTTCTGGGGCGGATCGGGCTGAAAGCAAAGGAAATCAAGATCATCCGGGGGGTCTGCCGCCAGCTGCTCTGGCGCGATGATCAGCTCCGCCAAAAATGACCTTAACGGTTGATCTTCCGCCCGGGGTCGGAAGCTGTTATGGCCAGACAATCGTAGGCGAACCGGCCGTTTTGATAGGCAACCTTCCCCCGCTTGGCAATCCGCCAGCCGCCCGCCTGGAACACCCCCTCCGCCTCGATCTTCTCCAGCAAGCCGACCGCTCCATCCAGACTCTGCCCCAGGGCGGCGTTTTGGGTGAGCACAATGTGCTTGATGCCTGGAGCGCCGACCAGGGTTACCGGCTCCACAATCAGGTTCGAAAGATCCCTGGCAGGCAATGACTCCAGGGTTGGCCTGGCCTGGAGCCGGATCATCCTTGCCCGGCTGTCCGGCCCGACGGTTTCCTTGGTCGAACTGATGAGATCGAGCAGATGGTCACGGATTTCATTCAGTTCCTTGGCCTTCCGCAATCCCTCCGCCCCGGGGTAGACGGCCAGGGCCTTGGCCAGCAAGGAGACCTCGCGCAGGTAATGATTGCGCTGATTCTCCGGCACCAAATACATGGCAATGATGGAAACCGGGATGCCATCCGGCGCGCCGTAGTTGATGCCCTGCGGACTCCAGCCCACAACGCAGACCAGATCCTCATCAAAGGAGACCCTGGCGTCGGGGCAGGCCCAGCCCATGCCCAGCGCGGTTTGGCTGGTCTGTTCCTTCGCCAGGATCAAGCCGGCCACATCAGTCCCTGCCGGGAGCGAGGGAATCGCCTCGATAATGTGCGCGAGAAACTGCAGGGCATCCATCTTGTCGTTGTCGGGCAGCTCGATCAAGCGCCCTTCCTGCAAAGCATCCAGCAAGCTATCCATAGTTATTCACCTCCATAGCGATTAAAAAACCACGTTTTCACATAATGAGTCAGGCCAGCGTAGCACAGCAGAAAAGCGCTGATCCACAGCCAGTACACCGGGGGCAAGGGCACCATGCCCAGCCGTTCGGCAAAGGGCGAATACGGCAGCCACACGGCGGCACCCATGATGATGAGCGTGGTCA
>JAJZRF010000035.1 GCA_021847425.1 Deltaproteobacteria bacterium | reverse complement strand
GAAAAAAAGCGCGGAGGAGGCCATCTTCCAGGCCTGCCTGCTCCGCTTCCGGCCGATCATGATGACCACCATGGCGGCGCTCTTTGGCGCCCTCCCCCTGGCCCTGGGCACGGGAGTCGGCTCGGAGATGCGGCGCCCGTTGGGGGTTGCCATTGTCGGCGGCCTTATTTTCAGTCAGATGCTTACCCTGTATACCACGCCGGTCGTCTACCTGTATCTGGACAGATTACGGGTCTGGCGGGAAAATAGACGCCGGCCGCGCGCCGGCAATCAGGAGGTCCCGGTTTGAGGCGCTACCCTTTGTATATCCTTTGTCTTGCCGCGCTCACGGCCTGTGCCGTTGGCCCCGGCTATGTCAAACCCCGGGCGGTGACGGAACTGCCGGCCAGCTTCAAGGAGATGGGCGGCTGGAAGATGACCGTGCCGCAGGATGACCGGTTGCAGGAAAAATGGTGGCAGCGGTACCATGACCCGCAACTGAACGATTTTGAGGAACGTCTGACCGTCTCCAGCCAGACCATCCGGCAGGCCGAGGCGCAATACCGCCAGGCCAGCGCCCTTGTCCGGTCAGCCAGGGCAGGCTACTATCCCGGCGCATCCCTCGGCGCCTCGGCAACGCGTTCCCGGCGCTCGGCAAATGCTCCCGGCAGTTCCCAGTCCGTCTCTTCCGGCCCTGTTTCGGATTTCCAGCTTCCTCTTAGTCTTGCCTGGGAGATCGACCTGTGGGGCAGAGTCCGGCGAACGGTCGAGGCCAGCGAGGCAACCGCCGCGGCAAGCGCCGATGACCTGGCCGGGATTCGCCTGAGCATGCAGGCGGCCTTGGCAGCCGATTATTTCCAGCTGCGGGTTCTGGATACCCAGAAGGGGGTGCTTGATGAGACCGTGGCCAACTACCAAAAGTTTCTTGAGCTGACCAGAAACCGGTACCAGAGCGGGGTGGCAGCCAAGTCCGACCTGCTGCAGGCACAAACCCAGTTGAAAAACGCGGCGGCACAGGCCATTGATCTGGGTCTCCAGCGGGCTCAACTGGAGCATGCCATTGCCGTGCTGCTCGGGGTTCCCGCTTCGGAATTTTCCCTGGCCAGTAACCCGATAACCAAACCCCCGCCGGCTGTCCCGATGATCATCCCTTCCGAGTTGCTTGAAAAACGGCCCGATATTGCCGCGGCGGAACGCCGGATGGCAGCGGCCAATGCCCAGATCGGCGTGGCCAAGGCGGCATACTTCCCCATCTTGACTCTTTCCGCCGCGGGCGGCGGGGAATCTTCCAGTATCGCCAACTGGCTTGCCTGGCCGAGCCGGTTTTGGTCCGTCGGCCCAGCGGTATCGGAAAATCTTTTCGATGGGGGACTGCGCCGGTCCCAGAGCGAGCAGGCTCAGGCCGCCTACGACGCCACGGTGGCCGCATACCGCCAGACCGTGTTGACCGCCTTCCAGGACGTTGAGGATAATCTGGCCGCGCTGCGCATCCTGGAGGCAGAGGCGCGGGTGCAGGATGAAGCCGATCTGGCCGCCGTCCAGACAACCGCTGTTATTGCCAACCAATATCAGGCCGGAATCGTTGGCTACCTGAATGTTATCAGCGCCCAGACAACAGAGCTTGCCAACCGTAAATTGTCGCTCTCCATTCTGGAACGCCGCCTGGTGGCAAGCGTCCAGTTAATCAAGGCGTTGGGCGGCGGCTGGCAAAAAGAGCATGAGCAATAAATGGCGCCAAATGGTATGTTAGAATAATTTGTGCAATAAAGAAGGCCAGCACAGAGAGTCGATTACCCTCCTGTTCCCGCTGGCCGTAGAAAGAGAGATAGCCCGGCTGCAGCCAACCCCAACTTTTTTCACCCTCTTCATTTTTTCTTCATATTCTTACTGTAAATTCCTGAGACCATCCAGCAAGCCGGAGACAACTTGAATGAAGGGAGAACACTACCTAACCATATGAAACAAGCGACAAGCCATACCATGGAACCATGTTCCGGCCAGGCGGACTTCTTCGTAACCATCGATTTTGACGGCACCATCAACGAATCGGATGTGACAGACGCCGTCATTAAAAAATTCGCCCGGCCTGACTGGCAGGAGGCGGAAAGACTCTGGGAGGAGGGGAGCATAGGCTCAAGGGAGTGCCTCTCGCTCCAGATGGCGCTCATCGATGCTCCCCTGGAACACATCGTGGAGTATGCCTGCACTCACCCGTTGGACCCTGCCTTCCGGGATTTCCTGGAATTGCTCAGGGACGCCTCCATCCCCTTCGCCATAATAAGTGACGGATTCAAGCCGATCATCAACGGAATCCTTGCAAAAGCCGGTTTTTCGGGTATTCCGGTTCATGCGAATGATCTGCTTGAAGGGAAAACCGGGCTCAGGACGATCTTTCCCAACACCAGCAGCGTGTGCCATTCCGGCACCTGCAAATGCAAGACCGCCGATTTGCTGGCCGGAGGGCTTCCCATCGTTCATATCGGCGATGGCCGCAGCGATTTTTGTATTTCCCGCATGGCGACGCATGTCTTTTGCCGGGGAAAACTCACCGGCTACTGCGTGGAAAACGAAATCAGACATTCGCCGTTCACGGATTTCCAGGGGGTAAAAAACGACTTCGAAACCTTTTTAAACGGCGGAACACCATTGTCCCCGGAGCAGGATGCCGACATGGGGCTGTCACGCTCCTTCGGCAACCAACCCCAGGGAGTCACTCCCTCCCCTGGCCTTATGACTCCAAACTGAGACCTCCGCTGCTCAAGTCCGCCGGCATGGCGCCTGGCAATCAATATTTTTTATCCTGCCCCCCCTGAATGAATACCTCAAAAAGGAACCGCTTTTATGGAAGATGATGTACTCACCACAAAGGAACTTCTGGAGCTTGAGGCCGAGTATTGCTCCTACGGCGATACGGTTCACTATCTCAAGGATCCCATCATTTTCAAGCGCTGCGACGGTGCTTGGATGTTCGACCTTGAGGAACGGCCCTATCTGGACATGCAGATGTGGTACTCCGCGGTCAATTTCGGCTACCGGAACCGGGAGATCGAAGAGGCCCACAACCACCAGATGGCCATGCTCCCGCAGGTGGCCTCCCAGTACCTGCACCGGGAAAAGATCCTTCTTTCCGCCACCATCGCCAAGGAAACCGGCAAGAGATTCGGGGAAAAAGGGCGGGTGCATTTCAATGTCGGCGGGGCCCAGGCCATCGAAGACAGCATCAAGGTCGTCAGAAACTTCAAGCACGGCAAATCGTTGATGTTCGCCTTCATGGGCGGCTATCATGGCCGCACCCTTGCCGCCACCGAGATAACCAGCAGCTTCAGGTACAGGAAACGGTTCGGTCATTTTGCCAATCGGGCGACATTCATACCCTTCCCTTACTGTTACCGCTGTTTTTACGAAAAGGAGCGCAAGACCTGCGACTATTACTGCGTCAAGGAGTTCGAGCATCTTTTCGAGACCGAATACTACGGGGTTATCGACAAAAAGGACAACGAGGTCGAATACGCCGCCTTCTTTGTGGAACCCCTGCAAGCCACGGGCGGTTATATCGTGCCGCCGCCCGAATATTTCAAGCGCTTGGCGCAGGTGCTGAAAAAATACAATATCCTTCTGGTGGATGACGAGATCCAGATGGGTTTCTACCGGACCGGCAAGCTCTGGGCAATGGAACACTTCGGCGCCATCCCCGACGTGGTCGCCTTTGCCAAATCCCTGACCAATGGCCTTAACCCGCTCTCCGGCCTCTGGGCAAGGGAGGAACTGATAACCCCCACGATGTTCCCCCCCGGCTCAACCCATTCCACCTTTTCCAGCAATCCCCTGGGAACGGCGGCGGGGCTTGCCGCAATGAACTACATGAAAACAGCCAACCTGGAACAGATCGTGCCTGAAAAGGGGGCATATCTGATCTCCCGCCTGAAGGATCTGCAAAAGAAATACCCCGTCATAGGGGATGTGGATGGACTGGGCCTGGCCATACGGGTGGAGATGACCAAGGCGGACGGTTTCACTCCGGACCGGGAGCTGACCGACGCCATCTTCCAGGAAGGGATGAAGGGCAACATAACGCTGCAAGGCAAGGAATACGGCCTTGTTCTGGATGTCGGAGGGTATTACAAAAATGCCTTTACGCTGGCCCCTGCGCTTACCATCAGCTACGAGGAGATGGACCTTTTCATCGGACTTTTCGAGGCCCTGATCAAACGATGCGCACCATGTTGATCCTTGGCGATTTTTCAAGCGCCATGGCACGCACATCCTTGCCTTCTCTTGCAGCCGCGGGATATTATGACCAGCCAGCCTGCGATTGACCTGCCGGGGGGCGAGAATGCCGTGCTGCTTATCCACGGACTGACCGGAACCCCCTTTGAGCTCAAAAACTTAGCCCAAAAGCTCAACAAGGCCGGCTTCACGGTAAAGGTGCCGTGCCTGGCCGGACACGGCACAACCTTTAAGGCGCTCACGAAAACCCGTTGGCAGGACTGGTACAAAACCGTCACGGATGCCTACGCGGAACTGAAAAAGGACCACGCCTCCGTCTCGGCAGGCGGTCTGTGCATGGGCGCGGTGCTGGCGCTGCTCCTTGCCTCGGAGGAGGAAACCCGGGTCAACGGCATTGCGCTCATGTCCACAACCCTGGCCTTTGATGGCTGGGCCACCCCGTGGTACCGGTTCCTTATCGATATCGTTTACTATACCCCTTTCCGGAATATCGCCTATCACAGCGAGAAAGAGCCGTTCGGCATAAAAAACGAGCGGCTGCGCAAACAGGTCGCAAAAGGCTTGAAGGAGAACACCATCGGCTACTCACGCTTCCCATGCACGGCGATGCATGAACTTCTCCGGCTGTCCGAAGCGGCAAAAAAGGCCATGCACAAGGTGACAACCCCTGCCCTTATCATCCACGCCCTTGAGGATGACACGGCAAGCGTCAGGAACGCCGAATATGTTGAACAGCACATCAGCTCCGCAAAAAAAATTAAAATCCTGCTTGATGATTCGTACCACATGGTTACGATGGACAATCAACGCGCGCAAGTGGCGGACGAATTAATCCACTTCCTGCAAGAAGCCAACCGGCGCTGAAAATTACTGTGCAGGCGGCACACCATACCCATTGCTGTCAGATCCAGGGAAAGTCTCAGCCCTTACAAAAACGGAGCGAAACATGTGCGGAATAGTCGGCTATATCGGGCAGCGTCAGGTTCTGCCCATTCTCCTTGAAGGGATGAAGCGGTTGGAATACCGGGGCTATGATTCGGCCGGGGTGGCGTATGTCCACAACGGCAAGCTGCATAAGCACCGGGCCGCAGGCAAGCTCGGCAAACTCGAGGAGCTGCTGGAGACGGTGCGGGACCGCGACAGTCATGCGGGCTTAGGCCATACCCGCTGGGCCACCCACGGCGCGCCGTCCGAGCTCAATGCCCACCCGCACTGCGATTGCAGCGGCGACCTGGTTGTGGTCCACAACGGCATCATCGAAAATTACCATACCCTCCGGGAAGAGCTGAAGGGACGCGGGCATGTTTTTTGTTCGGAAACAGACACCGAGGTTCTGGCCCATCTCATTGAAGAGCAGCTCTCCAATGATCTGGTCAAGGCGGTGCGCCAGGCCCTGAAAAAGGTGGAAGGCTCCTACGCCATCGGGGTTTTGTGGACCGGCCAGCCGGATCGTCTGGTGGCGGTAAGAAATCAGAGCCCCCTGGTCCTGGGGATTGCCGAGGGTGGCGGCTGCCTGCTGGCCTCGGATATTCCGGCCCTGCTTCCTTACACCAATCAGGTGGTCTTTCTGGAGGACGGCGAACTTGCCGTCCTGAAACAGGGGGATTGGCAGGTGATGCACCTTGCCAACGGCAAGAGAGTGACCAAGGAGATCAAGACCATCCAGTGGAATGCCTCCATGGCCGAGAAGGGCGGGTTCCGCCATTTCATGCTCAAGGAGATCTTCGAGCAGCCCCAGGCCATTCTCAATACCTTCCGGGGGCGGCTCGACCCGGAAACCGGCAGGGTGAAGCTGCCGGAAATAAATTTAAGCGATGCGGAGTTGAAAAAGATCAGCCGCATCTCCCTGGTGGCCTGCGGCACCTCCTGGCACGCGGCCCTGGTGGCCAAATACTGGCTGGAAAAATGGGTGTCCATCCCGGTGGAGGTGGATATCGCCTCGGAGTTCCGCTACCGGCGGCTGCTGCTTGACGAAACCGTGATGGTGGTGCCCATCTCCCAGTCCGGGGAAACCGCCGACACCCTGGCAGGGCTAAGGCTGGCCAAGAAGATGGGGGCCAAGGTCATCGCCATCTGCAACGTGCTGGGCAGCACCATCACCCGGGAGGCGCACGGCACGATCTACACCCATGCCGGGCCGGAGATCGGGGTGGCCTCCACCAAGGCCTTCACCTGCCAGCTCACGGCCCTGCTGCTGCTCACCCTCTTTCTGGGGGAGCTCCGCAAAACCATGCCCGCCAAGGCGCGCAAATCTCTGGCCCATGCCCTGGTCGGCCTGCCCGCGCTCATGGAGCAGGAACTGCCCCGTCTGCAGGAGGAAACAGCCCGCATTGCCGAGGTCTTTGCCCAGAGCCGGGATTTCTTCTATCTGGGCAGGGGAAGCAATTTTCCCATTGCCCTGGAAGGGGCCTTGAAACTCAAGGAGATATCGTACATCCACGCGGACGGCTATGCGGCCGGCGAGCTGAAGCACGGCCCCATCGCGCTCATCGACCGGGATATGCCGGTTCTGGCCCTGGTCCCCAGGGACAGCGTCTACGAAAAGGTCATCTCCAACGTGGAAGAGGTCAAGGCCCGAAACGGCAGGATCATCCTGGTGGCCAATGATGGCGACAAAAACTGCCAGCGCATCGCCGAGCAGGTAATCACGGTGCCGGCCTGCCACGAGGAGCTGACCCCGATCCTCTTTGTTCTGCCCCTGCAGCTCCTGGCCTACGAGATTGCCAACCTGCGCGGCTGCGACGTGGATCAGCCCCGCAACCTGGCCAAGAGCGTAACGGTGGAATAGGCTCTTGGTATAACGTATAGGCCCTAATCAGGATATTTTACAACATGGCGAAGCAACAACCTCTTTCCCTCACCGAACATCTTGCCGAATTACGCAGGCGGTTGATTATTTCCCTCGTCGCCGTTGTCATCGGCATGGGGGCGGCATGGAATTTTTCCACCGACATGCTGAGCTTTATAGAAAAACCGTTAACAGGAAAAACCTATCTGACCGAATTGAAAAAGCTGGTCTATGACGAGGTGAAGGTCCAGTACCCGGAAATTTACACCCGCTACCAGCTGGAGAAGGAAACCGCCATCCCGGTGAAGGCGCGGATGCTGAACTACACCGCCCCCCTCGAGCCATTTTTCGTGCAATGCAAAATTTCCATGCTGGCCGGGTTTGTCCTTGCCCTGCCGATGGTATTTTTTCAACTCTGGCAATTCATCGCTCCCGGTCTCACCAAAAAAGAAAAACGCATGGCTGTCCCTTTTGTCACGGCCAGTTTCCTAAGCTTTTGTATCGGGGCGACCTTTTTTCTCATCATTATCTGGCCGGTTATTATAAATTTTTCTCTTTCCTATGAAACCCAGGGGCTGCAAAGCTGGTTCAATCTCAGTCTCTACACCAACTTCTGTCTGCGGCTTATTCTTGTCTTCGGCCTCATCTTTGAGCTGCCGATTATTATTCTGCTGCTCTCCCGCCTGCGGATCGTCACCTATCAGATGCTGGCAAAAAACCGCAAATACGCGCTGTTGGCCAGCTCCATTATCGCAGCCTTCCATGCCGATCTGATCACCATGTTCGTCATCATGATCCCCATTTACCTGATGTACGAAATAAGCGTCTGGGTGGTGTTCCTTTTCGGCAAGAAAAAACCTGCCCCCGCAGTCTGAAACATGTCGACAGAGGTGTCTGCGCTGTAAGGAGATCATCTACATGCAGCAATGGATTTTTCTTTCGATCGCCATCGTCAGCGAGGTTATTGCCACCACTTCCCTTAAGGCCTCCGAGGGTTTCTCCCGCCTGTGGCCGTCGCTCATCGTCGTGGCGGGATACTCAATCGCTTTGTGCTTTCTTTCCCTTACCCTCAAAACGATTCCGGTCGGAGTGGTTTACGCCATTTGGTCTGGTGCGGGCATAGCGCTCATCGCTGTCGCTGCCTGGATCTTTCTCGGACAATCCCTGGATCTCCCGGCAATTATCGGCTTGTTGCTCATAGTCGCGGGCGTCGCGGTGCTCAATATATTTTCCAAAACCGTCTCCCATTGATAAACCGCTCGCCAGTAAGCGATTTTCGGGATCAAGCATATACAAGCAACAGAGATTACCAATATTATGTACAAAAGATTTTTTGCCGCAACTTGTTGTGCCATTACCGTGGCTATGATGCTCATCTCCATTACCCCTCAAAAAGCAGACGCCCGGGCGGGCAGCAGCCGTTCCATCGGGAGCCGGGGCTCACGCAGCTATGCAACGCCGGCCGCCCCTCCCCGGCAATCCAGCCCGTATCAGCAGGCAACGCCACAACCCCCCATCCAACCCGCCGGAGGAGGATTTTTCCGTAATATGGCCGGCGGGATTGCCGGGGGGGTTCTGGGGGGCATGCTTTTTCGCCGCCTTGGCCTGGGCAACGGCTGGGGGGATGCGGGAAGCGGCGGCATCAGTATTTTGGAAATGGTGCTGATACTCGGTATTATTTACCTCCTCTACCGTTTCCTGAAGAACAGACACGAATCGGCACCATCGGATCAAAACGTTTACCGCATGGATAATTACCGGGAACCGGCCCTGTTTCAAGCAACGGCACAAGCATCACTTTCCCCGGCCGATGATCTGCCGGCCGGCATTGCACATATCCGGCAATTCGATCCAGCCTTTGACGAGCAGCGCTTCTGCGATCAGGTTCTGGATATCTTCTTCAAGATTCAAAGCGCCTGGATGAATCGGGATCTCGCGCCTGCAGGGCCATTACTGACCCCGGAGGTCCGGCGTACATTTCAGGATGATATCGGCCGGCTGCTCCGGGAGAAAAGGGTCAATCGGCTGGAAAACATCGCGGTACGGAATGTTGAGATCGTGGAAGCCTGGCAGGAGTCGGGGCAGGACTATATAACCACGCTGATTTATGCCAATCTTGTGGATTATACAACGGCCGATTCCACCGGGCAGGTGGTTGCGGGCAGCAAGACGGAACCGGTCAAGTTTGAAGAATACTGGACGGTTACCAGACCTGCGGGAAACAACCAGTGGCGGCTTTCAGCCATTGGCCAGAAATAGAAAGATATATTGTCAGCTTAGGGGCCGTTAAGAAATAACCATTCCATTTTACCCGATTTCGTTACGGCCCCTTATGCCGGCCACGACACTTCAAGTTAAATCCAGGCAAGGACAGCAACGGCAGTGAGAATTCTTCTGGTAGATGACGACCCTGATATTCGCGACCAGCTTGTCCGGCTGCTTGCCGGGCAAAAATATATCGTGGAAGTTGCCACGGACGGAGAGAAGGCCCTGGACAGGATCTACGATCAACCCTTCGACCTGATCGTCCTGGATATCATGATGCCCGTCAAAGACGGGCTCTCCGTGCTGCAGGAAATCCGCCAGGCCAAAATCGGCACCCCGGTCCTCATGTTGTCCGCCAAGAGCGAGATCAATGACAAGATCAAGGGGCTTGATCAAGGGGCGGACGACTACCTCGCCAAGCCGTTTTCCGCCTCGGAACTGCTGGCCCGGATGCGTGCCCTGCTGCGAAGGGGCTCGGAGCATGCCGCCCCCACTCTCAATATCAAGGACATCCGCCTCAACACTGTTACCCGCGAGGTGACAGCCCGTGGCAATATCGTGCCGCTGACGCCCAAGGAATTCGCAATTCTCGAATTTCTCTTCTACAACAAGAACCGGACCATATCGCGCTTCAGCCTGGCCGAGCACGTTTGGGGGGAAGATTTCGACCCTTTTACCATGTCGAATTACATTGATGTCCACATCAAGAATCTGCGCCGGAAAATCGGCGACACCGATGGCAGTATTGTCCGGACGATTCGAGGTGTCGGCTACATCGTCGCGGGAGAGGGCTGATGAAAATCCGGCACAGGATCACCATCTGGGTTGCAGGCGTTGGCCTTTTGACCAGCCTTGTCTTTTCCCTGGTGATCTTCTGGGAGATGCGGGATCAGCCCCTGGCGATTCTGGATTCGCAATTGAATGCCGTGACCCATGCCTTGAGCAAGCAACTGGGCAAGCTCCGGAGACCGTCGGAGGATGCGCAGGCACATCTGCTGCTGGTTGCTTCGGATCGCTACTGGATCAAGATTTACGATCACAATCAGCGCGTGGTGTATCAATCCGACCTCTCGAAGGTCGTGGACCTCCCCCTGGACAAGGACAAAGGGGAAGAGCCTTACATGGTCAGCACTTACATCCCGAAAGAACGTGTCTATCTCCATCAGGACGATGACAACAGAGTCATTTTCAGAGTTATGTCGGTTAGCCAAAATATTGCCGGCTCATCCTATTTGATCCAGATCGCCAGGCCCATAGAAGATTTTGATGAAGAAGTTTTTGACTGGGTGGAAGCGATCAACATCGGCCTGATCATCTCAAGCATCATTTTGATGTGCGTGAGTTATATTCTGGCCGGCCGAATCGTGAGACCCATCGGCGCCATCAACCAGCTTGCCCGGGAAATCAACGCCAACACCCTGGAAAAACGAATCCCCCTGGGAAAAAGCCGCGACGAGATTTATGAGCTGAGCGAATGCCTGAACCAGATGTTCAATCGGCTGCAGTTCTCTTTTGCCCGCCAGAAGAAGTATCTCGCCGACGCTTCCCATGAGTTGAGAAGCCCCCTCACCACCCTGAGACTGTTTTTCGAGGAAGCCTCCCAGCGCAATGACTTGCCGGAAGTCTTTCTGGAGCAGATGAAAACCCAGGAGCGCAACGTCCTGCGCATGGACCGCTTGGTCAAAACACTTCTGGAGCTGTCTATCCTGGAGATCAGGGGTTTTCTGACTCTGGAGCCATTCAGCCTGACGGACCTGGTCACCTTGGTGCTGGAAGACTTCTCGCCGATTATGGAAAGGGCGAAAATTCATCTCGAAGCAGTTCTGCCTCCCGGCCTCACCATGAGGGGGGATGAGGACATGATCCGCCGGGCGTTCATCAACATTCTTGATAATGCCGTTA
The DNA here is from genome assembly GCA_021847425.1 of Deltaproteobacteria bacterium. Lineage (GTDB taxonomy): Bacteria > Desulfobacterota > Desulfobulbia > Desulfobulbales > Desulfurivibrionaceae > Thiovibrio. The sequence goes on along the minus strand of JAJZRF010000035.1, from coordinate 23,222 downwards.
AATACAACAGGGAAGAAGGCAAAATACAGCTTACGGTTGCGGAAAAAAATAATGATATCTGTATCTCCGTGTACAATACCGGCCGGGGTATCCCAAAGGACGAGCTGGAGAAGGTGTTTGAGCAGTTCTACCGGGTGGAAAAATCCCGGGCGGCAATAAATGGCGGGGTCGGGCTCGGACTGGCTATCGTCAAGGAAATCGTCCGGCTGCATAACGGCAAGGTTTTTCTTGACAGCCTGCCCGGTGCCTGGACGCGGATAGATATCACCTTGCCGCAGAACGGGATGAAAATGCGGTAGGCCGAGAAGAGCCGCGGACAGCCAAGCACCATTTCAAAAGAAGGCACAAGCCTTATCAACATCCCGGCTGTGCATTGCAGGGGCGTAAGACATCCCCTCTCTTTAATCAACATGCGCACTTTCTGCAGGTCCCGCTGCCCATGCACGCATTCCTTCGCAAATTTTTTTCCGGACACCGGCCAAAACTGGGCGGTCTTGAAGTCCTCAAATACATCGGCCCGGGGTTCATCGTCACCGTCGGCTTCATTGATCCGGGAAACTGGGCCACCAACGTCGCTGCCGGCTCGGAGTTCGGCTACAGCCTGCTGTGGGTGGTGACCCTCTCGACCCTCATCCTTATCCTGATCCAGCACAATGCGGCCCATCTCGGAATTGTCACGGGGTTGTGCCTCTCGGAAGCCGTGGCCAAATTCAGCAGCAAAGGCTGGAGCACCTTCCTGCTCGGCAGCGCAATGCTGGCCTCCATCTCCACCTCGCTGGCGGAGCTGCTCGGCGCGGCCATCGGGCTCAATATGCTTTTTAAAATCCCCATTCCCCTGGGAACCATCCTGACCGCCGTTGTCGTGGTGGCAGTGGTTCTAGGCAAGGGATACCGCGCCATTGAGCGGTATATCATCGGCTTTGTCTCGCTCATCGGCCTCTCCTTCATCTACGAGCTTTTTCTCGCCGAGGTCAACTGGCCGGCCACAACCCGGGGTCTCTTTGTCCCTTGCGCGCCCCATGGCTCAATCATGATCATCATGGCCGTGATCGGGGCGGTGGTCATGCCGCACAACATCTTTCTCCATTCGGAAATCATCCAGAGCCGCCAGCTGCAGCTGGGCGATGAGCAAAGCATCCGGCAACACCTGCGTTATGAATACATTGACACCATCGCGGCCATGCTCGCAGGCTGGGCGATCAACAGCGCCATGATCATCATGGCCGCCGCGGTTTTCTTCGCCGGACACATCCCGGTGAACGAGCTTGCCCAGGCAAAAGACACCCTGGAGCCGCTGCTCGGCAATAATGCGGGTCTGATCTTTGCAACAGCCTTGCTCTTCGCCGGGGTCTCCTCCTCCATCTCCTCCGCTCTGGCAGGGGGCAGCATCTTTGCCGGATACTTCGGCGAACCCCTGGATGTCGCCGACAGTCACACCCGGCTGGGGGTCGCAATCTCCATCGGCATTGCCGCCCTGTCGGTTTTTTTCCTCACCGACCCCTTCCAGGGCTTGATCTGGAGCCAGGTTGCTCTCAGCATTCAGTTGCCGTGGACGGTTTTTGCCCTCATCGCCCTCACCTCGTCCGAGCGGATCATGGGCATCCACCGGAACCAGGGCATGGAAAAATGGATGCTCTGGGGGATTGCCATACTCATTTCTGCGTTAAACGGTATCCTGCTGTATAGTTTTTTCTGATTTTGCCCTGTCGAGACAGGTTGAAAAAGACATAACACCCGGGCATCATGCCGGAAGCATAGGGACATTCCGATGGCTACAGCTGCAAAACCTGAAAAAACGAGAACACCCATCCGCAATCTTTTGCGTGCTCTCCGTTCCAGAAACTACCGCCTCTTCATCGCGGGGCAAAGCGTGTCCCTGGTGGGAACCTGGATGCAGCAGGTTGCCATGAGCTGGCTTATTTACCGTTTGACCGGATCCGCCATCCTGCTGGGGGTTGTCGGTTTTGCCAGCCAGATTCCGACCCTCTTCATCTCCCCTGTCGCCGGCGTGCTCGCTGACCGCTGGGACCGCAGGCGTCTTCTGATCATTACCCAGACCCTTGCCATGTTTCAGGCGGCCTTTCTTGCCCTTGTCGTTCTGGCCGGCATCGTGCAGGTCTGGCAGATCCTCCTGCTGAGCCTGATTCTGGGGGTCGTCAACGCCTTTGACATCCCGACCCGCCAATCCTTTGTCGTCGAGATGGTCGAGCATCGGGAAGACCTGGGAAACGCAATTGCCCTCAATTCCTCCATGGTGAACGGAGCCCGCCTCATCGGCCCTGCCATCGCAGGGTTTCTTGTGGCCTCGGTGGGGGAAGGGATCTGCTTTGTGCTGAATGCCATAAGCTACCTGGCTGTCATCATGGCGCTCGCTGCCATGCGTCTCCGGCCAGCCCCCCCTCGCCAGCACGCCAGACGCCATATCCTGCATGAGCTTTATGAAGGCCTTAGGTATGCGTATGAATTCGGGCCGATCAGGAGCATTCTGCTCCTCCTTGCCCTGGTCAGCTTCATGGGAATGCCCTATTCCGTTCTGGCGCCGGTGTTTGCAAAGGATATCCTGCATGGGGATGCGCACACCTTCGGCTTTCTCATGACTGCCGCGGGCAGCGGCGCTCTGGCAGGGACTCTGTATCTCGCCTCCCGGCGGAGCGTCCTTGGCCTCGGCAGGTTGATTGTCATGGCCACGATCCTTTTTTCTGTCGGCATCGCCACCTTTGCCGTTTCCACCCATTTAATCCTCTCGCTGGCGGCACTGACCTTGGCAGGATTCGGGGCAATGACCCTGGTCTCTTCCTGCAACACGATTCTGCAAACGATTCTGGATGAAGACAAGCGCGGCAGGGTAATGAGCTTTTTTGCCATGTCGTTCATAGGGGTGGCGCCGTTCGGAAGTCTCGGCGCCGGATCGATGGCCGGCATTATCGGCCCCCGTGACACCCTGCTTCTCGGTGGCATGGGTTGCCTTGCCGGGGCGGCTGTTTTTGCACGACATCTTCCACAGATCAGGGAGAAAGTGCGCCCGATCTATCTCCGGATGGGAATTATCCCGGAAGTCGCGATTGGCATGGCGACCGCTACGGAACAACCGCCATTGCCGGAAGAAAGGTGACCCCCCGGACGAGGTTCCATCCTCGTCCATTTTTGCTTGACCACTTCAATACTGGCTTACTCCGGCAACTGGCCGCAGTTTACGATCACCACCTTCGCCTTCGTCCGGCCGCTTGCCGACCCCACTTCTTCAATTTTCTTTACCACCTCAAACCCTTCAATCACCTTGCCGAACACCACATGCTTGCCGTCGAGCCAGGGCGTTTTGACCGTGGTGATGAAAAACTGCGAGCCGTTGGTGTTTGGCCCGGCATTGGCCATGGAGAGCATCCCCGGCTCCGAGTGCTTGCGGATGAAATTCTCATCGGCAAAGGTCCGGCCGTAAATCGATTTGCCGCCGGTCCCATCGCCGTTGGTGATATCGCCGCCCTGGATCATGAACTGGGGGATAATGCGGTGGAAGATACTGCCCTTGAACCCGAATCCTTTTTCGTTGGTGGCCAACTGCCGGAAATTCTCCGCTGTTTTCGGCACAACATCGGCAAAGAGCTCCATCACGATCCGGCCGGCCTTTTCATCGCCGATGACGATATCAAAAAACACCTTGGGATTGGCTCCGCCTCCCGATTTTTCCTGCGCCATCACACTTCCGGCCGCAAACAGACACGCCAAGACCATCCCGCCAATGAACAGCTTCTTCCCGGACATTTTCACTTCCTTCACCTTCATTGTGATAGAGGTTGCTAAAAGCACACGCCACTGCGCGGTTTTTTAGCAAAAAAGCGGGGGGCCCAAAAGCCCCCCATCAAAAAAATCTCACCGCTGATCCACGCCACCCCGGGTCTTTCCGGGCCTGTCCCATAAGCCCAAAGACCCGTCCGGCGCGCCCTAGAACGTCTTCATGATATACTCGGCGATCGCCTTGGCATCGCTGTCGGGCAGGAAGTTGCTGTCGAACTTCGACATGCCCGGCCCGGGGTTGCGCATCTTGCCGACAATCGCCTCGACGCTGTTGACCTTGTTGGTCTCCCGGGCCGCCTTGTGCAAACTGTCCTCAGGCTCAATAATGTTGCCGCCGTTCGGATGGCAGGCGCTGCAGTGTTGCGTGAAAAGCTCTTTGCCATTGGGGGCTGCCTGGGCGGTGTTCATTGTTGGCAGCCACAGTCCGGCCGCTGACAGGGCAAGGGCAAGGGTAATAATTTTCTTCATTTTTAACGCCTCGTTCGTAAAGGTTTATTTCTCGCCGGTCCCGTATTGTGCGGCAAGATAGCTGCTGATGGTCTTGGCGTCCTCCTCGTTGATCGGCGCGCCAAACACCTTGATCATCTTGTGGACTTCGCCCTCCCAGGTTTTCGCGGGCAAGCGGGGCTGCATGGGAATGTAATCGGGGGTGTGACAGATGGCACACAAGGTCATCACCTTGTCTTTGCCGGCGCCCTCTTTCAAGTGGGGCGGAATCGTCGGCAGGGTGATCGAATGAACAGTCCCCGTTTCCTCGGCCTGCGCCATCGGGGCAGGATGCTGAACCAGGAACGCGGTAGCCGATGCCAACGTGGCGAATACGATAATTTTTTTCATATCCCCTCCTATCCGACGGTGACGTCGACTTTTTCGATATTATTCCGCATGTAGCCGGCCGGGTTCCACAGACTGTCAAGAGGCTGGGACTCGCCGATGCTGTCGGTCGCCCGGGCCATCAGGGTATATTTTCCTTTCTGCGGCGGCTTCCAGGGCAGCGACCACAAGACCCAGGAATACTTGCCGAGATCCTTGCCCAATCTGGCCTCCTTCCAAGTCTTGCCGCCATCCACCGAAACAATGACATCCTTGATGCCGTAGCCGCCGGAGAAGGCGAGGCCGGAGATGGTCACCTCCTTGCCCATTGGCAAACGGTTGCCCTGGGAGGGTTCGATGATGAGCGAACGGGTATTCATCCGGTTGATGGGCACACTCTTGCCGGGCGTTGTGCCGGGGGGAACGCAGGCACAGGGATTGGCCGGGATGCGGTAGGCCGGATTCATCCAGAAGGTTTCCAGCGGTTTCGACAGCACGGTCACATCGCTGAGCGCCTTTACCCAGTATGATGCATACCAGCCCGGCACTACCAATCGAGCTGGAAAGCCGTTGAGCATGGTCAGCTGTTTGCCGTTCATCTCGTAGGCGATGATGTTGTCTTCCTCCAGGGCCTTGTCCACGGGCAGCGCCTTGACCAGGTCAGGCACGGTGGGAAGCGGCCCGGAATCGAGGCCGTTAAAGGACACCTCCACCGAATCGCCCTTGACTCCGGCCTTGGCCAGGATGTCCTTCAAGCGAACGCCGCCCCAGGTGACGTTGCCCATGGCGCCGTTGCCCCACTGCCCGCCGGGAACCCGCGGATTAAAAAGGCCGCGGCCATTGCCGGCGCACTGGATGACCGCGGTATAGGTAACCTTGGGAAGTGCTTTCAGGTCGTCCATGGAAAGCTCAAACGACCGCTCGGTGTTGCCGCCGATCTTGATCCGCCAGGTCCGCAGATCAACCGAGGTGGGGATGTTGGCGATATGCCAACGGACAAAGAGGGCCTCGTTGGGGGTGATCAGCTCCTTGAAAAAATGTTTGGGCGTTTCCAGCTGCGGCGGTCGCGAGGTGAGGAGGATCAAGTCCGTCTTTTCCGGGAAACGGACCAATTTCCCCTCACTGGCAAAAAGATCGACAGGTATCCCCCCCAAAGCGGTCACCATGCCAATGGAACTTGCGGTCTTTAGGAAATCCCGACGTGAAAGAAATCTACTCTTCATGGACCCCTCCTTCAATAGGATTGTGTAAGAAAAGTACCGGCGTTACCTCCTTGCGGCAAAGACGAGCGGAAAATGATAATGATTTACATTATCACACCTGGCCCCTAAGGGTAAAACTTTTTATAGCCTCCTCGAAAAAGCCAACCCTCAAGACTACGGCTGCATCTGTACGTACCCTTCCTGGATCAATTGAATCAGGCGGCCCACTGCTCCGGAGTTCACCTTCACGCCCGGCAGCAGGTCTTCATTGACCCATTTGGGCCTCTCATGGAGACCGCGCATTCCTCTATCTGCACCCCCTGCTTGAGCAATTCGGCGATACGATCTTTATAGGGGTTGCCGGGGCTGACATGGCGATACGCATTATAGGTTTTGTCATTCAAGGTATAGTTGATACCGACTGGCAAATCACCGGCAAACGCCAGATGGTCCATGTTGAACACGACATTCGCTTCCTTGAGCACCACGGGAATATCAATATGGATAGCGTCTGCGGCCTTGATCTCTTTGTTTTCAGCGGCCGACATGGATCGCTCCGCCCCGAAACCTACAACCAGCATCGCGACAAAGAAAATCTGCGCCCATTTGTTTCCTGCCATTTCAGTTCTCCTTTTTGGATGATGACCCATGCCGTATCGTTTATTTTCAATCGTTTATTGCTTCGCAGACTCCATCATCACCTCCTTTGTTGGCCGAAAATGCCAACCTTCTCCTATACCGCCACAAAAGTGCCCCTGAGTTCCGCGTGAACGGGACGATGCGCAGCCAGATAGATTCGCATGGCATCTATGATGCGTTCGGGCCGGTTTTCACGATTGCGGCCATATTTCGGGGGGACTCCCTGCGGGGTTACGAATGCCGCGGGATAGTATCGGCCTGACTGCACCTCGTCGTTGCCGATAAATATTTTTTGAACCCGCTGGCCCGGTGGATTCTCTATCTTGAAGTACACGGTAAGACCAAGGCCGCGTTTGACATATCCTCCCATCTGCTGATAGGGATCGCAGGAAAATGTCCGTTCAAGATTCTCCTCCAGCATCAGCTGGAGCTCCTCTCCTGTCAGCTCCACCGTTGAGATCGGCGGATTCATGGGAATGATGTTATACAGGTCGTTCAAGGTTATCTTCCCGGGAATTATCGGGGCGCCGTAACGCCAGCCATTTGAAAAGGCCAGCTGTGCCCCGGTGGTTTCAAGCAACGCCTGGAGGAGAAAATTATCCATGGTGGCTTCCAGGGTTGTCCCCCGGTTGAGCGCGGTGGCGGTTTCGCCGACAACCTCCGAGAGGTCATGCTTATAGGGAGCAAGCGCCTCGCTTATCAGTTCATCCACCGCGGGGTCCGGTTGCATGGCGGCTTCCACCTCGATCAATCGGTGGCTGTAGCGGGCAACCTCTCCTTTTTCCACCTCCAGATCAAGGCGCCCCAAGAAAGAACCATGGCAACCTGACTGGATGACTATGGTTTTCCCGTTCAGCACCGGCTGATACAACCGGTTATGGGTATGGCCGCTGAGACAGACATCTATGCCCCGCACCTCGGACAACAGCTTCATCTCCTGCGGGAACCCGAGGTGGGAGACCAGCACCACCAGGTCGACCTTTTCCTGGGCACGTAAGATATCGACAATAAGCGGCAGTTCGTCCCTGCCCAGGGTGAAGAAGATGCCTTCGCTGTAAGAAGGCGGCATCGTCTTATCCACAATGTTCGAGGCTATCCCCGCCACGCCGATCCGTAAACCGCCGATCTCCTTTACGGCATACGGCGGATAGAGCGGTTTTTTGCTCTCTTTATCATAGACGTTGTTTGCCAGCATCGGATAATCAAGCTCGGCAACCCGCTGCTGAAACACCTTTGGACCATAGGCAAATTCCCAGTGCGCGGTCATGGCATCAAGCCCCAACGAATTCAAGACCGGGATTAAGGCCTTTCCCTGTGTGGCCAAGGCCGGATAGGTGCCGTGGATGGTATCGCCGCAATCACAGAAAAGAACACTCCCCCGGCTCTCCGCCCGAATCTGTTTTACAATCGTGGCGATGCGCGCATATCCTCCCGCCAGGCGGTACACTGCATGGCCGCCCTGCCAGAACATCTCCTGGTGCAAATCAAAATAGGCATGGCTGTCGTTCAGCTGAACTATTGAAAGGGCTTTTCCGCTTTTCATTTGGGGACGACCTTGGTAATTTGAGATTGCTTATTAAGTCGCTATCCTACCAGATTATCGTATTTTTTAGCCAACGACCGTGAGGCCGCCGCCCACACTATCCCTGAGGCTATCCGAACTCAAGATGCTCTGTCGGATGTGTCGGCGGTTTGGCGTGGGCGTAGACCGAGGTTGGATGGAGCAACGAAGAGATGTAATAACCGCTTAGGCACCCAAGGGTAAGTGCCGGCACCAGCGTAAAACCAAAGGTCATTTCGCTCACCATCACCACTGCCGTAAGCGGGGCGTGGGTAACAGCCGCAAGGAAGGCGCCCATGCCGACAAGCGCATAGGCATTTTCCGAGGCATTTGGCAGAATCAGGTGAATCCCGCCGCCGCCAAGGCTCCCAAGTGCCGCACCGATAAAAAGCGTCGGCGTAAACACGCCTCCCACCGCGCCTGAACCAGTGGTGAGAATGGTTGCGGTCGTCTTCAGGAGAAAGATAAGGAGCACCACCTCCCAGGCGTGGGGGGTGTGGAGCAGTGAGTTGATCACGGAATAGCCGTTGCCCCAGACCTCCGGGCGTACAGTCGAAAGCGCGCCCACAATGAGGCCCGCCGCCGCCATTTTCACCCAAAGCGGCATGGGCAAGGATCGAAACATGGCATGTGTGCGACCCAGAAGACCGACAAAGAAAGCCCCGAGCACTCCTATGCCGGCCCCAAGGAGGACGACAAGGATTAATTCCGGCGCCGTGGAAAGCACGCCAGGGTTTGTCGCATAAATCGGCCCGACATGCGTAATCTGGCGCACTACCAGGTCAGCGATCGCGGAAGCCAGGAGAAGCTGGGCCAGATTGCTCACGGTGATGCTTCCGAGCACGATCTCCGCGACAAAGAGCGACCCGGCGATGGGCGTATTGTAAGCGCCGGCGACACCTGCGGCGGCGCCGCACGCGATCAGAACCTGGCGTCTATCGGGAGGCAGCCGAAGCCAATTGGAAATGACGGATCCCGTAAGTGCGGCAAGCTGTACCATTGATCCTTCTCGGCCTATGGAGCCGCCGGAAACCACCGAGGTAGCCGAGGCGGACGACTTTAAAAGCGAACCGGCAACAGGCATTTCACCCCCGGCAAATATTGCTTCCATGTAGTCGGCGCCACCCTTGCCCTTCCTTCTCTCCACAAGATATTCCAGGATCAGCCCTGCCAGGAGTCCGCCTGCGGCAGGGGAAAGGGTGCGCAGCAAAGGCGGAAGCCCGCTGGCGTCTGCCACCAGCCCAAGCTTCGAGCCGTAAAGACCTGTTTCGGCGAAAACCAGAAGCCAGCGGAAGGCAAGCACCGCAAAGGCGCCGCACACGCCCACCACGGCGGCCAGGGTAAGCAACTGCAGCAATTGCCGGTTACGGTCGCTGTAAGCAGACTGCAAAAGATCGCGAGCCCTCAAGAACTGATCCCCCATTTTTCAGGGCATGGCCCTGTAATTTACGATTTTGCATCGGTTCATATTCAATTATCATTTGACTTGTAAAGAAGTAAACGGAAAAAGCCGCCATGGCAACACCAGAAAGCAGCAAGACAGTTTTTGTTCTGGCGGCCCTGATGTCCAGCCTTGCGCCGAGATAGGCAGACGGAACGTCCCCCGATAACCCCGTGCCGCTACCCCTCGCGGGTTACAACCTTGGCAATGGGAATTATTTTTAGTATAACACATTGCAGCCTGCACTTACAGACCGGGAAAGGCGGTCATAGATGGCCCACGACTTCCCGTCTTGCAGTCTCCGGCCAAGAGATAAACGGATGCATCCTCCGCTTCACTTCAGTTGACAACCGCCTCTACGGACACCGGCGGGTTACGAAGGCTCCGATTGGCACTACACGCGCAGACATCCTCACTCCATCCCTCCGTCATGAGCAGGTGAAAGAAAATGAAAAATAACAAACTGACATTTGTTCTGGTCACCACCGTCGCCATCACCATTGTCGGCGCCGGCCTGTCGCTCTTTTTCAGCAGGTTCATCAATCTCGCCGGCGGCGGGGGAGACTCGATACCGGGGCCGCAAAAAACCGTCCTTCCGTCGGCCGCCCCCCAACCGGCGACGACAGCGGCGGTCACCTACGCCCCCCCATCGCCCCAGGATGCCCCGGCGTCCATCAGGGAAGCGGTGCTGCTCGGCGCCAACATCATGACGGAGACCGGCAAATACGCCTCCCAGTATGTGGGCAACAAGCTCTCCTGCACCAATTGCCACTTCAAGGCCGGTCTCACCCAGGGCGGGAAAAACGGCGGCCTGTCGCTGGTGGGGGTGGGGGCCTCCTATCCCCAATACCGCAAACGGCAGGATTATGCCGTTGACCTGGTAACCCGCACCAATGACTGCTTCAAAAGAAGCATGAACGGCCGCCCCTTGCCTGAAGAAAGCAAGGAAATGACCGCCATTGTCACTTACTACCAGTGGATATCGAAGGGCTTGCCGGTGTACGCGGAAATACCCTGGCTGGGCCTGCCGCATCTCAAGACTACCCATGCCCCGGACAAGGGTAAGGGCGGGCAGGTCTTTGACGCCAAATGCGGTGTCTGCCACGGGAAGAACGGCGAAGGCACCAGCGCGGCTCCTGCTGTGTGGGGCGACACCTCCTTCAACGATGGGGCAGGCATGCATAAGCCGGCAAACCTTGCGGCCTTTGCCCACGCCAACATGCCGCTGGGCAACCCGGATCTTTCCGTGGAGGATGCCCTTGACGTGGCGGAATATGTTGCCGCCCAGCCCCGGCCGCATTTCAGCAACAAGCAATAACAAGGAGCGCAGAGCATGGAGTTTCCAATCTTTCAGGTTCCCTACCTGGGCAACGGCATGACCATTGCGCTTGATGCCGTGCTGCATGTCGTCATCAGCCACGGCCTGGCCATCGGCGCGGTTTCCATGGTGGTGGCCAGTGAATATCTCGGGCAGCGCCGGGCATCCCGGGACTGGGAATGCTTTGCCAGGGATTTTCTCCGGGTTATCGTTTTTTTGACCACCAGCGTCGGCGCCGTAACCGGAGTCGGCATCTGGCTCATCACCAGCGCTCTGGCGCCGCGCGGGATCGGCTCGCTGCTCAGGGTTTTTTTCTGGCCCTGGTTTATTGAATGGGGTGTTTTCACCGCCGAGGTGGTCATCGTCCTTATTTACTACTACACCTGGCAGAGCTGGACCGGGGAGAGGAAAAAACACCACCTCCGGCTCGGCCTCGGCTATGTGGCGGCGGCCCTCTGCTCGGCTCTGCTGATCACCGGCATTCTCGGCTTCATGCTCACCCCGGACGGCTGGCCATGGGACAAGAGCCTCTGGTCTGCCTTCTTCAATGTCAGCTACCTGCCGCAGCTTGTCCTGCGCCTCGGCATCGCCTATTCCCTGGGAACCCTCTTTTCCGTCGGTTACCTTGTTTTTACCAGACGCGCGCCGGATTTTCGCAAGGAGGGTCTTGCTTTTTTCGCTAAACTTGCCCTTTTCAGCCTTACAATCACACTTCTCAGCGGTGTCTGGTATTTCGAGGTGGTCCCTTCCGCATTCAAGACCCATTCGCTCTATGCGGTCATGACTTCCCGCTTTTCCCAGCAGCCCGAGCTGTTTTGGGGGATCACCATCGGCGGCGCGGTTTTTCTGCTGCTTTTCTGGCTTGCGGCCCTGCGCAAATCCGTCACCTCCGTCCGGATCCTTGTGGTTCCGACGATTATTGTCGCCGTTCTTTTCGTGGCCCAGTTTGAGCGGGTGCGGGAGTTTATCCGCGGCCCGTATCTGATGCCCGGCTATATGTATGCCAATCAGGTGCTCCTTGAAGAAACGCCCCTCTTTGCCAGGAAAGGCATGCTCCCCAGCTCCTCCTGGTATAACGCCACCGCCAGGCAGGGCGATCCGGTGGGCCAGGGCGCCTATCTCTTTGCCCAAAACTGTTCCGCCTGCCACACCGTCGGCGGGATCAACGATATCGTTGCCCGGGTGCAGGGCCGAACAGCGGACGGCATCTACGTCATCCTCGGGCACACCCAGGAAATGGTGCCCTTCATGCCCCCTTTTTCAGGCACTGACCAGGAGCGGCGGACCATGGCCGACTTCCTCTTCCACCTGGCGGACGGCACAATCAAACTTGGCGCCCCCTCTCGCTTTACCCCGCTCAACGGAGGGTCGGCACATGAATAACCTTTTTGACCTCCTGCTGCAAAAACCCTTGCCAGATCCATGGCTGCAGGGCCTTCTTTTTGTCTCCTTCACCCTGCACCTGCTCTTTGCCCTGTTTACCCTCGGCACGGCCATCCTTGCTTTCTCCTACCTGCTGATCGGCCATTGGGGCACCAAGCCCCAGGCCGTTGGCCTGGCGGGCCGGATCGCCAAGGCCTTCATGAGCCACAAAAGCCTTGCCGTGGTCTTGGGCGTTGCCCCCTTGCTCCTGATCCAGGTTGCCTTTACCATTCCCTTCTTCACCAGTGTCACGCTCTTTGCCCCGTACTGGCTGGCCATCATTGTCCTGCTCATCGTGGCCTTTCTCGCCTTCGACCTGCTGGCCCATTTCCTTGACCGCAACCGCCTTGTCCCGCTGATTCTGGGGACTATCGGCCTGCTCACCCTGTTGGCGGTCCCGGGCATCTTCGTCCTGATTCTGACGGCTTCCGAGCATCCCTCCGGCTGGATCGCCATTATCGGGCAAGGATACCGGCTGAACGGGCCGTTGGCTCTTCACTGGCTGTTCCGGTATCTGCATGTCCTGGGGGGTGCGGTGATGTTCGGCGCGGCCTTCCATTATTTTTTCGCCGTTGAGGATACGGAGGACCGGAAATCACTGCTGCGCCTTCTCGTGGCCGGAACCCTGCTGCAGATGGTCCTCGGCATCCTGCTCTATGCCTCGCTGCCGGACAAGCCGGGGATGATGGTCAATCTCGCCCTCTTTGCCGGGGTGGCAGGCGCGGCCCTTTTTCTCTGGTACCTGTTCACCCTCGGCAACACGGGGGAGGTTCCCCTCCCGTTGCACCTCACCGTTTTTGCGATGATGTGCATCCTGGTCTCGATGTTGCTGGGCCGCCAGCTGATTCAGAACCGGACATACCTGCCGCTCACGGCGTCACTGCAGGAAAAAACCCGGGCGCACAGCCGGGAAACCGGGGCTTTTGCCCAGGAAAGTCTTGAGCGGTATCAGGCAAAACTCAATGTCGTCTATGACAACGGCGCCACCATCTATGCGAACAGCTGCGCCTTCTGCCATGGCGAGCTGGCGGACGGCGCCGGCCCGGAGGCGAAAAACATGGAGGTGCGGCCGGAAAACCTTGCCGCCGTGCGGACCACCGCGCCCTATCTCCACAAAATCCTCACCGACGGGGTTCCCGGCTCGGCCATGCCGTACTTCAGCTTCCTGGATCGGAACAAGCTCGATGCCCTTGCCGAATATCTCAACGCAACCCATCACCTGCTCGGAAAGCAGGAACCTGTTCCCGTTGCCGTTTCCGCACCGGACCGCAGGCAGGCCGGGCAGGAATATGCGCAGAGCTGCACCCCGTGTCACGGCATGGACGGCAAGGGCACGGAACAGGCCCGGGACTACCGCCCGCCGGTGCCCGACTTTACAGTTTACAGTCTCACGCCTCGCCAGATGTTCGAGGTGATCAGCAACGGCTACCACGGCACCCTGATGCCCAGCTTCGGCAACCTCCCCGAAGGGGTCCGGTGGGGGCTGGTCGAGATCGTCTTTGCCAAACGCGATCAGGGTGGTAAACGGTAGATGACAGGGGGGCTTCTCTAAGCCATTTTTTCGTCTTCGGCTCTTGTCTGGCCCTGGGGTGTTAAAAAAAATGGGCACATTCAGGCAAATACGGTTAGAATAGCAGCCCGGTGACGGCTTCCTGCACCACAACCCCCGCTACAACCGCACAAGCCGCCCCTTCGTACCCCTTAATAAATCAGGAGAACTTTTGTATGCGCCGTCCCTCCAGCAGACGTTCGTTTCTCAAAGCCTCGCTGTTGACAACCCTTGCCTTTCTCCACCCCGGAAAGGCGCTGGCCAATCTTCCCAAGGAAAAACAGCCCTCGGGCCGGCTGAACCTGTATAACATCCATACCGGCGAAAGAATCAACACCATCTATCGCGACCCGAACGGCCAGTACAATGCCCAGGCCATAAACGAGCTGACCTGGCTGTTGCGCTGCCACTATACAAATCAGCCGCACCCCATTGATCCCCAGACCCTGGATTTTCTCGATCTGGTGCATACCCAGCTGGGCAACGACAACGAAATCCATGTCATCTCCGGCTACCGCTCGCCGGAATACAACAACTATTTAATCAGCCAGGGCCACAAGGTGGCAAAACACAGCCTGCACATGGAAGGCCGCGCCATCGACATCCGCATCCCGGGCACACCGCTGCCTGCCCTCCATCGTACCGCCCTCTCGCTCCGCCTTGGCGGGGTGGGCTATTACCCAAGCGAGGATTTCGTCCATATCGACTCAGGAGCATTCCGCAGGTGGTAATCCGGCAGGGAAAAGCATCCTCCTCCATGCCCACTGCCCTGAAGAGCCTTTGCCGCTTTTTCTGTTGCGCGCTGGTCGTTGTCCTGCTTCCTGTTCCCGCCATGGCAGCCCCGGAAGCCCAGCCGGCATTGGGGGAACTCTGCCTGCTCCCTGCGCTGGAAAAATCCCTTTCCCAGTATCGGCAACTTGCCACGCAGGGAGGCTGGCCCCAGGTTCCCGCCGGCCCTACCCTGCGCGAAGGCGACAGCAATGACCGCATTCTCATCCTGCGAAAACGCCTTGTGGCCAGCAATGATCTGGCCGCGCCGTCTGCCCAGGGGGATCGTTTCGACGAAATCCTCAAGGAGGCAGTGCAGAAGTTCCAGACCCGCCATGGCCTCAGCGCAGACGGCGCTGTCGGAACGAAAACCCTGACCGAGCTCAACGTCCCCATCAACCAACGCATCCGGCAACTCGCCGCCAGCCTTGAGCTCTGCCAGCCGCTGCCGCAACAGCTGGAGCCTCGCCATATCCTGGTGAACATCGCCGACTTCAGCCTCAAGGTGTTCGAGGATGGCAAGCCAGTCCTCTCCATGCCCGTGATTGTCGGCAGAACCTACCGGCAAACCCCGGTGTTCAATGGGCTGATCTCTTCCCTGGTGCTCAATCCTACCTGGGAAGTGCCGCACAGCATCGCCATCAAGGATCTGCTCCCGAAGATCAAAAAAAATCCGGGTTATCTTGCCCAATTGCACCTCCGGGTATTCCAGGGCTGGAAACCCGCTACGGAGATTAATCCGGCCTCTGTCCACTGGGCAAACCTCAACCCCGCGCATTTTCCTTACCGGCTTCGCCAGGATCCGGGACCGGACAACGCTCTCGGCCGGGTGAAGTTCCTCTTTCCCAACCCCTATGATGTCTACCTGCACGACACCCCGGCCCGGGAGCTGTTCAAGAAAGACGCGCGCACCTTCAGCTCCGGCTGTATCCGCATTGCCAAGCCTCTGGACCTTGCCGTCTACCTCCTGCATGGCACCCCCCTGGGTTCCATGGATGCCTTGACCGCGGCAATCGCCCGCGAAAAAACGCAGCCCATCGCCCTCCCCTCGCCCATTGCCGTCCATATCGTCTACATGACCGCCTGGGTTGACCCCGACGGAACCGTCCAGTTCCGGCCCGATATCTACAACCGGAATCCGCCCCTGTAACAGGGGGTTCCACACAGGCTGCAGGAAGAAAGACGAGGACTGCTCGCGCGAAAGCGCAGAGCGGAACAGGGGTGACTCAGCCCCTGCTTGAGATGATGATCCCCAGCACGATGCAGATCAGGCCGGCAATCTTGTACAGCGTGACCTGTTCGCTGAGCAGGACAGCGGAAGCCAGGAATACCAAGACGAAATTGAGCCCCATGAACGGGTAGGCATAGCTGAGATCAAAGGCGGTCATGGCCGCCATCCAGCAGAGCGAGGCGAGAAAGGCGGCGACAAAGCCGCTCATGATGAAGGGGTCGAAAAAGAGCTTGAGAAGAAAGACGAGCTTGGGGATCGCCTCCCCCGGCAGGTTTCCATGCATGGGTATTCGCCACTTGATGACCAGCTGGCCGTAAACGGTGAACAGGATCGTGCCGAAGATGTACAGGTGCGCCATCAGTTTTTCTCGCTCCATTCCGTGATTTTTTCGCAGACCGTGTCAATCTCTTCCCCGGTTATACCGTAATAGAGGGGCAGCCGGATGAGCCGTTCGCTCTGGCTGGTGGTGTGGATATCCCTGCCGGAAAAGCGCCCGTATTTCAAGCCGGCCGGAGCGCTGTGCAGCGGCACATAGTGGAACACCGCCCAGATGACGTACTGCTTGAAATGTTCCAGCAGCGCGGTGCGCTGCTCCAGATCCTTGACCTTGATATAGAACATGTGCCCGTTGTGCTGGCAGGTTTCCGTGACCACCGGGAGTTCGACGACCCCGGCCGCCGCAAGAGGACCCAGTTTGTCGCGGTAGGCCAGCCAGCTTGCCAGCCGGTCGCTGTTGATCGCCTCGGCCATCTCCAGCTGTCCCCAGAGATAGGCGGCCTGGAGCTCGGAGGGCAGGTAGCTGCTGCCGATGTCCACCCAGCTGTACTTGTCCACCATGCCGCGGAAAAACTGGCTGCGGTTGGTCCCTTTTTCGCGGATGATCTCGGCCCGCTCGGCAAAGCGGCCGTCATTGATGATCAGCAGCCCGCCCTCGCCGCCGCTGGTGTAGTTCTTGGTCTCGTGAAAGCTGTAGGCGCCGAGATGGCCGATGGTGCCCAACGGCCTGCCCTTGTAGCGGCTCATCATGCCCTGGGCCGCATCCTCGATGACAAACAGGGAGTATTTTTCGGCCAGGGTCATGATCACGTCCATCTCGCACCCCACCCCGGCATAATGCACCGGAACGATGGCCTTGGTCTGCGGGGTGATCGCCGCCTCGATCCGGGTTTCGTCGATGTTCATCGTGTCGGGCCGGATGTCCACGAAAACGATGCGGGCCCCGCGCAGGGCAAAGGCGTTGGCCGTGCTGACAAAGGTATAGCTGGGCATGATCACCTCATCGCCGGGCTCGATGCCGATGAGGATCGCCGCCATCTCCAGGGCATGGGTGCAGGAGGGGGTGAGCAGGGCCTTCCGGCAGCCAAGCTTTGTTTCGAACCAGCGCTGGCAGCGCTTACCGAACTCTCCATCCCCGGAGATCTGCGGGCTCTTCATCGCCGCAAGGACGTACTGCTCTTCGTTGCCGGTGTGCGGGGGTTTGTTGAAGGGGATCATCGCTCTATCCGTTTCATGAAATTGATGGCGTTCTTGCCCTCGTTGAACAGCAGGTCCACAATGCTCACCCCGTGTGCAAAGGGTGGGAAAAGCTGGGGGTATTCCGGGTAGCCGCCGTAGTCCATCCATTCGACCTCTATCCCCGCTGCGGTGAAGATCGGGACATCGAGATAATCACGGGCAGCAGGTCCGCTCAAGTAGGTGGTACCCCCCAGTTTCTGGCATAATTCCAGGAGCCGTTCACTTTTGCCCGGAGCCAGGGTGAATTCACTGGAGCAGCGGATGATGGTGGTGATACCCAGCATCGCATTGATAGCCACCAGAAACTTCCGGTTTATCTCGCTCAAGAAATCCTCCGTGGCGCTCAGATACAGCTCCTCGAAAACATCCTTGTACTCCTTGAAATACGCGGCTTTGGCATAGTTCTGGGCAAGCGTCTTCCAGTGCTGCTTGTGCCAGAGGGGGTTGCTGATCCTGGTCTCCCGGATCGTCTGGGCCAGCGATTCCACCCGCACGGGAATAGTAAGCCACGCAAGGCCTTCCCTGGTCTTGATCTTGTTGCGGTTGCGCCAGTCGTTCTTGGTGTACTGCATGTCATCGTAGAGCACGAACTCGTCAACGCTGCGGATGATATCGAAATATCCCTTCCAGGGGATATAGTTGGACTGGAGGATGGCTATTTTTTTCATGGCTGTGACGCCTGGTGGGCGGAATCGAGATTGATGGCTTCCTGGATGATGTAAAGCGGCCTCCCCTTGGCCTCATCGAAGATCTTGCCGATATACAAGCCCAGGATCCCCAGGATGCCGAAAAGCAGGCCGAACATGAAAAACATCGAAACCATCAGGCTGGTCCAGCCCTCCGTGACATCGCCGTAGAGAAAAAAACGCAAAAACAGCCAGAAGGCGTACAGCATGCTGCCCAGGGAAATAAAGAAGCCCAGCTGGATAAAGAGCCGCAACGGCTTGTTGGAGTGGGCCACGATGGAGTCGATGGCAAGATTGACCATTTTTTTAAAATTGTAGGACGATTTGCCGTACAGCCGGTCATCGTGCTCCACGGGAATCTGCGTTCTTTTGAAGCCGACGATCTTGACAAACAGGGGGAAAGAGCGGTTCTGTTCCCGGTAGCGATTCACGTTTTCGATCACCTGGTGCGAAAAGATGCCGAAATTGGCAATGGTATTGTCGTGCTCGGTATCGGTAAAGTACTCCAAAACCCGGTAAAACATCCGGGAGGCAAGTTTTTTGAAAAAATTGTCCTGCCGCTCCACCCTTTGCCCGAAGACGATGTCGTACCCCTCCATGGCCTTGGCATATAGCTTGGCGATCTCCTCGGGTTTGTCCTGCAGGTCGCAGTCCATCACCACCACCCAATCGCCCCGGGCATGGTCGAGTCCGGCGGTAATGGCATAGTGCTGGCCGAAATTGCGGGAGAGGTTGAGTCCCTTGATCCGGGAATCCTGGCGGGCAAGCGCCTGAATCTGCTCCCATGAGCCTTGGGGGCAGGCGTCATTGACCAGAATAATCTCGAAGTCGCCGGTAATGGGCGCAAGCGTTGCCGCCACCCTTCTGCAGAGCTCTCCCAGGCACGTCCTGCATCCATACACAGGGGATACCACGCTGATTGTTACATGCTTCGTCACGGATCTTTCCTTGGTTGCTGAGATATCTTGCTGTTCTGATGGCAAAAAAATGCGATCATCGGCTGTCTTTACAGAAGCGCCCTTTTTCCTGCAGCCCAGGGAGCGGATTTTCGGAAAACACAAACACCGTGTAGCTGCCCAGCGGAAATGTTTCGGCGGGCTTGGGCAGGGAAAGCTTTTCACTGCCAGCCTTCCAATTGTCGAGCTTTTTATCGGGCACCAGAAAGAACACCCTGCCGCCGGCGTATCCCTTTTCGTACCACCGGTCGCTTGAGAGCCACAGGCACAGGCCGATCCCGCGCCAGTCAAGATCAATGGGCCGGATGCGCACCGCGCCCTTGCTCAGCACGGTATAGACGTGCGAATGCCAGTACGGGGCGTAGCCGTAAACAAGGCCGCGGCTTTCGAGGGTGGCGACCACCTCGGCCCGCGCCTGGGCGGTCTCTTGCCAGCCCGCAGGCGAGATGTTTCGCCAGGTTCCGCCAAGGGCGAGCAAAAAGACCACGATCAGCACCGCCTTGGCAACCGGGGGAAAGAACCGCCACATCACCACCGGGCAGACCAGGATCATCATCAGATAGGGGATGATGTACCGGATGTTGTTGCGGGCGGCGTAGGCTCCGTCGTGCAGACTGCTCACCGAGAACAAAAAGAAGATCAGGGCAAAGCCAAGGTAGGAGAGCAGCAGGAAATACCGCTGCGGTTGCTCCAGGCGGGGGAAATTTTTTCGGGCATACCAGGCCGGGAGAACCAGCGCCACGGGATAGAGCCCCAGCTTCAGCAGGGAAAACACCCCCTCCCCCGAGGCCAGCACCACCTTGTCCTGCCACTCCGTACCGATAAAATTCAACAGGCCGAGCACCGAATAGGCGATATGAAAGGGCAGCCCCTGCAGCGGGATCAGCAGCGCATTGTTGGCGCCTCCGGCAAGGTGGAGCCCGGCAAACAACAGGCTGTGGGAGAGGGCGCCCAGCAGGAGCGCCGCAAGAATGGCGGCGGCGGGAACAATCCTGGGGGAAACTGCCTGCCAGACATCTTTTGCATCCCGGGGCAAGGCATCCCGCCCCGTATAAAGCAGCACCAGCAAGGCCCCGGCAAAGGGCGCGATGTAGTAAACCAGAAAACGCACCGGATTCTCGAGCACCACCAGATACACAAGGACGAGGAGAAGGGCAAACAGGGCGAGCCTTGAAAACCGGCCGGAATCCGGCCGGTTTGTCCGGAGCCAGAGGAGCAGGAAGGAGAGGATAAAGGCAAAATACCAGGTGTAGGCGGCCTCGCCGTAAATCTCCCGCAGATACATGGGGGAATACCCCAAGCCGATGACGACGCAGCCCATCACCGCCGCTGTTCGTGACAGCCCCAGCGCCCTGAGCAGCAAAGCGAGCACCGCCATGGTAACGAGAACCACCAGAAAAACGGAAACCCCGTGGGCAAAGAAGCTGTTTTGTCCGGCCATGACCCAGGGGATCAGCAGAAGATGCTTGTAAAACACCCAGAGATCATTGTTGACATACCACCAGGTTTTTGGAAAAAACTCCCCGGCCCGGACGATTTCCTCCGCCAGGATATTGGCAATGGCGGCGTCGGAGTTAAAAAAAGCCCGGTACGAGCAAAAGATGTAAAAGCCAAGCGAGCCGATGGTGGCAGCCAGCAGAAGCACGGCGCCGCGAAAAAGCCATTTTTGTCGCGCGGGGATGGTCGGCACAATAGTCACTGCGTTCTCTGGGTCCGTAATCGGCAGGAGGGGGAACAGGGGCAAGCCCGTTGGAGGATTTAAGGGTATAGCCGCCGACCGTCACCTGCCTTGGCAGCGGCGCTGCGCCCCTTGAGAAAACACCTGCCCAGGCTGGATCGTCCCGAAATAATACAAAAAAATTCCCTCTCCTGTCAAGGGGAATCATCAGGCAGCCACCCGCCTGGCCGCCCCAAAAGCCTGCTGGACCGGCAAGCCCGCCGCAAACACCTTCGATTGCAGGCCAACACTCTCTCAATCCCCAAAAAAACACCCATATTCGTATCGTTATCCGCAACAACCATTGTCTTTATCCATCATCTGGCGTATATTGCGCGGCTTACAAGAACCAGTACCCCTCGTCTCCACGAAGGGCGCAGAAAACCCACCATGCTATTCATTGCAGCCAAGGAACCATCATGATCAGCGCAGTCAACATCGCCCTCTCCTACGGGAAGCGGATTATCTTCAAGGACGTCAACATCAAGTTCACCCCTGGCAACTGCTACGGGCTCATCGGCGCCAACGGCTCCGGCAAATCCACCTTCCTCAAGATCCTGGCCGGGGAAAAAGAGGCGGACAAAGGCGAAATCCTGGTCGGCCCCAAGGAGCGGATCGCCATGCTGCGCCAGGACCATTTCGCCTTTGACGAGGAAACCGTGTTCAACACCGTGGTCATGGGCCACAAGCGGCTGTACGAGTTGATGCACGAACGGGAGGCGCTCTACGCCAAACCGGAGCTCAGCGAAGCGGACGGCATCCGGGCCGGGGACATCGAGGCGGAGTTTGCCGAGATGAACGGCTACGAGGTGGAATCCGAGGCGGCCGTTCTGCTCAAGGGGCTCGGCATCCCCGAGGAGTTCCGCGACAAGAAGATGAAGGAGCTGGAAGGCGGCGACAAGGTGCGGGTACTGCTCGCCCAGGCGTTGTTCGGCAACCCGGACATCCTGCTGCTGGACGAGCCCACCAACCATCTGGACCTCAAGTCCATCGCCTGGCTGGAGGATTTTCTCTTCCGCTTCCAGAACACGGTGATCATCGTCTCCCATGACCGCCACTTCCTGAACCAGGCCTGCACCCATATCGCGGACATCGACTTTGGCGAAATCCGGGTCTATGTGGGCAACTACGATTTCTGGTACCAGGCCAGCCAGCTCTTCGTCAAACAGAAGCAGGACGAAAACAAGAAGACCGCGGCCAAGGCCAAGGAGCTCACCGACTTCATCCAGCGCTTTTCCTCCAACGCCTCCAAGGCCAAGCAGGCCACCTCGCGCAAGAAGCTGCTGGACAAGCTGACCATCGAAGACATGCCCGCCTCGTCGCGCAAATACCCCTTCGTGGTCTTCAAGCCCGAGCGGCCCTGCGGCGACATCATTTTAGAGGTTACCGGGCTGGGCAAGGAAATCGACGGGGTCACGGTCTTGAACGACTTCGACCTCACGGTGCACAAGGGCGACAAGATCGCCTTCATCGGCCTCAACTCCGTGGCCAAGACCACCCTGTTCCAGATCCTCACCGAAGAGCTGACCCCGGATCGCGGCACCTTCCGCTGGGGGATCACCATGTCCACAGCCTATTTCCCCAAGGAAAACAGCGGTTTTTTCGACAAGGACATGACCCTGGTGGATTGGCTGAGCCAGTACACCCCGCCCAACGAGGGGGAGAGCTTTGCCCGGGGATTTTTGGGCAAGATGCTGTTCTCCGGGGAAGAGGCCCTGAAAAAAACCAGCGTGCTCTCGGGCGGCGAGCGGGTGCGCTGCATGCTTTCGAGAATGATGCTCACCGGGGCCAACGCCCTGATCCTGGACGAGCCCACCAACCATCTGGACCTGGAATCGATCACCGCCCTGAACAACGGGCTGATCGCCTTCCCGGAGGTGATCCTCTTCGCCTCCCACGATCACCAGATGGTGGCCTCCACCGCCAACCGGATCATCGAGATCCTGCCCGGCGGGATTATTGATAAACGGATGGATTTTGACGATTATCTGGAAAGTGCGGAGGTGATGGAGCTGCGGGAAACGCTGAGCAATGGAGAGGTGGCGCTGAGCCTGTAACGGTTGAACGTATCTCTGTCATTCCGGCGAAGGCCGGAATCCAGTATTCAAGAGCTTCTGGACCCCGCCTTCCGCCGGGGTGACTCGCTGGATATATCGATTCCTGACGACCAAGCAGTCTCAGCAGCCCGAGGGGACACGCTTTGTTCTTCTGTTCATTTCTTTGTTTGCCCAAAGAAACGAACCAAAGAAAGGGCCCCCTGTGTCCCTTGTCCCGCCGTTGGCGGGATGCCCTGTGCTCCTCGATGCTGCCGGGGCTTTGCAAACTCGCTTCGCTCAAACAATGCAAATCCCTTTTCGGCAGCCTCTCCGGTGCTCGGCGGCGGGCCAATGGGCCTTTTTAACTGCAGCGGGAAAAAACTCTGACACACCGTAACCACCGCTCACCCTGAACTTGTCGAAGGGTCTTTTGCGAAAGCTATTTCCCCGCGCTTAGGACTGCATCACGGGCCAACTGGCTGATGCGCCCCCAATCCCCTTGCGCCACCGCCTCAGGCGGCGCCACCCAAGAACCACCCACACAGGCCACATTCCCCAGCGCCAGATAGTCGCGGT
>JAJZRF010000034.1 GCA_021847425.1 Deltaproteobacteria bacterium | reverse complement strand
GTCCGGTGTTGACCCCGGAGGCAAGGATTTTCGCGTGGGCCAGTTCGATTCCGCCCCGGATGGCGGCGAGCTTGCCTTTGACCACGGCGATCTTCGCTTCCTTCTGGATGTTGAGGTAGTAGGGGATCGCCGTGGCGGAAATAAGCCCGAGGAGGATGATGACGATGATGAGCTCGATGAGGGTGAAGCCTCTGTTGTCAAGCCTAGGCAATGGAAGACCTCCTGTCCCGGGGTGTTTGTTCAGGTGTAACGTCGCTCCAGATTTTTTTTACAAAGGAATCTTTTCCTTGTAGCACATATTCCCCTGACATCAAAGAAATAACATATTGTTTTATTGAGGAAAAATAACAAAATGCCGCTTTTTTTTAAAAGCGAAAGAAGGCGGATATGGATTGTGACTCAATAAAAAATAATATTTTTACATAGTTAGGTTGGTTTTGGAGTAATTATCATGGAAGAAAAATGCTGGCAATAGGGAGTACTCTGTATTTTTAGGGAAGGGGAAAAGAAAAAGCTTAAAGACCAAAGGCTAACGGTTGCCGAACGCGTAGTTATCGGAAGCCCGCTGCCCGTCGGCGTCTTTGTTTCACTGTGCTTGCCTGCTTACGAAACAGGGAGAGGGGGGGTGTCACGGCGGCGGGGCTGGCAGCAGGTATTTCGCCTCCACCGTGCGGCTGACCCCTGTGCCATGTTTGGCTTGGACCTGGATGGTGGTGGGGGTGCCTGGAGCAGTGAAGGTGAAAAGGGTGGCGCCATCTGTGGTAGGAGGGAGTGTTGGTATCCCCCCGACTGTGGGATGTGCGGGGGCAGTGATCCCCCCTCCGCCGTCATTTCCGAGAATGTTCAGCCGCATGGCGGATTCGGCGCTGTACAGGGCTTGAGCCCAGAGATAGTCCTCGGCCGAGGATGTCTGGGTGGTCACGGTGTACCGGGCGATCAACAGGCCGAACAGGGCAAGGATGACAATAACGAATATCGCGGTGATCAGGGCGATGCCGCGCCGGTTGGCAAGGGGAGCGGCAAGAGACTCAGGGCACATTGCGAACCTGGACCTCCTTGTGAAAGTTGACGGTTTCTCCATTGCGTGAGATGGCGAAATGGATGGTCACCACGCTGTTCCGGGTCGAGGTGCCGGGGGTGTAGGTGAAATAGGGCAGCCCGTCGCTGGGGATAATGTCCTTGACGAGACTTTCAGGGTTGCCGAATCCGCCCAAGGCGCTTCCCGCAGTCACGGTTGCCGTGGAGCGCGACAGTATTCCGTTGCTCACGGAGAAGCTCACCGCCTGGGGCCGGACCGCGTAGTAGCGGCCATAGGGCGAGGCCGGGCCGATGGCGTTGTTCAGGGTCATCGTGTTGCCGGTCACGCCGGTAACAGCGTAGATTCTGCCGCCACCGGCAAAGTCATCCCAGGTGGTGTTGTAGATGGAAACCAGGGTGGCGTATGGCAACGGAGCGGAGCGGTCGGTGATGGTGGCCCCGCCGCTGGGATAATCCTCGGTGTATTGACCAAAGACCCCGGCCATGGCGTTTTCATCGACCACGCCGAAACTGATGGTGTCCCCGGCCACGGTTGCGGTTGTGACCTCAACCGCATTGGGCACGGCGATGTGAATCTCCCGCTCCATCCGAACCAGGGCGCTTTTCCCTTCCTCATACATCTCCATGCGGGCATCGGTGTCAAAGAAGCCCTTGAACGCCTGGCTGATGAACCCGGCTCCCATGGCGCCCAGAATGCCGAGCAGCACAATGACGATGACCAGCTCGATCAGGGTGAAGCCATCTTGTTTTCTGCCGCGTTGTCTCATCTCGTGTTTG
Source organism: Deltaproteobacteria bacterium (assembly GCA_021847425.1). Lineage (GTDB taxonomy): Bacteria > Desulfobacterota > Desulfobulbia > Desulfobulbales > Desulfurivibrionaceae > Thiovibrio. Next base: position 33,713 of record JAJZRF010000034.1, on the reverse strand, counting down.
TTCATCTCAGATATTGCAGGCTACGGCCACGAAGAAGAAGGTCTCGCCAAGGGGCGAGGTGACGGTCACCACCACCAGCTTGGTGTCGGTGGTTCCAGCGGCGGCAGGGGTGTTTTGGTCGATGGGGTTGGCGTTGCTTGCGATGTAGCGCACGGTTACCTGGCGGCGATAGCCGGTAAGGGTGGTTGTCGCCCCGTCCTGGTCGGTGAAGGTATCTGTTTCGCTCAGCCCGTTATAATCGTCCACATCGTCGTAATCAATGCGGGTTTCGGTTCCGTCCGGGCCTAAACTGCTGCTGGCGTTTTTGTTTTCAGCTGAAGTATCAGGACACGTAAGCGTATACGTTCCGTTCCCTCTACCCGTGCCGCTTTCGCCGGTGGTGCAGATCGGCCCCCCGCCCATGGGGGTGTTGGCATCCCATTTTTTGGCCATGATCTCATCCATCATGGCCTGGCCCAGGGAGATGGCCCGTTCCCGGATCACCGGGTCGGGGCTGTGGGTGATGGCGTTGAAAAACGGCACCAGGATTCCGGCCACCGCGCCCAGGATGACGATGGTGATGATAATCTCGATCAGGGTGAAGCCCTGGTTTGCGGCAGGTCTGTATGCGGGATGTTTCATGCTATTCCACATATCCCGTGCTTTGCCGGACAATGACGTTTGTGCCCCCGCCGTCCGCAGTGATGGTAAAGGTCGTGTCGCTGGCAAGGGGGATGCCGGTGGTGGTGTCGATGGGTTCTCCCAAACCGTTGAAATAGACAAAGGCATTGCTGGCCGGGGTGATGGTGGTGGTGCAGTCGTTGTTGAGGCAACGGTTTACATAATCCGCCTCCGCCAGTTCGGAATTGTCGGCTCTGCGCACGGTATACTGATGGGCAGTGGTCGCAATCCCCCACGCTTTGCCGGCAGAGGTGAACTGCCGGGTCATGGCCTTGTGCTGGGCGTAGCGCACCGCCCGCTTGAATTCCTTTACCGCAGCGGCCTCCTCCATGCCCGTGGGCCAGCGCTCGTAGACCACGGCGGAGAGAATGCCGAGGATGACGATGATCATGATCAGCTCGATCAGGGTGAAGCCGCGCTGCCGATCCGGGCGGTATGAGAAAGAGTCCATGCGCATGCTCAGCGGATGATCTCCCGCCAGTTGATGATCCGGTCGTTGCCGCGGTAGATGCCGAAGTTGGCTCGGCCTGTGGGGTTATCTTTGTAGTCGATGGGGGCGATCCACTCATATTGCAGCCAGGGCAGGGAGGTGCCGATCACTGCGCTTATATCCACACTGCCGACGTATTGGCCGTCTCCGCCGCTTGGCTTGGTCAGATACAGGAATCCTTTGCCCATGTTGGTGGTCAGTATGGAGCGGCTTGTATCGATATGGGAGCTGTTCATCTCGACAGCGGCCAGTTGTTGCAGGTAATTGCCAAAGCTGAAGTTGGTGGCAACCAAGGCGGTGCAGCTGTCTTGGACATTGGTGACCCATTGGCCGGTATTATTGAGGTATTGCGTCAAAAACGGCATTTTATGGTCTTCCGATTCCGGGCCATAGGCGTTCTGTAAAACCAGACGGCCATAGCGGAGCGGGGTTGTCGCTGTTTGCACAGCAACAGCCGAGGCCATGGTTACCCCGTCCGTGTCAGTAGGCTGGGCGTAGACCGCGATATTGGCCGGGGCGACGGGCGCGGCAGGACGGCTTGCCAGGTGTTTGGCATTTACCAAGGCCGTGCCGTTGCTCCAGGTTCCGGTTGGCGCTGTAGCGCTTGCCAGGAAAGTTGAGGTTGGGCTGGGCGCGGCGGGCAGCCAGGCAGCCGTGAAGGCATAGTTATTCCAGGAGGATAGATCAAGCTTGGCGAAGCTCCCGGTGTAGTTCTGGGTTGTCGCGTTTGCCGTATTCTGTGCGGTCAGGGTAAAGGCGGTGGAAAAGCCGTCCTGTCCGAAGTAGGTGAAATTGCCTGCCGCGCAGCCTGTTGTGACGGCCCCTGGAGTGATGATGAAATGATCGGGGATGAAGCGGCCGAGATTGCCGGTCGTGCCTGTTGTTGTGAGCGCATTCCCCAGAAAGGTGCTGTTGATGGCCGTCAGCGTGATGATTCCAACTTCGTTCCAAGTCAGATCGCTTACCGTTGCGATCCCGCTGTTGAAGCTATTCCGGGGAATCGAAGTGGTTCCGCCCAACGCCCCGTCTGCCGTTCCGCTGCCGGTGGGCGCGACACGGGTGCGGGTCAGGTTTACCGTTTCCGTTGCATTGTTCGAGCCGGACCCAAAGCTGGGTGTGGCTGTGCCAGTGGCTGTGCGTGCCGTCATCGTCGCTTTGAAAGCTGCTCCCGCCTTGGCGAAAACGCTGCCGCTGCCCAATAGACCAGGGTCGGCGGGTGCAGTGGTGCAATTGCCAAGGACGGAAGAAACGCAGGGGATCACTCCGAAGTCATATGGCTTGACCACGAAAGCATTGGAACCCCCGGTCAAGGTTACGGAGTTCACCGCCTTGCTGGCATGGAGCGTCACCTTTCCCGCATCGCCGTAATTAAAGGTGAAGGGCGCATTGCCATTGGCGTCGAAGGTCATGTTGACCGGGGTGTACCGCGATACGTTGCCGTTGTTGTTGCGGGCAATGGTTGTGGCGCTCCCGCCATTTACGCTCATCAGGTCGGCTGCATAGCACGTTGCCGGATCGTTGCATTCATAGGCGAAATTGACCGTGGTCGCTCCCGACAATGCAGCCTCGCAAGCCATGGTGGTATAGTTCTTTTTTACGGCTCGCAGGTAATAGGTGCCGGAAGAAGTGCCTGCTACCTGTGTGGGGATTGTAGCTTCCGCACCCCCGGTCGAGCCGGAGAAAATGAAACCGGCATCCGTGAATACCAGACTGCAATCGGCAGTTGTGCCGACATAACAGTTGGTGGCATAGGATGGCAATGGGCTGACCGTGCTTGTGCCCAGAGTCACCGTTTGGGGCGTGGTAATGGAGAGGTCTGCCGTGCCGGAGCCCGAGGTGAAGGTAATGGGGTTCGCCGTCCACCCGGAACCCGACAAGGTCACCGTTGTGCTGCCGGTGTAGAGGGTTGCACAGGCCGGATCGGCGCAGGCTTTGACGGTGACGGTTTCCGGCATGCAGGTCAATCCGTCGCCGTCGTGTTCGATGCGGATATGATCGATGGAACCCGAGCTGCAGGCGTGGGCCCGGCCTTCGTCCGCAACCACATCCTGAATGGTCAGCTCGGTGTTGTAGATGCGCACCTCATCGATATAGCCGTTGGCGCTGTTTGTTGTGTAGTTGGATGCGCCGGAAATGGTACCGCCTCGCTGGTCGCCGATGTAAAGCGAGAGGATATCGCCCAGTGTGCCGTTGACGTTGGTGGTGGACGTGGCGGAGAGAATTCCATCCAGGTAAATGCGAACCCTGTCCAGCCCCAGGTTCCAGGTAATGGCGATGTGGTGCCAGGTGTTGGCCGCAAAATTGTTGTTCCCGGTGGTGGCCTTGCTTTCTCTGTTGTCGCTGTCTTCCAGTGAGAAAAGAAGAGAGCCGTTATTGGTTTTTACCAGATAGAACTGCCGGTCTTTGTTGTCATTGTTGCCAAGATTGTTGGAAGCGTCCAGCAGCATACGGTTATAGCCGTCGTTCCATGTGGTATTGCTGTTGTACCAGAAGGTGATGGAGCCTGTATTTCCGACATCGTTCAAGTCGAAGCCCGTATCCACGCCCTGGGTTCCGTCAGTGATGGGAATCCCTCCAGAGCCGCAGGTGCCTGGATCACCGGTTTTGGCGCTGCCCGGCGGGTTGCTGGGCGGATATCCCGTAGGGGCGGCCGAGCCAAGCTTTGTGCCGTTTCTTCCATTGCCGCTTGAATCTGTCACTGTGCCCCATGTGGCTTCGTCCATCTTGTACCATGCATAGGGGCTGGGCGTGGTATACGGTGCGGTGTAGTAGAAACGAAGGGCTTTGCCGTTGGTGATGCTGTTGGTATCGTAAGACCAACGGCTGTAATCCGTATCACTAATCTCAAGGCCGATGGTGGCGCCTGGTTCCGGGAGCCCCCCGGCTGGAATAGGGCCGGTGGTCCAGCCTCCTCCCAAGGTGGACATGGTTTTATACCAGTAAATGATATCCCCAGTGGCTTCATGATACTGCACTTGAAAGGTCTCATGTAAAGATGTGGTCTGGTTCGAGGAATTGCATTCTGGTGTTAGAAAGGGAAAGTAGAAGCAGTAGTGGGGAACATCGAGGTATGAGACCACAAAGATGCGGTTGGGCGCAGTTCCGGTGGTCTGGTAACGGATGTACGTCGATGCGCCGCCTGGGTTCAGGTCGTCCCAATATGGCAAGGTAAGTAATTCCTGGCCGACAGGAAAATCGGTGTTGGTGTACAGCGTTGCCCCGGTACTGAAAAACTGCCAACCGTTGGAGCCGATGGTAATAGCGGTAACGCCGATGCCGCCAAAAGGGAAGGTGAAGCCGATGGGGAGAGGATTGGACATCGAGTCGTCGGTAAGCGCCAGTGTGGTGCCTGTGGTGGAAATGTCAATCCAAGGATAGGTGGCCGCAACTCCCGCGGAGCTGTCGATCTGGTAGGTTGCCGCTTCTGCCGGACTTGCTGCGGCGAGCAGCAGCAAAATTATGGCAACGGATGTCAGTTTGCGGAAAGTATCCATGTGCCCTGACAAGGTGTTTCCTGGAATATTCATAGAAAAACAGGGTAATGGAAGAAATCGGCAGTGTCAAGAAGCGCAATCACCACTGAAATCGGCTAGAGAGCCGATGAGTTCAGTCAGTGCGGTATAGGAAGTTTGGCTGAATATCTGGCGTCTGATTTCCGCCCCGCCCGGCACCCCTTTGAAATACCTCCCCGCGTGGTTTTTGACCTGGGAAGGCGGGGTGTCGGGCTGGTGCTTTGTGATGAGTTCGAGATGGCGGTTCAGGGTTGCGGGTCTGAAGGCAAGGGAGGGGTTGTGTATCAGAGGCTTGGGCATTGCTCATCGGCGTTACTCGCCTACTTTGATGAGCGCCTGTCGTATCAGTTCCGCTGAAAGATATGAACCGGACTCCGCCAACTGCTCAACCAGAGGGCGGGCAGCCGGAATCAATCCAGCCTTCCGTGCGCGGAGGATGACGCCCAGACTGCCAACCGGGGGCAAGGAAATGAACCTTTGCCGCTGCGCGGGCCTCGCCATCATCGAGTACCGCGCGATAGCGACCAAGAAGGCAATGGGCCAACACTTGGGATTCCCCTGCGCCGAGATCCCAGCCAGATATCGATATCGGCACGAAAACATCGTCGATAACCCGATTCCGTGCCCAGGCGAGGGTGTCGCCCAGCCCTGCATCGGCGGCTCCGCCTGACGCAACTTCGAGCAGGACCGCCTGCGGCACCATGATCTGTTTTGCCAATTGTTCAAGCAAGTCGGTGCGGCCCAATTTACCCAGCAGAATCAGGGGGGAGGCATTGATCACCCAGGTTTCTGCAATCACTGTCCCAACTCCGCGTCCAATTCGGATATGTCAACCTGAATGGCCGGGACATGACGACGACGCAATTCGTCGATAAAGGCAATTCGACTGATGCCGGCAATCTCAGCAGCTTTACCCTGAGATACGCGTTGTTCGCCATACCATTGGACGGCAGCCGCGATCCGCATTTCACTGGCAAATTCACGGGGGGCAAGCCGCAGAGCCGAAAAAACGTCTTCAGGCAAATCCATTGCGAGTTGTGTCATGGTGTTCCTTCTTTTCGGTATTGGGCCACTGGAGAGCAATAAGGCAGATACTACAAAAATAGTCTAATGGCAGGGAAATAGAGTGTCAAGGGAGGACTCAGGATAAAGAGGAAATGAGCTCCTTTAGGCCAATATAGGATGTCTGATTGAAAATCTGCCGTCTGATTTCCGCCCCGCCCACCACCCCCTTGAAATATCTCCCCGCATGGTTTTTGACTTGGGAAGGAGGGGTGTCGGGCTGGTGCTTTGCGATGAGTTCGAGATGGCGGTTCAGGGCTGCGAGTCTGAAGGCAAGGGAGGGATTTTCCGGCGCGTCGGCGGAGAAGATCCAGGGCGCGCCCAGGGCGCCCCGGCCGATCATGACCCCGTCGCAGCCGGTTTCCGCCAGCATCCGCAACCCGTCCGCGTGGGATTTGACATCGCCGTTGCCGATCACCGGGATGGAAACCGATTGTTTCACCAGCCGGATGAGCCGCCAGTCCGCGGTGCCGGAAAAGCCGTCGCTCCAGGTCCGGGCGTGGAGTGTGAGTGCCGCGGCCCCGTTTTCTTCCGCCATTCGGGCGAATCCGCAGGCGGTGATGGTCTGGTGGTTCCAGCCGGAGCGGAACTTGACCGTGACCGGCACTTTCGAGTTTTGCACCACCGCCCGGATGATCCTGGCAGCCAGGGGGGGATCCTTCATCAGGGCGCAGCCCGCTCCTTTCTTGATGACCTTTTTCACCGGGCAGCCCATGTTGAGGTCGATGAGGTCAATGGGATAGCCGGAAAGGATACCCGCTGCCTCGCCCATGAGTTCGGGCTCGCTGCCAAAGAGCTGCATGGCCACGGGACGTTCAGCCTCAACGGTTTTGAGCATGTCCAGGGTATTTTTCTGCCGGAAATGGAGGCCGTGGCAACTGATCATCTCAGAAAAGCAAAGCGAGGCCCCGTATTCCCGGCACAGCAGGCGGAAGACGAGATCGCTGTAGCCGGCCAACGGCGCGAGAATGAATGGGTTGTCGATGCGGAGGGTGGTGATGGAAAACATGGTTATGGAAGGTGAAAGGCACAAGGAGCAAGGCGAAAGGTGAAGGAAGTCGTCTTGCTGTGATCCTTGCGCCTTTTGCCTTGCTCCTGCGGTTTTTATAAAACTGCTTCCACGGCCTTGACCACATTCTCCACGGTGAAGCCGAAGTAAGGGAACAGCTGCTCGGCCGGGGCGGATTCGCCAAAGCGGTCGATACCGATGACCCTGCCCTTGGCGCCGACATAGCGGTACCAGCCGGTGGTGACTCCGGCCTCGATGGCGACCCTGGCCTGGACTGCGTCCGGTAGCACGGATTGTTGATACTCCTTGCTCTGGCTCTCGAAGCAATCGGTGCTGGGCATGGAAACCACGCGGATCTTCTTGCCCTTGGTAATAAGCTCCTTGGCCGCCGCCACCGCAAGCTCGACCTCGGAGCCGGTACCGATGAGGATGGCGTCCGGCGTGGAGCAGCCGCAATCGAGCAGCACATAGCTGCCCTTGGCGATGTTGGCCAGCTGTTCGGCGGTACGGGGCTGATGGGGCAGGTTCTGCCGGGAAAGCAGCAGGCAGGTGGGGCCGATGGCCCGTTCGATGGCAATCTTCCAGGCCACAGCTGTTTCCACCGCGTCGCAGGGCCGCCAGACCCCCATGTTCGGGATCATCCTGAGCGTCGCCGCCTGTTCCACCGGCTGGTGGGTGGGGCCGTCCTCGCCCAGGCCAATGGAGTCGTGGGTGAAGACATAGATGGAGCGCTGCTTCATGAGCGCTGCCATGCGCAGGGCGTTGCGGGCGTATTCGGAGAAGATCAGAAAGGTCGCGGTGTAGGGGATGAAGCCGCTGTGCAGAGCGATGCCGTTGGCAATGGCTGCCATGCCGAACTCGCGCACTCCGTAATAGATGTAGTTGCCGCCCGCATCCTTGTTGATGCCCTTGCTGCCGGACCAGATGGTCAGGTTGGAGCCGGCCAGGTCCGCCGAGCCGCCGAGGAATTCCGGCAGCAGCGGGCCGTAGCCGTTCAGGCAGTTCTGGGAGGCCTTGCGGGTGGCGACTTTTTCCGCCTTGGCATTGACCTCGTCGATGTAGGCTCCGGCCTTTGCCTGCCAGTCCGCCGGGAGCGTGCCGGAAAGCCTGCGCTCAAGCTCGGCGCCAAGTTCCGGGTGGGCTGCTTTATAGGCGGCCATGCGGGTGTTCCATTCGGCCTCGCGGGCCGCGCCCTTGTCCTTGGCGTTCCAGCCACCATAGATCTCGGCCGGGATCTCAAAGGCGGGATGGGGCCAGCCGATGGTCTGGCGAACCAGGGCGATCTCGGCGTCACCCAGGGGCGCGCCGTGGCAGTCTTCCTTGCCCTGCTTGTTGGGAGAGCCCCAGCCGATCACGGTCTTGCAGCAGATGAGCGAGGGCTTGTCCGTAACACCCTTGGCCTCGGCAATGGCTTTTTTCACCGCCTCGCCGTCATGGCCGTCCACACCCTCGATGACATGCCAGCCGTAGGCGCGAAAGCGCATGGGGGTGTTGTCGGTGAACCAGCCCTGTACCTCGCCGTCGATGGAAATGCCGTTGTCATCGTACAGGGCGGTGAGTTTGCCCAGCCCCAGGGTACCGGCCAGGGAGCAGGCTTCGTGGGAGATGCCTTCCATCATGCAGCCGTCGCCCAGGAAAACATAGGTGTGATGGTCGATAATCGCGTGGCCTGGCCGGTTGAATTGGCCTGCCAGGGTTCTTTCGGCAATGGCCATGCCCACTGCGTTGGCAATGCCCTGGCCCAGGGGCCCGGTGGTGGTTTCGATGCCGGGGGCGTAGCCGTATTCCGGGTGGCCCGGGGTTTTGGCATGGAGTTGCCGGAAGTTTTTGATCTCCGCCATGGGCAGGTCGTAGCCCGTGAGGTGCAGCAGGGAATAGAGCAGCATGGAGCCGTGGCCGTTACTGAGGACAAAACGGTCGCGGTTGGCCCATTTGGGGTTGGCGGGATTATGGCTGAGAAAGTCGTTCCACAATACTTCGGCAATGTCGGCCATGCCCATGGGCGCGCCGGGATGGCCTGATTTGGCTTTCTGGATGGCATCCATGCTCAGGGCGCGGATGGCATTGGCAAGTTCTCTGCGGGATGGCATGGGGACCTCCAGTTTCTGGTTCTGTGTTGGGGCAAGAATGCTACAAAATTTTTCTATATACCTTCCATTGCGGGATATAGCTCATCATAATTTGCTGATAGCTGATAGCTGATAGCTGATAGCTGATAGCGCTCATTTCTTCCGGCTCTTGTTCTTTTCATTCCGGGAGATGGCGCTGTAGAGGCGGATGTAGATCTGTTCGGCCAGATTATCCACCAGGGTATCCAGGGCCTGTTTCTTGTTGGCATCGGACTGGAGGGAATAGGTTTCCGTCAGAGTAAAGCCATTGGCCTGCCAGGCCGCCTTGCCGGTGCTGGTGTCGGTGACGGTGTAGTTGACGCTCAGCGTGGCATTGAGCGCCACGGCCTGGTTGCTGACGGTATAGGATTGACCGCTATAACTCACCGACCCGATCTGGCCGTTCAAGATATAATCGGCCTCCCCGGCGCTGTTCACCAGGGTGAACTGTTTGCTCTGACCGAGCCAGTCCTGCAAGGCATTGTGGATGTCGGAGGCGAGTCTGATTTCATTGGTGGGGTTTGGCCAGATGGGGATATAAAGCTTGATGACCCTCCCCTGTTGTTCCGGTGGCAGCATGTTGGGATTGTGGTAGCCGCACCCTGCGATAATCAGGAGAAGAAGGAGCAGGCTCAGGGTTCTCAGGGATGGGATCTTCTTCATGGTCTGGTTCCGTGAATGTCTGGCGTCAGGCTAAAAAGGAACGGGTATTTAGGCGGAAGGCGGAAGGCTGACGACTGAAGTGTATGTACTAAAAGAATCTTCAGCCTCCGGACTATCCACCCGAGTAGTTCCCTACATCACAATATTGATCAGCTTGTTTTGCACAACAATCACCTTGCGCACCGGTTTCCCTTCAAGAAATTTCCGTACCTTTTCATCGGCCAGGGCCATCTTTTCAAGGTCAGCATCGCCGGTGCCCGGAGCAACCTGGAGCTGGCTGCGGACCTTGCCCTGCACCTGGACAACAATGGTGATCGCCTCCTCCCGGACTGCTTCGTCATCGTACTCCGGCCAGAGCACTTCGGCAAGGGGGGTGGGGTGTTTTGTCAATTCCCAGAGTTCGGCGCACAGATGCGGCACCATGGGGGAGAGCAGGGCAAGCATTGCCTCGATGGCCTTGCGGATCACGGCGGGATGCGGGGCTTCGTTGTTCTCTTCCCCGGCCAGGCTGTACAGGGTGTTGGTCAGCTCCATCACCGAGCTGATGGCGGTGTTGAAATGGAACTTTGCCTCGATATCGGCCCCGAATTTGCGGATGGTCTGATGGGTTTTCCGGTGCAGGGCGGCACTTGCCGCGTTCATCTCCTGCGGCAGAGTGGAGCCGGGCGCTCCAAAAACGGAGAGGTTTTCATCCACCAGGCGGAAGACCCGGTTCAAAAAGCGGTAAGCCCCCTCCACCCCCTGATCGCTCCATTCCAGATCCCGTTCCGGCGGAGCGGCGAACAGGCTGAACAACCGGACCGTGTCGGCCCCGTATTTTTTCACCAGCTCATTGGGGTCCACCACGTTGCCCTTGGACTTGGACATCTTGGTGCCGTCCTTGATGACCATGCCCTGGGTGAGCAGGTTGGTGAACGGCTCGTCGATGGACAGGTAGCCGAGATCGCGCAGGACCTTGGTGAAGAAACGGGAGTAAAGCAGGTGGAGGATGGCGTGTTCCACCCCGCCGATGTACTGATCCACCGGCAGCCAGTAGTCAGCCTTTGCTTTGTCCAGGACCCCGTCGGTGCAGCGGGGGGAAACGTACCGGGCGAAATACCAGGAGGATTCGACAAAGGTGTCCATGGTGTCTGTCTCGCGCCGGGCCGGGCCGCTGCACACGGGGCAGGTGGTCTGGTAAAAGCGTTCCAGGGTGTGCAGCGGCGATTTTCCGGATTTGTCAAACTGCACATCCGTGGGCAGGCTGACGGGCAGATCCTTTTCCGGCACCGGCACCACCCCGCAGCGGGCGCAGTGGAGCATGGGAATGGGGGCGCCCCAGTAGCGCTGGCGCGAGATGCCCCAGTCGCGCAGCCGGAAGGTGGTGCGCTGACAGCCAAAGCCGTTTTTTTCCGCTGCCGCGGTGATTGCTGCCTTGGCCTTTTCCGAGGCGAGGCCGGTGAATTCGCCGGAAGCGACCAAGGTGCCCGGGCCTTCATGGGCCTGGGGCATGGTGGCGGGGTCAAGTGGCTCGCCTTCCGGCTGAATGACGACGCGCATCGGAATCTGGTATTTTTTGGCGAACTCAAAGTCCCGCTGGTCATGGGCAGGGACCGCCATAACCGCGCCGGTCCCGTATTCCATGAGGACGAAATTGGCCACATACACCGGCAATCTTGCGCCGGTAAACGGATTGAGGCAGTAGCCGCCGGTGAAGACCCCCTCTTTTTCCGTCTCATCCTCCGGCCGCTGCCGCTGTTTTTCGATCTTGATCCGGGCAACGAACGCCTTGACCGCGTCTTCCTGGGGAGTGCCAGCGCTCAACGCAAGGGCCAAGGGATGTTCCGGGGCGATGGACATGAAGGTTGCGCCGAAGATCGTATCCGGCCGGGTGGTGAAAACGGTGAGGGCCTTCTCTGCGTTTTCGATGGGAAAGTTCACCTCGGCGCCCACGCTTTTGCCGATCCAGTTGCGCTGCATGGTGAGCACTTTTTCCGGCCAGCCCGTGAGCGTGTCGCAACCGGCAAGCAGCTCCTCGGCGTAGTCGGTTATCTTGAAAAACCAGCCGTTCATCTCCCGGGGCAGCACGGCATTGTCGCAACGCCAGCAAGCGCCGTCGATGACCTGCTCGTTGGCCAGCACGGTCTGGCAGGTCTCGCACCAGTTGACCGTGGTCACCTTCTGGTAGACCAACCCCTTTTCGTACATCTTGATGAACAGCAGCTGCTCCCAGCGGTAATATTTGTCGTTGCAGGTGGCGAGTTCACGGTCCCAGTCATAGCTGAACCCCATGCGCTGCAGCTGTTTTTTCATGTAGTCGATGTTTTCGTAGGTCCATTTGGCCGGATGGGTGTCGTGCTTGATCGCCGCATTTTCGGCGGGCAGGCCAAAGGCGTCCCAGCCCATGGGATGGAGGACATTGAAGCCCTTCATCCGCTTGTACCGCGCCACCACGTCGCCGATGGTGTAGTTGCGGACATGGCCCATGTGGATGCGGCCGGAAGGGTAGGGGAACATCTCCAGGAGATAGTATTTGGGGCGGGCTGAATCTTCGCTTGCCGTGTAGGTGCGGCTCTCAAGCCAGTGGCTGCGCCATTTTTCTTCGATGGCCTTGAAATCGTATTTCATGTTCGCTGATCCGGTTCTTTTCGTAATTAAATCCCCCCTCCCTCGACGGGAGGGGGGGAGTTTTTGGGGCGGTTGCAAGAGGCTCGGTTGCTAATGGACTAACCACCTACAGACTATCCACCTTATTTTATTCGGTTGACGGGAAATTATGCTGGGCAAGATTCTCAAAGGAAGTGAAACGGTCCAGAAAGGCCAGCTCCACGGTGCCGGTCGGCCCATTGCGTTGCTTGCCTATGATGATCTCGGCAATTCCCTTTTTCGGGTTGTCTTCCGCCTTGTTATACACCTCATCCCGATAGATGAAGATGATCAGGTCGGCATCCTGTTCGATGGCGCCTGATTCGCGCAGGTCGGAAAGCTGCGGCCTTTTGTTGGGCCGGCTCTCCAGGCTGCGGTTCAACTGGGAAAGGGCGATGACCGGGATGCTGAGCTCCTTGGCCATGGCCTTGAGCGAGCGGGAGATTTCACTGATCTCCTGTTCCCGGGACTGGGCGTTTGATCTGCCCCGCATCAATTGCAGGTAATCCACCACCACCATGCCGATGTTGTGTTCCGTTTTCAGGCGCCGGGCCTTGGCCCGCATCTCCAGCACCGTAATGGCCGGGGTGTCGTCGATGTAGATGGGGGCTTCGGAAAGCATGCCCACCGAGCGGGTAAGCTTGGGCCAGTCCTGCTCCTTCAAGAAACCGGTCCGCAACCGCTGGGCGTCGACCCGGCTGATGGAACAGAGCATCCGCATGCCCAGCTGCTCCTTGGACATCTCCAGGCTGAAGACCGCCACCGGCACCTTGTGGAGCAGGGCGGCGTTCTGGACCATGTTTACGGCCAGCGCGGTTTTGCCCATGCTGGGACGGCCGGCCAGGATGATGAGGTCCGAGCGCTGCAACCCCGCGGTCATCTTGTCGAAGTCATGGTATTCGGTGGGAACGCCGGTGATGTGTTCCTTGCGTTCGTAGAGCTGCTCGATGTATTTGAAGGTGCTGGAGATGACACTCTTGAGCGGGTGGAAGGACTGGCCGCTCTTGGCCCGGGAAATCTCAAAGACGGTCTGTTCCACATCGTCAAGGAGACCGTCGATGTCGTCCTGTTCCTCGTAGCAGCGGCCGGCGATCTCGGTGCCGGTCTGGATCAGCTTGCGGAGGATGGCTTTTTCCCGCACTATTTTGGCGTAATAGGCAATGTTCGCGGCAACCGGCACGATGTCGGTGAGGGTGGCGAGGTAGGTGGGGCCGCCGATCGCCTCAAACCTGTTGTTGTCTTTCAGCAGGTTGGAAACGGTGATGAGGTCAAGGGGCTCGCCGCGGTCAAACAGGGTGACCATGGCGGAAAATATGTATTTATGGGCGTCGCGGTAGAAGTCTTCTTCGGTGAGAAGCTCAGCCGCCTTGGGCATGGCTCCCTGTTGCAGCATGATGGAGCCGAGAACGCATTGCTCCGCTTCAAGATTCTGCGGGGGCAGACGATGGTGGGTGGTGGAAGGGGTTGGTCCGGATTCCATGGATTATCGTTGGCTGTAAATGGAGTGGGGCAGGTCTCTGCCCCACTCCTGTTATCCTGCGTTATTCCAAGGCCAAAGCAACGGTGGATTTGCGGCTTACACGCATTGGCCCAAATCCGCCTTCTGTTTACGGGCTTGGAATTATTCCGCGGCCAAGGAAACGACTTCCACCGTGATTTCCGCGGAAATCTGGTAGCCGATCTTCACCGGCACCATGGTGATGCCCAAGGTCTTGATGGGCTCGTCCAGAACGATCTTTTTCTTGTCGATTTCAATGCCCAGCGCGGCAAGCTTTTCAGCAATGTCAGCGGAGGTGATGGAGCCATAGAGTTTGTTGTCATCCCCGGAACGATGGGCAATGACCACCGTGGCTCCCGCCACCTTCTTGGCCAGGGCTTCCGCCTCGTCACGCTGTTTTTTCTTTCTTGCCACAATGGCGGCCTTTTCCTTTTCCAGCACGGTAAGGGTTGCCTTGTTGGCAGGCACGGCAAGACGGCGGGGGATCAGGAAGTTGCGGCCGTAGCCGTCCTTCACCTTCACAACATCGCCTTCCTCGCCAAGAGTGTCAATGGTTTCTTTTAAAATGAGTTCCATGTTGTACCTCCGGTTGAATCCGGCTTGTGCCGGGATTCAGTATTTCTGAAAAATGAAGACTCTGAAAAAGCCTCCAGTTTCATAGTGTTTTTTCTAAGACACCGAGGTGTCATCCACGTCGTTTTTGCGCCGGGGCTTTCTGAAGTCAACCCAGACATCAGCCAGGCCAAGGGCGGCGACAAAGCCGAGGCCGTAAATCTGCAAAAACAGGAGCCCGTAAGTTATCGCCCTGATCGCCAGGGGCAGCGACCATTTCCGCATCATGCTCGAGACAATCGCCAAGCCTTGCGAGAGATAAAGAACCAAGAGCACCAGGCCCACATTCAAACCCAGGATGTTGAGCTTTTCATTGGGGATCAGAAATGCGATGCCTGCCATTATTACCGGCCAGACCAGAAATTCCGGGAGCCGCCAGTTTCTGAACTCCTCCCGGCTTGTCCGGGAACTATCTCTTTTTTTCAGCAACCATTGGCCGAAAACACTGTTCAGCCAAACGGTGAAGAGGATCGAAGTGACGAGCAATGCAGGGAAAAGCGTTGCCACCTGTTTCCTGAGCTGGGTGATGAAGGACTTGATTTCTTCAAGATCACCAGCGGGAAAACGTCCCGAATCCCGGTACAGGGTAAAGGTTGCTTCCAAGCCTTTGTCTACACTTTGCCGCAGTTCAACATACGGATTGATCTGGGTTGCCAGGCCGATCAGCCAGCCCATGACGAGCCAGGCAAGGACGAGATAGCCAATGCCCTTTAACATGCCGCGCTGTGCCGACTCATTTTTCCTGTCTGCCTTGGCAAGGATAAAGCCGACGGGCAGGAGGGTCAGTGAGAAGAGCAGGCCCGGCAGAGTTCCTGTCAAAAAAGTTATGCCGCCGGCAATAGCGAGCGCGCCGGCAATAATGATCGTTCCGTGTTTCTGCCCGTATACGCTCAGGAAGTAGTAGGCGGGCAGAGGCATCAGGCAGTGAAGCCATTCGAGACCGGCAAAAACTGTCGACACCGTGAAAATGAGGGCGGTGACAGCGATAGCCCCGATTATCTCTGTTTGCCTGCTTGTTCCTGAGCGTAAAAACACGATTTCTGATTGGTTCCTGTTCTCTACAGCTGAGCCTGACCGGCATAGGGCAACAGGGCAATCTGGCGCGCACGCTTGATTGCCTCGGTGAGCTGCCGCTGATGATGAGCGCAGTTGCCATAGATGCGCCGCGGGATAATCTTGCCGCGTTCCGTCACAAAATTGCGCAGGGTTTTGACATCCTTGTAGTCTATCATCAGACTCTTGTCCGTGCAGAAACGACAGACCTTGCGACGGTTGAAAATCTTCTTTTTCTTGATAACCATGTTCTCTTTCCTCTTTTCTGATTCGATATATATAATAGCTTGATCGCGAGAGGCGGAAAAACTATTCAGAGGCTTCTTCGTCCGCAATTGCCGGGGCGGCTTCCGGCCCTTCCGGCTTGGGGGCATCCGGGGTGAAGACATCCTGGGTTTTTACCGTCATGAACTTCAGGACCCGGTCGTCAATCCGGAGGAGCCGTTCCATTTCCTTGACCCCGTCAGGCAGACCGGCATATTCGACATAGAGAAAGTCGCCCTGGACTTCTTTTTTGATGGGGTAAGCCAGTTTTTTCAGCCCCCATCTGTCGGTTCTCACGATGGACCCGCCAAAACCTTCAACGGTTCCAGTTACTTTGTCGGCAACCGAAGAGAATTCCGTCTCTCCTGCCCCTGGTTTGACAATGATAATTGTCTCGTACCTGCGCATTTATTCCTCCTTGTGGTCATTTGGCCCTTGCTTTTTGCGTTTCATGCGAAGAGCAAGGAGGTATGTGAAAAAAACAATCGCGATTGATAGCAATTAACCTTCTGTTTGTCAATCGTTTTCTGGGGATGAAGCTGGTTCGGTCTTGGTCCGTTGCCAGATCGCAAGGAGCGCGTCGGGGTCAAGATCAGCAAGCTGTTTTCCTTGCCCGGCTATAATTTTTTCAAGTACTAAAAAGCGGGTGGTGAACTTGCGCGTTGCATCATGCAGGGCGTCTTCCCCGTCGATATCCGCTTTTCTCGCCACAACCGTCAGGGCAAAGAGGAGGTCGCCCAACTCCTCCCTGATGTGTTCGCGGGATCCATGGGCAAAGGCGTCCTGCAGTTCCTGGAATTCTTCCGCAAGTTTGCCCAAGGCGCCGGAAAGATTCGGCCAGTCAAAGCCCTCCCTGGCAACCCGGTCAGCCACCCGTTGCGCCCTGCGTAAGGCAGGCAGGCTTTTGGGGATGGAAGCAAGAGGATGTCTGGGTTGGCCCTTCCGTTCGTTTTCGCGGGTTTTTATCGCCTGCCACTGCTGGTGAAGGTCCTGCTCCGAGTTTACCGTTTTACTGTCGAACACATGGGGGTGGCGGCGGATCATTTTGGTGGAGATGGATTCAATTACATCATCAAGGTTGAAGAGGTTTTTCTCCTGGTAGAGATTGTTGAGAAAAATAATCTGGAAAAGAAGATCCCCCAATTCCTCGCAGATGTGGCTGGGGTCGTCTTCATTGATTGCCTCGAGCAGTTCGTGGGTCTCCTCGACAAGATATTGCTTGAAGGTCTGGGGGGTCTGCTTTTTATCCCAGGGGCATCCGTCCGGAGCCCGGAGGCGGCTGGTAATTTCAAGGAGGGCAAGAAATTTTTCCGCGGTGTCTTTCATGAAGTTGCCTTTACTGGAGTGAAGGGAGGGGCGGATAGCGATAAACGCGCCGAGCGCAGGGATATTCCGCCGTAATCCGAGGGTTGTGCGAAGTGGGCTGTTTTTGTCCATGCCCGATGGTTGAGCCCCAAAAGGTTTTATATACCAGCTCTTGGGAAAAATGAGAAGGAGTCAACCGCAGATATACCCGGGATTCTGGATGTTGAAGAAATAAGGTTGCGGGGAAAATTTTCGCCGCGGGTATTTTATCCGCACAAGACGATGTTTTTTCCATGCTCGATTAAACGAAACAGCCATCTGCTACGACTTGCAAAAAAATGTTTAATTGGATATAGATGAATCCTTTGGCGAGGAATTTTGTTGTTTCTTCGCTCTTGTCAATTATAGGCATGAGAAAATGGTGTTTGGCGCAGGGGGGGGCCGTGCTGCCAATGGAACTGTGGGGCATGGCATTTCATTAGGTTTTGGACCTGTGCGAGGTGAGTGGTTATGGCAAAGAAAGTGATACTTGAGAAACATAAGGATGTGGCCCGGATCGATCAGGAAGACAAGCGGACGCACGGCTGGTATGTGCGGGTTCGTTTTCAGGGGACAACCCACTCCAAGTTTTTTTCCGATGGTAAATGCGGGGGGCGTTATTCAAGCCTGCTTGCCGCCCTTACCTGGCGGGATACCATGGAAAAGAAGATAGGGAAAATTCGAACCGACAAGCACCTTGTCACGGTGAGCAACACCACCACCGGTGTTGTCGGTGTCCGGTTTAACGAGAGATTGAACCGGTATGAAGTGAGTTGGGTGAATCGTGTCGGCAAGCAGGGCAAGACCTCTGTTTCCGTGAATAAAAACGGGAAGGAAAAGGCGTTCCGGATTGCCTGCGAAATACGAAAGGTAAAAGAAGCAGAGCGGCTCAGCGCCTAGCGGCCGGTTGTAAGGACATTTTGGGGGCTGTTTCTGTGCGCGACCTTGTGCCGGGCAGAATTATTGCTTTGGCATGCCGTTTTTTTGATTACGGAGTGCGGTCCAGCAGCGGGCATAGTTCCATGGGCACGGAAAGCAGAGCCTGGGCGCCATTTTTTTTCAGTTCGTCCGCAGAGCGAAACCCCCAAAGTGCTCCAATGGCAAACATCCGGGCAGCCCGCGCTGTTTGCATGTCGGTGTTGGTGTCGCCCACATAGAGAAAATCCGCCGGTTCACGATGCAGCAGGCCCGCGATGCGCAATGCCCCGGCAGGGTCTGGTTTTCTGGCAATTGTTTCTCTGGCTCCCGCGACTGCGGCAAAATGCCAGCCCGGCAAAAGCGTCCTGACAACCTTTTGGGTTAATTCGTCGGGCTTGTTGGACAGAATTGCCATTGGTATCCGCCGGGTTGCAAGCGCATCGAGCAACTCGGCAATGCCGGGATAGGGTCTTGTCGTGTCAGCCCAGTGCAACCCGTATTCCTGCCGCATCTCCCGAACACAATCCTGGACAAGATCGCCTTGCCGAGCCTCGGCAGGCAGGGCGCGCTGGACCAACTTGGTGATTCCGTCTCCGACAAAATAGCGGTAGGTCTGTGCCGGATGGGAAGGAAGTCCCTGCCGGCTGAGGACTCGATTCATCGAATCCGCCAGGTCGGCGAGGCTGTCAACGAGCGTGCCGTCCAAATCAAAAAGCACACATTTGTGGTGAGTCATGGAGGCGGGGAGGGTGTTCGGATTATTTGGCGGAACCGGCCAGTAAATTCAGAATCCGCAGGCCAACCCCGAGCCTTGCCCGGAGCAGCGAGGGTTTGGCGGGTTTGACCAGATAGTCGTCCGCCCCGCCTTCCAAGGCAAGGACCTGTTCCTCAATGGAGCTGCGGGCGCTGAAGATAACAATGTACACATATGGCCCATCCGTGCGCATTCTTATGCGTTGGCAAACCTGCATGCCGCTGAGTCCGGGGATGTTCCAGTCCAGAATGGCAAGGCTTATGCCGGGGTCGGTTTCGAGGGTGTTCCAGGCTGTATCGCCATTGTCCGCTTCAATCGGTTCGTAGCCCCATTTTACCAGAAAATTATTCAAGCCCTTTCGCACCACGGGGTTATCCTCTGCGACCAGGATTTTGTGGCGTTTGGGAGCCTTGGGGGTTTGGGCCGCCTCTTTTTCCTTCATGGTGTGTGCGCTCAACGGTTGACGGGTTTGCCTTCAGGGAAAACAAGGTCTCTGTTGAATTGTTACATAAAAAAAGGTTGCGGGGCAAGACAAAACCAGGGAAAGGTTGTGTTTGTTGGAATTGCTATGTGATATTAAGATGTTATGCCTTCGCGCGGGGCACAAAATGATTGTCTCCGGACATGCGTCTTTCCTCTTGACTCTCTATCCTAATAGCACTATTCTTTGCGAGTTTTAGTTGTAATATGGTGTTGAGCATTCCGTAGGAAGTGAGCATATTTTTTGTGATTCCAGCAAGGTCGTTGTTCTGGAATCATAACAGGATGTCTTTGGTTCAATAAAAAATTTTAAGGAGGATCACCATGTCTGTTTGTGTTGTTGGCCATTCAAATCCCGATACCGATTCCGTTGCCGCTGCCATTGCTTACGCACATTATCTGAAGGCAACCGGCACTGACGCCATTGCCTGCATGCAGATTGAGGCAGGCAAGCTGAACCCCGAGAGCACCACGGTTCTCAAAAAATTCGGCCTTGCCGCACCTCAGGCCATGACGGACGCTGCCGGCAAGAAAGTTGCTTTGGTTGATTTCAGCGATATCGGTCAGGCCCCGGCAAATATCAAGGATGCCGAGGTTATCGCCATTGTCGATCATCATAAGATCGGTGATATCACCACCAACAATCCGATTGTTTTCAATGCCCAGCCGGTTGGCTGCACCTGCACCGTACTGTACGAGATGTACAAAAACAACAATGTCGCCCTGCCCAAGGATATTGCCGGCGCCATGCTCTCCGCCATCCTGAGCGACACCGTGAATTTCAAGTCTCCCACCTGCACCGCCCCTGACAAGGCTGCGGTTGCCGCCCTGAAAACCGTTGCCGGGGTTACCGACACCGATGCTCTTTTCATGGACATGCTGAAGGCCAAGTCTTCCATTGACGGAATCCCCATGAAGGATCTCGTTTTCCGTGACTACAAGGATTTTGACATGAACGGCAAGAAGGTCGGTATCGGCCAGCTGGAGCTTGCCACCCTTGATCAGGTTGCCGCAATTCGCACCGACCTGTACAAGGCCCTTGAGGATCTCAAGAAGGATGGCCGGCACTCAGTACTGTTCATGCTCACCGATGTTGTGAAAGAGGGTACCGATCTGCTGGTTGTTTCCGATGAGCCCGCGCTTATTGAGAAGGCTTTCGGCGGCAAGATCGCAGGCAACTCCATGTGGGTAACCGGCATGATGAGCCGCAAGAAACAGACCGTTCCGCCGCTGCAGAAGGCTTTCGGCTGCTAGGGCTGAATATTTAAGCTATTGTAAAAAACCCGGACGGGGTTTCCGTCCGGGTTTTTTGTGCGCCCTTCCAAAATGGGGTCAGGCTTGACATTTTGACATTTGCTCGAGTTGTTGACGAACTGTAGCTATCCTTAATCGCCAAGCCGGGATCAGATTTCACGTGGGCACGAAGCCTTTCGGCTGCCCGGCTTAAAGCGGCTATATCCCGCCGCACATAATAATCACTCAACTCCGTTAATGTGAGATTTTCTGCATCCTGAACCAGATATGCGACGACTGCCCTGCCGATCGCTGCCGGTTGCCCCTTGCCCGGTTCGGCAAGCATTTCCGGCACGCCGCAAGCGCCTCCGCTACCTGTTGCCGACCATTGGCCACCGCCACCGCCTTTCTCCCATTTTGGTGCTGCAGAATGCTCCACAGGTCTTCAGGGTTAAGCCGGGGATCAGGGGCTTGATCGTCTTCGATATTACCGGAATAACCGATCTTGAGAAAATCGCCGGTTGCCGAGTTGTCGGCTGCACTCAGCCTGCTCCGGCAGAGAGGGCCCGATGAGCGAATGTCAATGATGTTCCCCTGCGCCACCTCCTCTTGATACCGTTCAGCCAGGCCGGTTGTATCGTCGCTGTCGGCCACGCCCAGCACTCCGTGGGCATGGCAGTCGCGGATATGCTGCTCCAATATGGCTGCCTTTTTCGCAAAGCCGGCCTCTTCTGTGGATACCCTTACCATCCTGTCCAACGGAGGGCGATTGCGCAAGGGACACGCTGCAGTCAACCAGCGCTGGCAAAATGGTACAGTGTGAGAAGTCATCGATTGCAGCCCCGTCATTGCGGGGAAGGTTTGCTGCGGAGCCAATGGCGGTAATAATGGTGTCCGTAACTTTCAAAAAGACATTCTTGCGCACCTCGGCGCCGGTGCCGTCGATGAGGCTTCCCGCCACTATGAATCGTGTTTTGCCCATGACGTTTGTTTCCTTAGGAGGAGCTGACGGTAGGCCTCTTTTTTGTCATACCTCTTACCCCTGCCATCACAAAAGCCCTATCTCGGCGAGCATCGCCTTGGCTGCGGCAAACAGGGTGTCCTTGCCGGATTCGCTTCTGGCCTCGACGTAAAAGCGCACCTTGGGCTCGGTGCCGGAAGGCCTGATCATCAACCAGCTGTTGTCCTCCAAGATCATCTTTCTGCCGTCGATGGTGATTACTTCGGTAATTTTCTTTGCCTGCCCACCGACATCAATCACGGTCCCGGTTGCATATTTTTCCAGTCCGGAAAGGGTGTCCAGCAGCGCTTTGCCTTGCTGGCTTACCTCAACCCCGCCCTTGGCCGGGTAATATTGGCCGTATTCTGCCTGGATTTCGCCGAGGTAGTCGCCAAGATTCTTTTTCATGGCGAGCATCATGTCCAGGGCGAGAAGCAGGCCGATGTAGGCGTCTTTTTCCGGGGTGTGCCCGATAACGGTGATGCCGTCCGATTCTTCAAAGCAGACCAGGGCCTTGCCGATGACCGGCTTGAACTCTTTGAATCCGACCTTCGGCTCAAAAATTTCTTCATGCAGACCATTGGCAATGGCGTTGGCAAAATTGCTGGTTGCCACGGTTTTGGCCACCAGGCCGTGCTTGCCCTTTTTTTCGTGCAGATAATGAAAGGCCATGGCCCCGAAAAGGTTCATGTCGATCTCGATTGTGCCATCGGTAAAACGGATGCGGTCGGCGTCCGGGTCGATGATGACTCCGAGCCTGAGCGGCTCCGGCCTGTGCTGCAAGGTGGTCAGAACCTGATGCATATTGCGGGAGGAGGGCTCCGGTGCAACCCCGCCGAAGGTGGGGTCTGCCTGGTCCCGGAAAAGAAGGAGCCTCTCCGAGGGCTGGTTGCCGAACAGGGAGCGCATGTGCACTCGGCTGGCACCATGGACACAGTCAACGGCAACCACGCAGTCCGGCGCATCATGAAAGGCCGCCATTATCCCGGCGTAGTTCAGGCCGTGGAGGGAAGCGTTCCTGGCGACCAGCTCCTGCCAGCAAGCAAGGGCATTGCATTGCTTCACCAGGGTTGTATCCGGGGCCAGCGTCGGGGTTTTTCCTTTGGCGATGAGCTGCCGAGCATTTTCCGTGATGCGGCTGGTAATCTCCGAGGCAGCCGGACCAGCGTCCGCGGCATTGAACTTGAAACCGGCATATTCCAGCGGGTTATGGCTGGGGGTGAGATTTATCGAAAAAGCTGCCTGCAGCATGAGAACCGCAGCGGAAAGGGTGCCGGTTGTCGCTTCATGGGCATAGTGAACAACGATGCCGTTGCTGGTCAACACCTCGATAACCCGCTCCGCCAGCAGGCTGCCGCCGAATCGGTTGTCAAAGCCGACCACGGCGCCCCGCTGTTGTGCCTCGCTGAAATTGCGCACGCCCAGAGCCGGGGCCAGGGAATCGTCCTGGTCCAGATCGCGGTACATGGCAACGATGGCCTGGGCAACTTGTCCGACGGACTGCAGGGAGAAATCCTTGCCAATGACCCCCCGCCAGCCGGAGGTGCCGAAGGATACTTGCCGGGTCGGGGGATTGGTGTTGGTCCGTATTTCATCTTCGACCAAGGCATATGCCTGGGTGATGGCGTCGCTTGCCTGCCGGAAGTCCGGGGAGTTTGGGGGGGCGCTGTTTCTCAGGTCAACCAGTTTTTTGATGAGACCAAAGTAGTCGCTGGCCGCATGGTTGTTGGCAGAGAGATGTTCGTAGAAAAGGAATTCGATATTTTGGCTGATCATGGCGAGACCTTTGCTTACCCGGAAAGAGGGGAAAGGAACAAAAAAATACATCCATAGGTGCATTATGTTATACTACGCTCAATCATCCTGAACAATGGTCCAATGGGTCAATTTTTTGTCGTTTGATCAGGTTTCGGTTGACCCGTAAGGCGAGATTCGCTATACATTGCTGGCGTGTGACAGTGGCAAAATCATTGGATTTTTTAGTATGTTCCACATACTGAACTTTTAAATAAATAATTAGGAGAGCAGAAGACAATGGGCAAACATGATGAGGCTTTCATTCTCTGGTTTGATGATATCGGTATCGAGGATGTGCCGCTGGTCGGCGGTAAGAATGCATCTTTGGGTGAAATGCATCAGAAGCTTACCTCAAAGGGTGTTGATGTCCCAAACGGTTTTTCCATCACCGCCTATGCCTATCGGCATCTGCTGAAAACCGCTGGTATAGCCCAGGCCATTGAAGATGCCCTTGCCGACCTTGACACCCATGATCTGCATAATCTGCAGGCCCGCGGCGAGAAGGCGCGCCATATTATTCGTAATGCCGAGTTCCCCGAGGATCTGCGCAAGGCTGTGCTTGAGTCTTACAAGAAGATGGAAGAAATATACGGCCCCGGTGTTGATGTGGCTGTGCGTTCTTCCGCCACCGCCGAGGATCTGCCGGATGCCTCCTTTGCCGGCCAGCAGGAAACCTATCTGAATATCCGCGGCCCGGAGCAGTTGATTGATGCTTGCCGCCGTTGTTTCGCCAGCCTTTTTACCGATCGGGCCATCTCCTACCGGCACGACAAGGGCTTTGGCCAGTTTGACGTCTATCTTTCCATCGTGGTGCAGAAGATGGTGCGCAGTGATTCCGCCTCTTCCGGGGTCTTGTTTTCCATTGATACGGAAAGCGGTTTCAAGGATGCGGTGTTTATTACCGGCGCCTGGGGCCTGGGCGAAAACGTGGTCCAGGGTGCGGTCAATCCCGATGAGTTTTACGTCTTCAAGCCGACCCTCAAACAGGGCAAGCGGCCCATTGTCGGCAAGCGTATCGGCAGCAAAGAAATCAAGATGATCTACGACAACGATCCCAAGACCGCAGAGCCGGTGAAAAACATCAACACCACTCAGGAAGAGCGTGTTCAATATGTGATCAATGACGATGAAATTTTGCAGCTTGCCAAATGGGCCTGTATCATTGAGGACCACTACGGCAAGGGCATGGATATTGAGTGGGCCAAGGACGGCGACGGGGTCAACGTGGGCACCGGCAAACTGTTCATCGTGCAGGCTCGTCCCGAAACCGTGCATTCCCAGAGCATCAAGGGGAGTATTGAAACCTACAAGCTTAAGGAGACGGGCAAGATTTTGGTCGAAGGTTTGGCGGTCGGCACCAAAATCGGCCAGGGCAAAGCCAATGTAATCGCCGCCGTCGCTGAGATCCACAGCTTCAAGAAGGGCGAGGTGCTGGTCACCGATATGACCGATCCGGACTGGGAGCCGATCATGAAGATTGCCTCGGCCATTGTTACCAATCGCGGTGGCCGGACCTGCCACGCAGCGATCATTTCCCGCGAGTTGGGCATTCCCTGCGTCATCGGCACTGCCAACGGCACCGAGAAGATCAAGAAAGGCCAGGACATCACCGTTTCCTCGGCCGAGGGCGAGAAGGGCCTTGTGTATGAGGGGTTGTTGAAATTTGAAATCGATCGGCTTGACCTCACCAACCTGCCCAAGACCAAGACCAAAATCATGATGAACCTGGCCATCCCGGAGAAGGCCTTCTCCGAGTGTCAGATTCCTAATGACGGCGTCGGGCTGGCCCGCGAGGAGTTCGTCATCAACTCCCATATCGGCATTCACCCCCTGGCCCTTTTCAATTATGAGGAGTTGAAAAAATCCTCGGATCCGGAAAAGCAGGCGGTGGTCAAGGTGATCGACAGGAAAACCGGTGCTTATGCGGATAAGAAGCAGTTCTTCATCGACAAGGTTGCCGAGGGGGTGGGCCGCATCGCTGCGGGTTTCTATCCCAAGGACGTCATCGTCCGTCTCTCCGACTTCAAGTCCAACGAATACGCCAACCTGACCGGCGGCACTTTTTATGAGCCGCACGAGGAGAATCCTATGATCGGCTGGCGTGGCGCATCCCGGTATTATGACCCGAAATACCGGTCGGCCTTTGAACTGGAGTGCAAGGGGTTGCTCAAGGCCCGTAACGATATGGGGCTCACCAACATCAAGCTGATGGTGCCCTTCTGTCGTACCCCGGAGGAGGGTAAGAAGGTCATCCAGGTCATGAAGGAATGCGGTCTGGTTCAGGGTGAGAATGGTCTGGAAGTGTACGTGATGTGTGAGATTCCGTCCAACGTGATCTTGGCTGACGCCTTTGCCGACATCTTCGATGGCTTCTCCATTGGCTCCAATGACCTGACCCAGCTCACCTACGGCCTTGACCGCGACTCTGGCCTCCTTGCCGGCCTCGCCGACGAACGCGATGATGCGGTCAAGGAGATGATCAAAATGGTCATTGCCACCGCCAAACGGCGCGGCCGGAAGATCGGTATCTGTGGTCAGGGGCCCTCTGATTTTCCCGAGTTCGCCACCTTCTTGGTCGAGTGTGGAATCGACTCAATGAGCCTGATCCCGGATACTGTGGTCAAGACACGTCTGGCTGTAGCCGCCAAGGAGCAGGAGCTGGGAATCAAGCCCTGAGTTTTCTCAAGTCAGCACCATAAAAAATGGGCCCCGCTTTATTGCGAGGCCCATTTTTTATGGTGCTTTTCAGTGATTGCCCTGTGTCGCGAGGCAGTTTGCTGGAGCCGTTACGAGATAATGATCGCGTTGGCTGCAGTGTCCCGGCGCGGCTATATTTCTTGCTATTTCGTTACGGTTTCTTATGCCGAGGCCGACATTATTAACACTGCTTTTTTTGAACAACGGCTTATTTCATTTCCTTCAGCCGTTTACGGGCCGTCTCAACCTGTTCGCTTTTGGGATAATCGCTAAGAAGCTTGTTGTAGATGATCTTGGCCGTATCCTTTTCGTCGAGCTTTTCAAATGCTAGTCCTTGCTTAAGAAGGGCGGCCGGGGCTTTGTTGGTTTTGGGGTAATCGGCGATCACCTTCTGATACTCGAGGATAGCCAGTTCAAATTCTTTCTGCTGGAAAAGGCATTCCCCCAACCAGAATCTGGCATTGGGGGCAAGAGGCGCGGAGCGGTTTTTCTCCAGGTAGCTCGAAAAGGCGTTGTACGCTTCCTTGTATTTGTTTGCCTTGTAGGCGGCAAGTCCTTTATTGTAGACAGTGTCGCTGGTGTTTGTCTCTACGTCCTGCGTGATCGTCTTGTCTGACGCCGGTTTTGTTTTTTCTTCCGGTTTTGCGACCTCTTCCGCCTTTCCTGGTTTTTTCTTGAGTTCTTCCGGTTCGATGGTCCGGGGGGTGCTGACGGCGTCGGCTTTTTTGCGCGCTTCTTCCGCTGCCTTGGAAGCACTGGCCGCACGGTCCGCCGCCTCTTTGGCCCGGTCTTCCTGTATTCGACTAAAGTCGCCGGAGACGGAAGCAACCTGGGCATTGACGCCGGTTATCTTGCTACTCAGGTCTGACAGCTGGCCGCGCAGCTGTTCAAGCTGGCTATTGGTGTTTTGTTTCAAGGAAGCCTGTTCTTCCTGAATTTTTTTTGTCTGGATATTTTTCTCGTCAAATCGTGCTTCAAGTTGCAGCAAACGCGACTTGATCTGTTCGAGCTGATTTGCCAGTTCCGCCTGGGAGGCGCGCTGGTTTTTTATGGCGGTGACAGTGTTGTCCATTTCCTCTATTTTCGAATCCGTGCTGCGGAGTCTCATGTCAAGGCCCCGAACATCTTTTTCCGCAGCGCATTGCATGAGAAAAGGGGAAAGACACAGGACGAGGACAAAATTTATTATTGGTCGTTTCATGGGGTTGCCTCCTGGGAAAATAAAAAACTTACAGGTCTTGACGCGGGGACCATTGCGGCATGGATTGTGCCCCCCTGAGATTGAAAAGCGGGCGAAGCCCCATGCCATTTTTAAAGATAACGCACAATTCCTGTTTATTGTTCCGCTTTCTTGAGAAGACAAGTTGCCGGCCATCGGGCGACCAGCTCGGAGATTCATAATCCCCCGCTGTTTGTGTCAACTGGACAGGAGTGCCGCCGTCAGGCTTGATCAGCAGAATCTGGTGGGTGTTGCCACTTACCCTGCCGGTATAGGCGATCCAGTCTCCTTTCGGTGACCAGCTCGGCGTCGTGTTTTCGTTGCCGACATAGGTTATCCGATGCACAGCCTTGGTGGCAACGTCCATGACATAGATTTGCGGGGTGCCGCTCCGGTCGGAAACAAAAGCAAGTTTTTTTCCGTCGGGCGACCAGCTCGGGGATACGTTGATCCCTTCGCCATTGGTCAGTCTTCGCAGTTCGTTGCCGTTGATATCAATGAGATAGATATCCGGGTTGGTCGCTTTGCTGAGGGTAATGGCAATGACGCTGCCGTCCGGGGACCAGGCCGGCGCCATGTTGAGCCCTTTGCGGCGGGAAATGGCGCGGGTGGTTCTGAGGGTGCTCAGCGCGGTGATATAGAGATTGGGATTGTTCCTGTGGTACGAGGTGTAGGCAAGCCATTTGTTGTCCGGGGAGAATCTCGGGGCAACGGCCAGATATTCATGGTCGGTTACCTGGCGGATATTGTCGCCGAGAACATCGGCAAGCCAGATTTCCTTGTGTCCGGTTGCGGTTGAAACAAAGGCTATCTGACTCTGACTTATCCCGCGTTCCCCGGTGAGCTTGAGAATGACCTCGTCGCAGAATTTTTTTATGCACTCTTGATACTTGCTGACGGGGACCTGGTACTTGCGGCCAAGAATCATGTGGCCTGATTGAATCTCGTTCAGGCGCATTTCTAAAATAAGCCCTTCGGCTGTTATTTCATATTGGCCAAGGACCGTGAATTCAGCGCCAAGGGAGGGCCAGTCCCAGGTCTGGCTGCCACCGTAGGCAGAAGGATCGATTATTTCCATAAACCCGTGAAAGGCCAAGGCCCGGCCCATGAGATCAGCCATTTTTTTGCCGCCGTCATTTATGACGGCAGGTTGTTTTTTATCGACAAAATATGGAACCGCGACCTTCACCTTGCGGAAGTTGGCGGAGGTGATATCGAGATACACTATGGCCCTTGCGGGTCCGGCGAAACCGAGCAGCAGGGATAGGCCAACGAGGATCATGCCCAGTCCGCGACCGGAGATACAGCTTTTGCGGGAAAGCCATGTCGCTATGCCACAGGTTATGGAGCGGGTCGATGGAGAGTTTTCAGTTTTTTGAGCCCAGTTGTTTTTCATAATGTAATCCATGTCAAAAGACTTTTCCCGGCCTGAATTTTAGGCCGATTTCCATTTCCGACTGGTTGATGCCGATGGGGAATGGCGGTAGAGGGGAAGAAAGTTTCAGAGTTTTTTCAACAAATTGATTGAAAAAAACATTGTCTGATTTTTTCTTAAAAGTGCTGTCAAGAACAACACCATCGCGCCTGACCCGGATAATGACAATTGCTTCGACGTTGTCTTTCCAGTTTTGCATGTCCGGCAGCAGCCAATGTTCGGTGATCTGGTTGTTCACGGCCATAAGGTAACGTCGGAGATTTTCATCGACCGTGATTCCGCCGCTGCCGCCGCCGTTCCCGCTGCCGCCCGCCTGATTCGCTGACGCGGCTGCTTCGGCGGCAGCTTTCCCGGCCGCAGCTTTTTCGGCGGCAAGTTGCTGCCCGGCCATGAGCGCCTGCCTCAGGCTGTCAACCGCACTTTTTGCTTTTTTTTCGGCATCCGCCGTGGCTTTTTCCGCTATGTCCTTTGCTCGTTTTTCATTGTTTTCGGCGAGCAGTTTTTCCCGCAACATCTTTACCTTCTCAATGTCTGCTTTTTCCTTTGTTTTTATCGGCTTCAGCGAGATGGTATTTTTGGCGACCGCTGGAGGTTCGGGGACAGATTGTGTCTTTTGCGGGGGAGCGGGCTTTACGGGCTCGGGCACGGCTTTGGGCTTGGGCTGTTGTGGTGGGGTGACCTGTGAAGCAGAAGTCTGGGGAGCAACGGCGGACTTGCGTGGGGCAGCTGCTGGACGGCCACCTAAATCCTCAACGGAATACAGATTGACTGTATACACCTCCGGTATTTTTTGCTGGAAGTTTAAAAACCTTGGGGCCAAAAGACCGAAGAGTAAAAAACAAACGTGCACGGCAATGGTCAAAAAAAGGGATTTTTGCCATTGTTTATCGGGCAGCTCGGATGTCGGGAGACAGGAAGGCACGGTGTATGTTATCGTTTGGGTTTATCGATCTCGGGCTGGGTTATCATGCCGAGTTTATCAAAACCAGCGGCCTTGACGTCTGACATGAGAGAAACTACCAGCCCGTAGGGAACTTCTTTGTCTGCTCTAAGCAGGACCGTTTCGTTCGTGCCTTTTTTGGCAAGGTCGGCCAGCGCCTGCTTGATAGCGGCCTGGGTGCCCTTGGTATTGTTGAGCAAAAAATCCCCTTTTTTCGTGATCGTTACAATGATCGGGCTCTTTTCCTGTTGCAGAGGCTTTGCCGTTGTTTCGGGCAGGTTAATGTCAACACCCTGTGTCATCATGGGGGCAGTAATCATAAAAATGATCAGCAGCACAAGCATGACGTCCACCAGGGGGGTGACGTTGATATCCGAAACAAGCCGTTTTTTGCAGTTGCCGTCCTCGACTGGACCCATGGCGAATTCCTGTAGACCGTTGTTTAGAGATAATTATAACATTAGAAAGATCGTGAGCGGCATAAGGAGCCGTAACGAACTGGCTGGAAGTGTTAGCCTTGGCGGGTAATGAAGTCCCGTTCCACGAGGTTCAGGAAATCAATGGAAAAGCTGTGCATCCTGCTTTCGATGTCCGCCATCTGGTTGGAATAATAATTGTAAAAAACAACGGCTGGGATCGCAACGGCAAGGCCTGCCGCCGTTACAACCAAGGCCTCGGAGACCCCGGGGGCGACAACGGCCAGCGAGGCTGAGCCGCGCATGCCTATTTCATGAAAAGAAGTCATGATGCCCCAGACCGTACCGAAAAGACCGATGAACGGAGCGGTACTGCCGGTGGTGGCCAGGAAGGGGAGCGACTTGGAAAGCCGGGCGGATTCGAGATTTTCCGCCTTGCGCAGCGCCCTTTTTAGGGGTTCCATGCCGGCAAGGCGCGCTTCCAGGGTTCCATCGTTGGTGCGGGAGGTGGCGGTGGTCTTGCCGAGTTTTTGCAACTCGTGATAACCGGTTCTGAAAATGTTGGCCTCGGGGCTCAAGGTAAGGTTGTTGGCGAACCGGACGGCCTCAGAAAGATTTTTGCTCTGCCAGAAGGTTTCAAGAAATTCTTCGCCTTCCATTCTTGCCTTCTTGTACAGGGAAAATTTCTGAAAAACAATGAACCACGAGGACAAGGAGAAGCACAGCAGCAGGAGCATGACAAATTTGACCGTGAGTCCGGCGCCCAGGAACATTGAAATAATATTAAGCTCTCCCACTTGCACTTGTCCTCTTTAGGTTAATTTGGTTGAGACCTGAAACGAAAAAATCATCCACGGATCTACATTGATGAAACAGTCGGGGCTGATCCTTGTCGAAAAAATGGGGAAGTGACGCAGTGACATTCTGACGAGTTGCGCCCCTGAATATTCCCGCTACTTGTAATTTTTTTTGCTAAACTTGTCAATGGAACACATTAATGATAGCGAGGTTTTTCGAAAAAATATTATTGAAAAATCCGACGGCGGCCAGTGTGAATTTTTTTGACATCCTTCGGGAAAAGAGGTAGTAAATTCCGGTTGAGCATTGTCGGAACGCGGGCTGGCTGTGTTGCCCCGCCACGCAGGACTCCGTTTCGTTTTCGCATACATTCGCAGGATAAATCTTCCATGAAAGAAATCAAGGTTGGCTTGTTGGGTTTTGGCACTGTTGGCAGTGGTTTGGCAGAGGTTCTTTTGCGGCAGGCAGAGCTCCTGCGGCGGAAGACCGGCACCTTCATCCGTCTGTGCCGCGTTGCGGACATCCGTCTTGAAGCGTTGCCCCCGCAATTTAAGGATGTGCAGCTTGTTCGGGATGCGGACCTGATTTTCAAGGATCCCGAGATCGACATCGTGGTCGAACTCATCGGCGGCATTGAACCGGCAAAAACCTTTATCCTGAAAGCCATAGAGCATGGCAAACATGTGGTTACCGCCAACAAGGCCCTGATTTCCCAGCACGGCATGGAGATTTTTGAAGCCGCGGCCCGGAAAAATGTCGAAGTCGGCTTCGAGGCCAGTGTCGGCGGCGGCATTCCGGTGATCAAGGCTCTGAAAGAGGGTCTGGTTGCCAACCGGATTCTTTCGATCATGGGGATAATGAACGGGACAGCCAATTATATTCTCAACAAGATGACCGATGAGGGCATGGCCTTTGATGAGGTGCTGAAAGAGGCCCAGGCAAAAGGTTTCGCCGAGGCCGACCCTACCTATGATATTGAGGGCATTGATACGGCCCACAAGCTGGTGATTCTGATGACCATGGCCTACGGCATGAAGGTAAGCCTTGCCGATGTCAGCATCGAGGGAATTTCCCAGATTGAACCCATTGATATTGATTTTGCCCGGGAATTCGGCTATCGCATCAAGCTCCTGGCCATCAGCCGGAATCATGGCGAAACCGTGGAGGCCAGGGTGCATCCGACCATGGTTCCGGAAAAAGATCTGTTGGCCAACATCGGCGGGGCCTATAACGGCATCCAGTTCACCGGGGACATGGTGGAGGATATTTTGTTGTATGGCCAGGGCGCGGGAAAGATGCCGACCGGCAGCGCAGTCGCCGCGGACGTGGTTGATATTGCCCGGAACATCCTCTGCAGCAGCGTCAATCGGGTGCCATGCCTGTCCTATTTGCCGGAGGAGATCAAGCCCCGGGGTATCACCCCCATGGAGAGTCTGCGCGGCTGTTATTATTTCCGGATGACCGCCATGGACAAACCGGGCGTCCTCTCCGTCATCGCCGGAATTCTGGCGCGCCACAATATCAGCATTGAATCGGTTATCCAGAAAGGCAGGCAAAAAAAAGGCACCGTGCCCGTGGTCATGATGACCTATGAGGCGGAAGAGGCCTCGGTGCGCCAGGCTCTGGCCGAGATTGACGCCCTGGATGTCTGTACCGACAAGACGGTGAAGATCCGCATCATGAAGGCCCCTGCGGAGTAACAACGACATGAAATATATCATCCTGGTCGGTGACGGCATGGGGGATCTGCCCATTGCCGAGTTGGGCGGCAAAACCCCCCTGGCCTTTGCCCAAACCCCGGCCATGGACAGGATTGCCAGAGACGGAGAGCTCTGTCTGGTTCGCACCGTGCCCGATGGGTTCCCTCCTGGCAGTGATGTCGCCAATCTTTCCCTGCTCGGGTATCTTCCCCATGCGTGCTACAGCGGCCGGGCTCCCTTGGAGGCTGCCAGTCTTGGCGTTTCCCTGTCTGCCGATGAGATCGCCTTCCGCTGCAACCTGGTTACCCTGCGTTTTGAGGAAGACCGGGTGTTCATGGAGGATTACAGCAGCGGTCATATCTCCACCCGGGAAGCAAAAATCCTCATTGAGGGCCTTGAGGCGGTTGCCGGCACGAGTCGTCTGCATTTTTATCCCGGAGTGAGCTACCGTCATCTCCTCGTGCACTCCGGCGAGGTCGGGGGGCTGGTGACCGTGCCGCCCCATGATTATACCGGGCGGGAGGTAACGGAGTTCTGGCGGCGGTATAACAATATTCCCCACCTGCAAGAAGCCTTGGCAAAGGCGGTGGCTTTTCTCGCCGGGCATCAGATCAATCGGGACCGGCAGGCAGAGCAGCGCAATCCCGCCAATGGTATCTGGCTCTGGGGTGAGGGCAAGGCCCCGTCCATGCCGACCATCAGGGAGGAGTTCGGCGTCGAGGGAGCCCTGATTTCGGCGGTTGATCTGCTCAAGGGCATCGGTGTGTATGCCGGTCTTGAGATTATCGATGTGCCCGGGGCCACCGGATACCTGGACACCAACTATGCAGGAAAGGCGGCCGCCGCCATTGAGGCCCTTAAAACAAAGGATCTTGTTTTCGTGCATGTTGAAGCGCCGGACGAGGCAGCCCATCAGGGGAGTCTTAAAGACAAGCTTCAGGCCATCGAGGATTTTGACGGCAAGATCGTCAAGCCGATTTTTGAAGCGCTGATGGCGAGCGGCGCTGATTTCCGCCTGGCCGTGGCCATGGATCATTTTACCCCGCTTGTTGCCAGAACACACACTGCGGACCCGGTGCCGGTGGCCATTTATGATTCCCGGGCCGGGCAGCCGGGGAGCGGTTTGCCCTATGATGAGCAAAGCGGTGCCAAGACGGGAGAGCTTCTGGCGGATGGCCACCAATTTTTCAAACGTGTTCTCGACCGCTGATGGCGGATAAAAGCATGGATATGCGTGAACCGTTGCATCACTATCGCTGCCGGGTGATTTACGGCGATACCGATTCCGGCGGGGTCGCATACTATGCCAACTACCTGCGCTACTTTGAGGCGGCACGGACTGAGTTCATGCGGGAGCGGGCGCTCTCTTACAAGGAGATCGAACAACAGGGCTTTATTTTGCCGGTGGTGGAATGTCATGTGCGCT
>JAJZRF010000033.1 GCA_021847425.1 Deltaproteobacteria bacterium | reverse complement strand
TTCATGGGCTATACCGGCAGCCATCCGGCCCAGAGCGGCAAGACGGCGGGAACGTTCCAGTTTCTCCTCCATCTCGCGAATTTCCCGCATGTCCCTGAAGGTCAAAACCGTGCCCAACCATTTTCCCTCTTTATTCAAAAGGCGCGCCGCACTGACCTTGACCGGGATAGTCGCCCCGTCCTGCCGGTGACACTCCAGAGAAACATCAAGAAAATCCGTGCCTCCCTGGATGAGCGGTTCCAACCGGTTGTGCCTATCGCCGGTCACCTGCCGCAAGGTCTTGCCTTCCAATCCGGCTCCGGGCTGCCCCAACAGCTCCTCTATCTTGCCGTTGCTGGAGACTATCCGTCCGCCGGCATCCAAAGTGAGCAGCCCGGCAGGCATACTCTCAATGACGTTGCGCGTATAAAGTTCCATGTTGGCCAAGGTGGAGCGGCTGACCCGTATCCCTTGATACAAAAAAATGAAATACAGGCCGGCGCTGCCCAACAGAAACAGGATGCCGCCCATGATGAGGGCCTGCCTCACATCCTCTTTTCTGGCTTCATCGAACTCGGTGGTGTAGAGTCCCACGAAAATCACCTGTCTGCAGGTCATCGGCGCGCCGTATTTTTCCGGCTGGCACCACTGTTGCCAGCGATTTCGCCGATCTTCCCCGCCGGACTCCGGGCTGGCCACCGGATTGAATTCCTTTGCCACCTCAAAAATTTGTCTTGGAGAATCCTGGGCGGCAAAGTTGGTGAACAGCGTGTCGTGGGAAAGCACTTGGCTTACAGGGGGGCGGGTGCTCGAATCACGCCATTCTCCGGCGGCGGCCATCACCTTTCCCTGCTCATTAATGATGCCGATATAGGCAACGGACGGCGATTTTGCCGTTTCCCGGACCAGGGCGGCGAGGTTGCCTTCTTCCTGCCAACGCAGCATCATGGAAGTACGGGCGCCCGCCTCGAAGGCGCGGATAAGGGTCAGCCCCTCCTGGAGCAGAAAATGTTTCATGAGCTGCTGTTCGCGGTTTAAATTCCGGAGGGTAATGGCGGTCAACACGGAGAACAGGACGATGCTGGCGGCTACTATCGTCAGGCCGACCCTGGAAAACTTGAAAGAAGGGGGTGATTTGGGGATCATCTGGTAACGAATTTCCATATGCTCTTGAGTCACGGGTACGCGGAAGTGAAAAGTATGCCGTCCGAGGCCATTTTGGGAAAGTTAAACGATGCGGTAGAATTTGCATTAAATTACTTATAGGCCTATCCTTGCCGGAGAACAACCTCTTAAAGCCGGAACGCAGATCGGAGATACCTAAGGCCGCGGTCCGCGCAGCAAGGACAAAAACGTTTAATGCGAAAAATCAACAAGTTGAAAAGCAATTACCGGTGACGGAACGGCACTTCGGAGCCACCCCTCGGCCGCCGGCCTGCGAGGAAGTCAGAAAGTACACTTCTTTGCTTGCCCCAGCCCTCCAAGCGGTCTATAATTACGTTTTTTGTATTCTTCCGGCTGGTTGCGCCTTGTCGCCCCAGCCGTGCCTTCCCTGCAACCTGACCCCAGGAGCCGGTCCGTGACCCTGTCCAGCACAAAGAAGAAGCAGCTGCGCACCGCTGTCGGCAAATTCAGCAAGACCAATATTCTGGTCCTCGGCGACATCATTGTCGATCACTTCATCTGGGGCTCTGTTTCCCGGATCTCGCCGGAAGCGCCGGTGCCGGTGGTGGATGTCACCCACGAAAACCTGCTCTTGGGTGGAGCAGCCAACGTCCTGCACAACATTTACGCCCAGAACAGCCGGGGTTCCCTCTGCGGCCTGATCGGCAACGACGCCATGGGCGACCATCTCCTGAGCCTGCTGGCGGAACTCGGCTCCCCGGCCACGGGGATCGTCCGCACCGGGAACCGCCCCACCACCCTCAAGACCAGAATCGTGGCCCAGCACCAGCAGGTGGTCCGCTTCGACCGGGAAAAAACCGGGGAACCGAGCCCGGAACGGCTGATGGAGATCTGCCGCTTCATTGACGACAACCTGGAGCGCTTTGATGCGGTCATCGTCTCCGATTACAACAAGGGCATGATCAACCTGCCCCTGATGGACCACCTGCGGAGCCGGCTCAAGAAACGGAATATCCCGCTGATCATCGACCCGAAGCCCCAGCACCCGGAACGCTTCCTCGGCGCCACCATCATCACCCCCAACCTGCACGAAGCGGAGCGCATGGCCGACATGGCCATCAAAACCGAGGAAGAGCTGCAGGCGGCGGTCCATATCCTGCAGAAAAAGCTGGCAAGCAATGCGGTCCTCATCACCAGGGGCGAGGCGGGCATGGCCCTGTACGAAAAGGGCCACCCTCTCTTCACCATTCCCACCATGGCCAAGGAGGTGTACGATGTCACCGGCGCGGGCGACACGGTAATCGCCACCCTGGCCCTGGGCTTGGCCGTGGGTCTTGCCGCTGCCGACGCCGCCACCATCGCCAATTTCGCCGCGGGCATCGTGGTGGGCAAGGTGGGCACGGCCACGGCCTCCACCGCGGAACTCCTTGAGGCAATCGGATGAAAAGACCGTTAAGCATGACCGGCTATGGCCGGGGCGAAGCGACCGGGGCCAGAAGCTGGACCGTGGAGGTCCGCTCGGTGAACCACAAATTTCTTGACCTGAGCATCAAGATCCCCCGCAAGTATCTCGGCCTTGAAGACCGGATCAAAAAAGAGATCAGCGCCTACTACAGCCGGGGCCATGTGGATGTCTACGTCAACCCGGGCGCGGAGGCGGGCGACAATATCCGGTTGGCAGCCAACCTGCCCCTGGCCCGCGATTATTACCAATGCCTGAAGGCGATCCGTGAGGATCTCTCCCTGCCCGACACACCGACCCTGGCCATGATCCAGAACTACAAGGAGATCATCGTTGCCCACGAGGAAGAGGAAGACCTCGAAGCAGTCTGGCCGCAGGTTTCAGCAGCGCTGAATCAAGCCCTGACCATGGCGCAGTCCATGCGGGAACAGGAAGGCGCGGCGCTCAAGGCCGAGCTCGGCCAACGCTTGCAGGAATTTGCCACTACCGTGGAGACCATTGCCCAGGATGTCCCCGGTATTGTCCAGCGCAGGACGGAAAAACTCAAGGAGCGGCTGGCCGTGCTCCTGCAAGGGGTTGATCTCGACCCCCTCCGCTTGGCCCAGGAGGTGGCGATGATGGCCGACAAAACCGATGTCACCGAGGAGGTGGTTCGCCTCCGCAGCCACATCAGCCAATTTTCCGGTTTCCTAGCGGCGGACGAGCCCGTAGGCCGCAGGCTTGATTTTCTCCTCCAGGAATTCCTGCGGGAGATCAACACCCTGGCCTCAAAGATCAGCGATGCGCCCACCGCCCACCTCACCGTGGAGTTGAAAACCGAGGTGGAAAAACTCCGCGAACAGATTCAGAACATCGAATAGGGGAGGTAAGTATTCCGCCCGAGTACTCGTTTTGTAAAAGTTCCCCCGCCCCTTGCGGGAGGGGAGGATAAACCCGGGAGACAGGCTGCCTGCCCGGTAAATGTTCCGAACCGCTACCAAGGAAAGACCATGTCAGACCAGAGAATGATCAATGTCGGATTCGGCAACTCCGTTCTTGCCAGCAGGGTGCTGGCGGTGGTGAACCCCAAATCCTCCCCCATGAAAAAACTGCGGGAAGAGGCCAAGGAGCAGAAACGGCTCATTGATGTCACCGAAGGGAGGAGGACCCGTTCCATCATCATCTTGGACAGCAACCATGTGCTGCTCTCCTCGGTGCAGCCGGAAACCATCACCCTGCGCTTCATGACTTCCTACGACAGGCAAGACGACGAACCGTCGGAAAAGGCGTCCAAATGAGCCGGGGCAATCTTTTTATCATCTCCGCGCCTTCCGGGGCCGGCAAGTCCACCATCCTCAAAAAACTGCTGGCAAAGGTGGACAACCTCGCCTTTTCCGTGTCGCACACCACCCGCGCCCCGCGCCCCGGGGAGAGCGATGGCAGGGAGTACCACTTTGTCGATCGGGCCACCTTTGAAGGGATGCGTAACGACCAGGCCTTTCTCGAATGGGCCGAGGTGCACGGCAACCTCTACGGCACCAGCCGGTCAGCCATTGAGGCGCAGCAGGCCAAGGGAATCGACGTTTTCCTCGACATCGATGTCCAGGGCGCCAGGCAGCTTCGCGATTGCGGACACCCCGGCGCGGTCTTCCTCTTCATTGCCCCGCCTTCCTGGCCGGAGCTGGAAAAACGGCTGCGGGGCAGGGGCACCGACCCCGAGGAAACCGTGCAGCTGCGGCTGCACAATGCCCGGCGCGAGATGGAGGATGCCGGCCGCTACGACTATCTGCTGATCAACGACCGGCTGGAGGAGGCGGTGGAGGTTCTGCGCGCGGTGATCATCGCCGAACGCTGCAAGGGTCGCCGCACTCCCGATGGCCAGCCCCTCGACCTCGCGGCGCTTGGCAAGTGAAAGGCTCAAAAGTAAAGGATGTGCCAGAACTGGCCCCCTTGCCCTCGCCGGGATGACGACTGGCCCACCTTGAATCTTGAGCCTTTCTCCTTAAGCCTTTCGCCTCTAACCTTTAACCTTGAGCCTTTCACCCATGAGCAACCAGCCGGACAACGACGACATCCTCTGGGGCATCCATCCCATCCTGGAGATGTTGCGGCTTCAGCCCAAGAAGGTGCGGGAGGTGGTCATCCAGCAGGGCAAAGGCGGGGCCAAGGTCCAGGAAATCATCTCCCTGGCCCAGGGACAGGGGGTCAAGGTCCGCTTTTTGCCGGGCCAGCGCTTTCCCAGCTCCCCGGACAAGACCCACCAGGGGGTGCTGGCGAAAACAGCGCCCGTGGCCACCTGCAGCCTGCATGAGCTGCTCAAAAAGGCCAAGGAAGAGGAGCAACCCCTCATCGTGGCGCTCGATTCCATCCAGGATCCGCACAATCTCGGGGCCATCATCCGCACCGCCGCCGCAGCCGGGGCAACCGGCATCATCCTGCCCAAGGACCGTTCGGCCCCGCTCAACGCCACCGCTGCCAAGGCTGCGGCCGGGGCCATGGCCCACCTGCAACTCTGCCTGGTCACCAATCTGGTCACAAGCCTGCAAGCCGTTAAGGAAAAAAGCTTCTGGGTCTACGGCGCTGCGGGGGAGGCCAAACGCACCGTGTATGAAACAAAATTCTCGGGTCCCGTCTGCCTGGTGATCGGCGGCGAGGACAAGGGAATGCGCCCCCTGGTCCGCGAGCAATGCGACGAGCTGGTCTCCATTCCCATGGCCGGCAGCCTCAACTCCCTCAACGCCTCGGTGGCCGCGGGCGTCATTCTGTTCGAGGTCGTCCGCCAGCGCCGGGGCGGCAACTGAATCCCATCTTCTCCTTGACTTTACCCCGCCGCCTGCCGGATATTTTATTTAGAGACAGTCTCCGGCGCGGGCCACGACCCGCTCAGCCCCCCATATGCCTCACCAAGGAGCGCGGCCATGGACCAGGCGGCAGCAATGCGGCAGCTCAATCTCCCCCTGAACCGGGATCTTTTTCTCAGAACCCTCATCCGGGAGCTGGCAGGCACCTTGGAAGAGGTGGTGGGCTACGAGGAGGCTGCCGGCTTACATCAGCCTGGTCGGCCAGCACATGGGGGACTGGATCAACGCCCTCTATACCAGGGAGATGGGGGTGGACACGCTCAACCGCCAGCAGGTGGCGGAGGTTCTCGTGGATCTGAAACAGCGGATCCACGGCAACTTTTCCCTCGTGGAGCAGGACAGCGGAAAGATCGTCCTGCACAGCACCTCCTGCCCCTTTGAGGACAAGGTGCTGGACCGGCCATCCATGTGCATGATGACCTCCAATGTCTTCGGGGTCAATGGTGACCAACTGGACAAATGTTTATTTTTCTGAAATAATAAAAAAAATCGAGTAGCTTTGCGGGATAAGCAGTTCAGCACATCTTCCATCATCCGTGCTGGAGGGAGGGCAACATGGCGCCGGAAATTATCTCTGCGATACAGACAATTCCAGCATCCGCCACCACCACAGGTTTTTCCAGAACAAACACCTCGGAAATTCAGCGGGCTTCACAGAATTTGCGGCAGGCGCAGAAAGAACGCCAGGATGCGGCGCAAAGAACTCAGGATGCCCAGGCTGAGGAGCAACAGGCGCAGAAAAATCTGCAGGACGCCCAGACGGAAGAACGACGGGCAACGGACAAAGTAGCCGCCGCCCAGGCTGAAAACCAGAAGGCAACCCGCTCGGCGCCGCCACAGACAAGCGGGAAGATAATCAACGTTCTGGTTTGATCCCGTTGCCGCCTGATCGGAACGGATTGCATATCGATCTGCCCCCCTTGTGAGCTCCCCATCGACCAATCAAACACCTGTGCTTTGTTATAGTTGTTGAAATCCTAATCGGATCGGACTAGACTAGACTAAGTTGAATTCACTAGCCATCCGACCAGGAGACAACCATGCGCAATGTCAATATCCACGAAGCCAAAACCCATTTTTCGAAGCTGGTCGATACGGTCATGCAAGGAGAGGAAATCATCATTGCCCGGGCAGGAAAACCTGCTGCTCGCTTGGTGCCACTACGCGAAGCGCCACGGGGAATTCGCTTCGGATTATTACAGGGCGAGGTGGAAATTGCCGATGATTTCGATGCCCCGCTGCCCAAAGATATTTTGGCAGGCTTTGAGGCCAGAAAATGAGGTTGCTGCTTGATACCCACGTCCTGCTCTGGGTGATGACAAACGATCCCGCCCTATCTCCGACGGCAAGAGAGACAATCAGCAAGGTACCCGTGGTGTATGCCAGTGCGGTGTCCATTTGGGAAGTCAGCATCAAAACGGCCTTGGGCAAGCTCAAGCTCGATCAGAACCGGTTCATGAGGGCCCTGTCCACGACCGGGTTCGAACCATTGCCCCTAACTTGGGAGCATGCCGACGCCGTGCGGCGTCTTCCCGCCATCCACAGTGATCCTTTCGACCGGATGCTGATCGCCCAAGCAGTCAGCGAACCGCTGAACCTCATGACCGCAGACAACGTACTTGTCCGTTATTCAGAACTGATTCTTTTCGTATAAAAAACAGTACCGCGCTTATTCCACCGCCCCCCCTGCCTTCTCGGTTACGCCAAACCCGGCAAGCCTCTTCCTTCCCAGCAACCAGACCGCAACGATACTCACCTCATAGAGCACGATCAGGGGGAAAGCCATGAGACACTGATTGATCACGTCCGGGGTGGGGGTGAGGATGGCGGCGATGACAAAGGAAAGCAGAATGGCATACTTGCGGTGCCTGTTCAGGAAGGCCGCGTTCACCATGCCCATTTTGGCCAGCAGCACCATGAAGATGGGAAGCTCGAAAATGACCCCAAAGGCTATGAGCAACCGCAGGCACAGGGAAAAATATTCCCGCACCGTGGGCATGGGGCTTAAAAAATCATTGGAGTAGCCGAGCAGAAACTTGAAGGCCGGAGGAAAAACCACGAAATAGCCAAAGGCCGCCCCTCCAAAAAAGAAAAGGGAGGAAAGCAGGGTGAACGGCAGCATCACCCGTTTTTCATGCTGATACAGGCCTGGGGCGACAAACCGCCAGAGCTGGTAAAAAATCACCGGGCTGGCAAGGAGAAGCCCCGCAACCAAGGAAAGCTTTAGATAAAAAAAAATCCTTCCTGATACGAGGTGAAGATCAGACTGGAACCGGCAGGCATGGCCTCGCACAGGGGCCTGAAAAGCAACTCCCCAAGCTCTTTGCTGTAGGAATAGGCCACGGCAAATCCCGCCACCGTGGCAAACAATGAATAGACCAGGCACTTGCGCAATTCGGTCAGATGTTCAGTAAGCCCTTGTTTTTGAAAATCATCCATTCCCAACACCGAAATCGTTTCGTTATTAAAATAGACGCCAAGCCACACTACCCTGAGCGGGATGCCCCGGATTTCACCCTGCATCCTCCGCTGTCGCGTTCATGGCATCCTTGATTTGCATGTTCAATTTCCACAGCGGGGTTATCTTGCGGACCCTTTTCGGCGGAAGCATATCCCACAAAACCCTCCGGTCCGCATGGCCGTGTGGGTTAAACTGGGTAATCCCATCAGGTGTTATAAAACCATTCAAACAGATATCCCAGGCGCCGCGCTCAATCGCCTGGTCAAGGATCTGCTCCTGCTCCCCCATTCCGTAAGCCTCTGCTTTGGGGGTAAGCCCGTGCAGCTCAGCGAGGATGGCAACAGCGAGGTCGAAAAAGCCCTTCCCCTCGCCGACAAAATATCCCGCCGGGTCCACGGCCAGACAGTCGGTGATGAGCAGGCCGACAGGCACCTTATGCAACTCCTCCACCGCGACCCGACGGCCGTATTCAGTCAATCCCTTGTAACCCACGGCATAAATCAGGTGCTTGAAGGGGATCTCATACGGCGCCAGGAGATAAAACCCTTCCTTCAAGCCGGGTGCGGGCACCAACAGCTCCTTGCCGTCCGTCAGGGCGTTGATCCTAGTCTGCTGCAATCTCGCGGCAGGCCCTACAAACACCCTTTTGGCGTCCCGATATTGCTCAAGACGCCGCACCAGTTCCGCGGATTTGCCGGAAGCTTTTCCTTCCGGCGCACCCAAAAGACCGGCCCTAACCTCTTCCTTGGAAATCATGGTTCCACACTGCTGCTTTCAACAAAAAAAGCCGCCAGGCTGATTCCTGTCGGCTTTAATTCTGCTCTGGCGATCATTGTTACATTTTGACTTTTTTCTTTTGCCCGGTCAAGGTCAACACGGCGTAGTCACCA
Organism: Deltaproteobacteria bacterium; assembly: GCA_021847425.1. Classification (GTDB taxonomy): domain Bacteria; phylum Desulfobacterota; class Desulfobulbia; order Desulfobulbales; family Desulfurivibrionaceae; genus Thiovibrio. The sequence goes on along the minus strand of JAJZRF010000033.1, from coordinate 27,463 downwards.
TGTTCTTTCTCTGTATCCTTCTGGGTGGCATGCGAAACCCGCAGGCCACCGGAGGCTTCCTCATGCAACCGGGCGGCGGCCATTTCCTCTTTGGCAAAACCGTGCTCAACCAGGGTGGCAATATCAGTCCACATGGAAGCGCTGCCCATCAAGGCAACAATAATAGTCTGGCCGTCACGCTGGAATTTACCGACATATGTTTTCCCCGCGGCGAGCGTATAGCCAGTTTTTCCCCCAACCGCGCCATCCATGGTCCACAACGCCTTATTATGGTTCCGCAGCAATTTGCCGTCGCGGGTATGTACCTGAATGGTGGATATCCGCTCGGCAAACTCAGGATTATGCATGGCCCGGTTAAAAACCGTGGCCAAATCCCGGGCCGTGGTCTGCTGACCAGGACGCGTCAAGCCATTGGCACTTTTACAAATGGTATTTTGCGCGCCAAGGGCCTCGGCCTTCTTGGTCATCAATCTGGCAAACGCCTGCTCAGAACCAGCCACCTTTTCCGCCAGGGCCACGCTGGCATCGTTGGCCGAAGCAAGCAACACGGCATTGATCAAATCATCGGCCTCATAGGAAACACCCCTCTTCAAATATACCTTGGAGGCCGGCATGTTGGCAGCATAGGCACTGGCGCGCACCATCTCCTTGTCATTAAGACTTTCAACGGCAATAAGACCGGTGATAATCTTAATGGTGCTTGCAGGCTGACCAGGCCGGTCGGCGCTTAGGTCGAATAAAACGTTACCCGTTTTGGCATCCATAACATAAGCGCTGCGGCAGGTGAGTTTCCCCTGCAGTTCAGCAGGAGCCTCGCCTGCGACGTTGTGCAATTCCGCCACTTTTGGCTTCAACTTTTTCGAGGAAACATGCCTGGCTATTTTTGCGCGCGTTTCCTTCTTCTTAGTAATCTTGCCATGAACAGGCGCAGATTTGTGCGACGAGCGCAAGGATACAACCTTCGCCTTTGCATTCTTCACATGTTTTTTCACATGGGTTTTTACATGATTTTGCGCACCTGCCGGAGAAGCAAGCAGGAAAACAAACATTGCAGCAGAGAGAAGCCGTCGGCAAGAAAAAGAAGCCATAAGGTGTCCACATTCCGGTTAAAAAGTTTATTCAGAAAAAGACTTATAATTTCAAATACTAGATCTATAATTAGCTATAATTTATAGTTGCCTGCAAAATCAAGTTTTTTTTGAGGTTGTTGCTCCATCTTCTTGATTTATTGTTTTTCCCACCACAAAAAAACCAAGAAATATACCTCGACACAGGCACAACATACCAGATGGGCACGGTGCATATCAAAAAATTTACGCAAGCCGCGGCGGAAGATCCTCTTTACCTTTCTTATCGAGCGCTGATTCCATTCGGGGAAACAAAAACACATGGAGAGTTGGCCCGAGCCCAGGAGAACCCCGGTGCTGCCCGGGCGGTGGGTCAGGGCTGCAACGCCAATCCCCTGGCCCTTATTGTGCCTCGCCATCGGGTAGCAGGCTCCTCCGGGCTGGGAGGATTTGCCGGAGGGTGCATCGTGAAAAAATCACTGCTCCACCTGGAACAACTGACCATGATGCGAGAAGCCAAAAAAAAAACGCATAGAACACACTGCGTTAAAGCATCTTCATAACCTCAGCGGGAATATCAAGCAGCGGCACAACCTTGTCCACTCCACCAGCTGCTATGGCCTCTTTGGGCATCCCGAAAACCACGCAGGTTTTTTCATCCTGGGCGATTGTTTGCGCGCCAGCCTCTTTCATCTTCAACATGCCTTGGGCGCCATCCTTGCCCATCCCGGTAAGAATAACGCCAACCGCGTTGGCTCCGCCGTAGGCGGCTACCGAATTAAACAAAACATCCACCGCCGGGCGTTGATAGCACACCAAAGGTCCACTTTTGATATTAACATAGTAACGGGCTCCACTCCGTCGCAGGACCATATGATAATTCCCCGGCGCAAGCAAAGCGGTGCCCGGCACCACGGAATCGCCATCCTGCGCCTCTTTTACCCGAATCTGACAGAGACTGTTCAGCCTCTCGGCAAAACTGGTGGTAAAATTGGCGGGCATGTGCTGAACAATCATAATTCCCGGCGTATTCGCCGGGAATTGAGTCAGGACGTCCTTCAGGGCCTCGGTGCCCCCAGTGGAGGCGCCGATGGCGATCAGCTTATTTGTCGTCTTGGTCAGGGAAAGCCTGGGCGCATCGGCAGGACGAACCGTGGCAAGATACATGGCCCTTTGCGCCATGTTCACATGGGAAGCGGCCCGGATTTTTTCGGCAAGCTGGGCGCTCATGTCGCCGACAGAATAGGCCTCGCCGGGTTTACAGATAACATCGACCGCCCCGCTGTCCATGGCCTCCAGGGCCAGGGCTCCCCCCGCTTTGGTGAGGGAACTGACGATGATGACCGGGAGCGGGAAATAACGCATCAGTTTTTTCAGAAAGGTAATGCCATCCATCCGTGGCATTTCCACATCAAGCGTCACCACATCGGGCTTGAGGGCAACGATCTTATCCCGGGCCACATAAGGGTCTGGCGCCGTGGCAACGACCTCGATGTCCTTTTCGTGTGACAATTCCTCGCTGAAAACCTTGCGGACAACCGCGGAATCATCCACCACCAGTACGCGTATTTTTCTCATGATCTTGTCTTGTCTTTCCGGTATCTCAAAAAAACAACTCTCTTCTCATGGAGTTGCCCATTCTACGCATGTGTTCCGACAACCCAGAGGATCCCAAATTCGGTGTTAAACATGCAAAGGCCGGCCGCGCCAAGCAGGGTCTCGGGGGAAAAGTCGGCAAGCTCGCGCGGTTGCGGAATTGCCAGCGAGGCTTTGCCCCCTGGGTCCAACTTGCCCAGCAAACTGCCGATGGCCATGTTTGCCGTTTCCGCAGCCGTGTCCTTGATCTGACTGTCCTGTACCCCGTCCTCATCAACCCCAAGGAAGTTCACGGTGATATTCTTGCCAAGATCCCAAGGAAAATAGAAAAGGAAATTGCCGTTGCAGCCACCGGAATAACTGATCGTGGCCTCGATGAACCTGCCGCAACCGAGCGCTTCCTTTCCTGGCGCCTCTTCAAGGGGCTCCAAAAAAGTAAAAAACATGGTCTCAAAAACCTCTGAAAACGTTTCAAAGATGACCCGCCGCAAATCCTCATCCATTCAGCCGTCCTCCTCTAAAAGTCGCTTTCATCGCCTGCCCCATCGTCCGGTTTCTCTTTCAGTCTGTGCTCATAGGCTTTTTCCAGCACCTCATAGAGGATTGCCTTGATGGTCTCGGGTTGAAACGGTTTTTTCACATAACCTGCAACCCCAAGCTTGCGCGCCTCTTCCTGGCGGGCATCGCTGGACTCGGTGGTAATGAAGATCAGGGGAATTTTCCGAAGATCCTCATCTTCGCTGATTTTTTTCAAGAGCTCCATCCCGCCCATTTCCGGCATGTTGATGTCTGACAAAATAACATCAATCCAAGTTCCCTCCAAAATAGCCAAGGCCTCTTTGCCATTGCCCGCCTCATGAAACTCTCCGACAGGCACCCCGGACATGCTCACGGTTTTTTTGATCACGGCCCGCATGGTTTCAGAGTCATCTGCCACCAAAATATTGAAAGCCATCGCCCTCTCTCCCGCTTCCTTAAATTATTCCATCGTGGACATGCGCCGCTTGCCGCGCTGCCCTGCTCCCCGTCTGTTCCACCCAAGCCAGCAGGCGGTTGAAGAATCCGGAGATGAATTTAATCCTGTTAAGCCGTTATAACAAAATAACCATACCATCTTGACTGGCAAGAACGGTATAAGGCGCCGTAACGGAATGAGCAAGAATCAATTTGAGTCTCCCGTTACGGCTCCTAAATATGAAAAAGCTCCTGAGCCCGGTCGATCTCCATGAGAAGATTGGCCATGCAGAGTTCAAGGTGCATGGAGGTAATGCCAAACCTTTTTAAGCCACCACCCTGCATTTTCACTGACAAGCCGTCAGCCCCGACCCCGATCCCCATGCTGATGACCAGAGCATTGGCCAAGGCCACAATCGCGGTCAGGGGATCCTTTTCCAGTGCATCCGGGTCATGATGCTGCAGAACAGCCAGCTCTATCTCCTTGGGGAAATCCCACTGGCTCATAATCATTCCGCCAAGTTCGGCATGGGATGCCCCCAGCAGCTCTTTCTCCGCCTCGACAAAAGAACTGTTGTCCTGGACCACCCTCATCATGATTTTTTTAAAATCATCGGCGACAAAACTGCTCAAAAACCGTTTGCCGATGTCATGCAACAACCCAGCCGTATAGGCGCTTCCCGGCTCCACACCTTTAACATACTTGACCAACTCCTTGGCCATTATGCCGACGGCAATGGAATGCTTCCAGAGCTCACCCTGATCCAGCTTGTAGCCTTCTCCAGCGGCGCCTTTATAAAAACGGGCGCTGCTGCTGGTAATAATAATGTCCTTGAGCGTGTCATTCCCAACAATAACCAGGGCCTCATCCAAGGAGGAAACCTTGCGGGGCAGACCAAAGTAAGCGGCGTTGCAGATCTTTAGTACATTAGCCGTAATCACCTGATCGTATTGAATTACCTCGGCCAAAGCGGCAGCACTCACCTCCGGGTCGTTCAACATCTCCGAAACCCGTTGGGCCACCTTGGGAAAGGGTGGGACATGCTTCACCAGGGAAAGTATCTCATCCAGACGGCTCATAACTCAAACTCCCCTCTTCCAGAAACCTTCAAGTGGGTGATCCCTGTCCCGATTTCCAGACTCACCGTCCGGTTTCCTGTCCCGCCAACATCTTCCTTGGTCAGCATGATCTGGTTTTTCCAAAACATTTTCCGCACAACCGCCTGATTTCGCTTGCCGATATTAAAAATCCCGGCGTTGTCCATGATTTGCGACCCGCCAACCACCTTGACGATCAAACGGTTTTTAATGGCTCCGAACCTATACGTTTCTTTGAACAACCGGGGGATACCGGTATCCGCAAACATGAAAGGCTTGACCTCCGCCTTCTCCTTGTCAAGGGAGGAATCCGGCAGCATATAGTGCAGCATCCCCCCGACCTTGGCCACCGGATCCCAGATCACCACCCCGATACAGGAGCCGAGAGAATAGGTAATCAGGATGTCGTCCGGCTTATTGCTGACCTTCATATCTGAAATGCCAACGATTATCTTCATGCGTTCCCTGTCCCATAACCGTCATTGCCCTGAACCCATCAGCCCAAGCAACAACCCTCATCGTTTCTGATATGCGGTCGCATCAATCTGGGTAAAATTATGTTTCAAGCCGCTGATGCTTTCGGAATGGCCGATAAAAAGATAGCCCCCGGGGGTGAGAGCCTGATGAAATTTGCTTATCAGTTCCTGTTGCGTTTCCCGATTGAAATAGATCATGACATTTCGGCAAAAAATGACATCTATGGCCTCACGCCAGGGAAAGTCGCCCATGAGATTGAAGCGGTCAAAGTGCACCATCCGCCGGAGATCATCCTTCACCTTCACATAACCATCGGAACTGCCCACCCCCTTTTGGAAATATTTTTTCAGAAAGGGCGCTGGAACCTTCGCGATTCTCTCGTCGGCGTACACCCCCCTTTTGGCTTGCGCCAAAACCCGGGTGGAAATGTCCGTGGCCATGATACGATACCGCAGTCCTGGATGCTGACTGGCAAAATCCTCCACCACCATGGCCATGGTGTATGGTTCCTCTCCTGATGAACTGGCGGAAGACCAGAGAAGGATCTCCTTGTTTTTCCCCCGCCCTTCCTTGATAAAGGCGGGCAAAACCGTGGAACTCAATATTTCAAAATGAGAGTTTTCCCTGAAAAACGAAGTGAAATTGGTGGAAACGCAATCTATGAGGTGAACAAGCTCATCTCCAGACCTGTCGTGGGTGACATACTCATAGTACGCCTTAAACGACTCTATCCCGGTGGCCCGTAGCCTCTTGCCCAGACGGGCATTCAGCAGCTCTTTTTTTTCCGGCTTCAGAAAGATCCCGGTTTTTTCATACACCAGATCGCTGAATTTTTGAAACAACCCATCGGTGAGCTGCTGATAGCGAATAATGCTTGATCCGTCACTGTTCAATGCCACAAGCCGCTCCCTTGTTATCCTCCTGGCAGAAAACCCATACCACTGCCACTAAACACCACTGACTCTGCCCCCCAGCGGGCAACACCATCACCTCGCCGAAAAAACAGCGGTATTTCAACAGCCCCGGGGTGGTGTTACTGGGAGACAAACTGCTGCAACAGTCCTTCGCCAACAACCCTGTCCACATCAAGCAGGATCTTGACCTCGCCTTTGACTTTCGCCATACCCAGAATATTCTCGGTTTCAGACGAAGAACCGAGGGAAGGCGGAGGCTCGATTTCACCGGCGGCGATATTCAAGACTTCCGAAACCGAATCCACGACCATGCCGACCTGCACCGGCGCCGTTTGCCCCTGAACCTCAACCACGATGATGCAGGTTCTCTCGTCATATTCCTTGTGATTCATGCTGAATTTAAGCCGCAGGTCCAGCACCGGAATAACCTTGCCCCGCAGATTGATTACCCCCTTGATATAGGACGGGGTGTGGGGCACAGCCGTAATCTCCATGACCCCAATGATTTCCCGGACACTGAGAATACCGACGCCGTAATCCTCTTTTCCCAAGGAAAACGTGAGATATTTCCCGGCCAGCTCCGCTCCTTGGCCTAAATTCTGCGCTACGCTTGCTGCTTCCATCAACATCCTCCTTTTTCATGAAAGACCCACAGGGCGAGGCTGCCGCCCCTGGGGATGAAAACATTCCCCAATTCCCGCCTGACTGGAAAAAAATCAATCTGCCTTATTGGCAATAACACCCGCCAGATCAAGAATAAGACCGACCCTGCCATCACCGAGAATGGTCCCGCCGGCAACGCCGGGCACATCAATGCCGCCAAGATTTTTGATAACGACTTCTTCCTTGCCCAGGAGTTCGTCGACCATCAAGGCCCGGCGCCTGCCCTCGTTTTCCACCACAACGACAATGGCGTCACAGGGGTCCGTATAGGTTGATTGCACCCCAAAAATTTCATACAGCCTGATAATGGGCACCAGATCACCACGCACCAACAGATTTTCTCCCCGGCCATGCACCGTGCTGTAGTTTTTTCGATCGGGACGCATGGATTCCTGAATAGCAATGGTCGGAATTATATACCGTTCACTGCCGACCCGGACAATAATTCCGTCGATGATAGCCAGGGTCAAGGGCAGACGGATCACAAACAGGGAGCCCTTGCCCGATTGGCTTTGCACCTCCACCTTGCCCCGCAGCTTTTCCACCGCTTTTTTCACGACATCCATGCCCACCCCACGGCCGGAGACATCGGTAATTTTGTCCGCCGTGGAAAAACCAGGAAGAAAAATAAGGTTGTTCAATTCAAAATCAGAGAGGTTGTCGAACTCGCCGACCAGACCGCGTTCAATGGCCTTCTTCCTGATCTTCCCGGTATTCAGCCCCTCGCCATCGTCCTCGATCTCGATCATCATGCTCCCGCCCTTCTGGTAGGCGCGGAGAAAAACAGTGCCGGTTTCCGGCTTGCCGACCTTCTCCCGGTCGGCCGGGGGAGAGATGCCATGGTCCACCGAGTTTCGCATCATGTGGACAAGCGGATCATAGATCGAATCCACCATGTTGCGGTCAATCTCGGTATCGGCGCCCTCCATGATCAGGTCAACCTTTTTCCCTGATTTTTTGGAAAGATCACGGACCAGACGAATCATTTTGTCAAAGGTCTGCTTGATGGGGACCATGCGCATGGACATGGCCGTGCGCTGCAATTCCGAGGTGATCCTGGTCAGCTGGGAGAAATCCCTGGTGAGCTTGGGGTCGGCGATCCGGGAAACAAGCCGGTTCTGACGGACAAGCGATTGCATGATCACCAGCTCGCCCACCGCGTTCACCAAAGCATCGAGCTTTTCCACATCAACCTTGATGGAGGCGCCGATTTTTTTGGGGGCGGCATCGGCCGACGGACGGGCTGCGGAACTTGCCGGGGTATCGGCTCTCGGGGAGGCAACGGCCTGCGCACCCCTGGCAATGGCCGGGCTGGGCGAGACAACGGCCTGAGCCTCCTCGCTTGCCAGCGTTTCGACCTCCTCACTTTCGAAAACTTCCGGCTGAAGATCCGGCGCTGGCACAGAAACAGGTTCGGGCGGAGGGGCTCCTGCCCCCCCCTCTTGCAGCTGGGTGATATTCGCCAGGAAGCCGCTGATATCGGTATCCTTATAATTGGCAGGTCCGTTCTGCAAAACATCCTTAATGTTTTCAACCATGGATTTCAGCGCATCGCCAACGGTCAGGACAATGTCAATGACCGCGGAATCCATGGCCCGCTTGCCATTGCGCACATCATCCAACAGATTTTCCGTGGCATGGGCAAGCCTGTTGATGGTTTTCAGGTTGAGAAAGCCGGAAACACCCTTGATCGTATGGAAAGGCCGAAAAATATTGTTGATAATATCCTGATCATCCGGGCTCTGCTCCAGCTCAAGCACGTTGACCTCGATGGATTCAAGATGTTCAAAGGCCTCCTCGATAAACCCGGCCAGCAGGTCCGTATCCTGCAAGAAATCTGGAAGCGCTTCCTGGCTCGACCCAGCCGTGGCAGGCGCTTGCGCCTGGGCCGGTTTAATCTGTGGCGGGGCAAGGGCGCATTCTGCCTCGGACAGGGACTCATCGTCGGCCTTGCCCATCCCTGTGGACACTGGCCCTGTAGTCCCAAGAAGCGCCGCTGTTTCCATCGGAAAGCCGATTTTTTTCATGTTAGCGCAGAACTGCTCGATGATTTTCTCCCCGGGCTGCCCCTCTTTCCGGGACGACTCCTGCATTTCGGTCACACATTGACCGAGAAGGTCATAGTTTTCCGCAGAATCGGCCAGCTCTCCCATAATGAGTTTTTCAAGAGCCCCCTTGAAAGCAACGGCCATTCGCTGAATGACCCCCGGCGTGTTCGCGGGTGCGTGCCCAGGCAATAATTTCTCGATCAGGTCAAGCAACTCTCCGACAATGGAAAGATCCCCCGGCTCGATCATCAGAATCTTCAAGGCCACTTCATCCAAAAGATCGGACAATGGTTTATGACCAACTGCCATACATGCACCCCTTGCAAAACAAAAAAATTACCCACGAAAAACAACGCCCATCGCCCACGGAAAGAAGGCGGAGACAGTGCCACATTATGCTTTCATACTGCACAAACATCAATAAATATTGCAAGTTTTTTCTTGCCGCGCCACCGCTGGCGCCGTGACACGCCAAAACTCCCTGTCTATTGCCACGGAATACCAGACAAATGATTAATGCGGCACTACGGCTTTTTCCCTTAAAAAATCACGATTCCCTCGGCCATGGGCAGGATATCCCGGCCACCATTCTGCCCGGGATCACACAGTGAGCCGAAAATAGCGGCCAAAGGCACGACAACAACCCGAAATTACTAAACAAACAATACGTAACCCAGGGCAAAGACGTGTTTTTTCATTGCAGAAGGGGGCATTGTCTTGTACAAGTGGCTGAGCATTATTCAGGCATATCTTGATTACTTTCCGCTGGAAAAATCCGGCAATCCCTGGCCAGGCTGTAAGAAGTATTCGTTGATCCCCTCCCGGCATACCTTTAAGGGTTGGCGCCAGAAACTTTACCGCAGCAGGAAAACACGGCTTGCATACTTATCCGAATATCCCCAGATTTTCATCTTCTTCCTTTCCCGGGATTTTGCTGTTTCTAGCGATTTTTGCCCTGGTCACGGGCAGCTCCGCCGCTTGCGCCCCGCTGGAAAATCCCGGCAATCCCACGATCGCCCCGAAAACCATAAGCAGGCCCCAGGAACAGGTGATCGCCCAATCCGACCCGGATCAGGAATGCGTTCCGCCGCAAGAACAAGAATCAACCTCGGAAGAGGCAGACCCCCAAGCGCTCAACCTGGGGGTAAGCCCGGAAATACGTGAACTGGCGAAACTCAGCGCCTGGGATATTCTTCCTCTAGCCGACACGGAACCGGACAAGGAAGCGGAAACCTATGATTTCCCGATCACCATGAATACCCAGGTCGAATATTACCTGGATTATTTCCAGAACCGCCATCATAAGACCTTTGCCAACTGGCTCGCCCGCTCGGCCAGGTATCTGCCCATGATAAAAAAAGAACTTGCCCGGGCCGGACTACCCCAGGATCTGGCCTACCTTCCCATGATTGAAAGCGGCTTCAACACCACGGTTTCTTCCCGGGCCAGCGCGGTAGGCACCTGGCAATTCATGCGCTCCACCGGGCGCAACTATGGCCTGACGGTCAACCGTTATGTCGACGAGCGATGCGATCCGGTAAAGTCGACCAAGGCCGCGGTCGCCTACCTCTCAAACCTGTACAAGGAATTTGACTCGTGGCATCTCGCGGTGGCCGCCTACAATGCCGGAGAAGGAAAAATCAAGCGGGCAATAAAGCAGTCCGACTCCGACGATTTCTGGGAAATTGCCCAAAGCCAGTACATTTACCCGGAAACAAAGCTTTACGTTCCCCAGCTCATCGCCGCCATCATGATTGCCAAGGATCCTGAAAAATACGGGTTTGATGACATTGATTATGCCGAGCCGCTGGAATACGATACCGTCCGTGTGCCCCGCGGAACCCCGCTCAAGGCTGTCGCCGTGGCCTGTAATCTTCCCGATGAGGATATCCTTGCCCTCAACCGGCACCTGTCCAGGGCCATCACTCCTCCAACCGAAGCGGATTACCCGTTACGGGTGCCGCCGGGCAAGAAGGAGATGGTGATCCAAAACCTTCCCAGGGTCCAGAAGGTCATGGTCACCGAGTTTAATACCCATGAGGTGAAACGAGGAGAAACCCTGACCACCATCTGCCGAAAGTACAAACTGAGCAAAACAACCCTGCTGAAGGCCAATAATCTTGAACATGAGCGGCTTTCCCTGGGACAACACCTGAGAATCCCCTACCAGACACCCGCCTATAAGCTGGGCGATGAGCCGCTGCATATCGACCGGGCCGGGGCGGCCAACATCCCCTTGTTTTCCATGCGGACAGAGCCGTCCGACACCAAAACCAGCAAGAAAAACAAATCCCACGGCCTTAAAAAGAAAAAATCCGCAAAAACATCCAAAAAACGAGTTCTTTCCTCTCCGTCACGGGGAAAGAAACCCGCGGCAAAAGCCAAAAAAGAAAAGGCAAAAAAATCTCCGGCGCCAGCGGTAAAAAAACACGGCTCCGGCAAGAAAAGATAACCCCGACGGCAGCCTGAGATTTGGACAGCGCATGAAACTTCAAGGCAAAACAGCCCTTGTTCTCGGCGGGGCGAAGGGGATCGGCAAGGAAATCGGCCTCGCCCTGGCCAGGGCCGGGGCCACGGTTGTCCTCACCCATTATGACTGGCCGGCGGAAGCCGCCGCCATGCGGGATGAGCTTGCCGCCCTCGGCGGGGACCACCTGGCGGTCAAGGTCGACCTGCGGGATCCCGCGGCCATCCAGGAGCTTTTCGCCACCATCCGCGCACGCTACACCGCCCTCCACATCCTGATCAACAATATCGAACGCGGCGGCATGCCCATTGTCCACGGCCCCTATACCCCGGAGCAATGGGAGCTGGAGATGGCCACCACCCTGCGGGCCAAATGGTGGGTCATGCGTTCAGCCCTGCCCCTGTTGCAAGAAAACGGAGAGGGCGCGGTCATCACTTTGTCTTCCATTGCCGGCATTGTCGGCCGCTCCGGCCCGGCGGGGTTCATCTTCAACGATGGCTACAGCGCAGCCAATCGCGCCATCTCCTCTTTTACAGAAACCTGGGCCAGGGAAGGCGCGCCCACAGTGCGGGTCAATGAATTGATGCTGGGATTTTTTGAAACCAGACACGGTGAACAGACCCGGGGCTGGGGGCTGCTCAGCGCTGAGCAGCAGGCTGCCATCCGCGACCATATACTCCTGAAGCGGACCGGCAAGATCGAGGAAATAATCGCGGCGGTTTTCTTTCTGTTACAGGACGCCACCTACATGACAGGGGCGGTACTGCGGATGGACGGCGGCTATGTGCTGGGGGGAGAAGGAATCCCGCCCATGCCGGTGGGGGTAGAAAAATAGGCTAAAGGTTAAAGGTTGAAGGCGAAAGGATTGAGACAGCGATAACACTATTCTTTGAAATTAGTTACCTTTCGTCTTTCACCTTCAACCTTTAACCTTACGCCTTTCACCCTGCCCCTTACTTCTTTTCCAGCCCCATCTTTTTGAGCAGATCCTCAACCGCCCATTTCGGGATCTGATGCAGGATCAGCTCCACGGCCTTGGCCTTCATGTCATCGTCGTTCTTAGGAATTCCGCCCGAGCTTTCCGCCATCTCGGCGAAGATATCCTCCGCGTCGAACCAGCAGATCTCCTGGTCGTTTGTGCTGTATACGGTCAAGACCCGCCGGTTGGTTTCATGGAGGTGCTCCTCTTCCATCACCGCGCCGACCAGCTTCTTGGCCACCTCATAGGGAATGCATTGCGTATCTTCCGCGTTCATCGTCGTCTCCTCGCTCTTTTTTGATGTGCAGCCGTACTCACTACCTTATTTCTCCGCGTTTTTCAAGCACTCCATGGTGCTGGCCATCGTGGATTTCCGCCCGCTTTCCGGCTTGACGGCTTCCGGGCAGACTGGTAATACAAAATCACCTCTCAGCAAAAGGATTTCCATGCAGCACGAAACATTCATGCGCCTTGCCCTGCAACAGGCGCAACAGGCCCTGGCCGGCAACGAATTTCCGGTGGGCGCCGTCATAGTTGCCGGAGACGAGCCGGTGGCGGCGGCCAGGCGCGAAAACAGCCAAAGTGAAACCGCCAACGAGCTTGACCATGCCGAGATCGTCGCCCTGAGGGATCTGCTTGGCCGCAGGCCGGATATCCACCGCCAGACCCTCACGGTCTATTCCACCATGGAGCCCTGCCTCATGTGCTACTCCACCCTGCTGCTCAACGGCATCCGCACCTTTGTTTACGGCTATGAGGACGTCATGGGCGGCGGCACGGGCTTGCAGCTTGCCCATCTCCCCCCCCTGTACCGGACCATGGAACCGGAGGTGCATATCCTGCCCCATATCCTGCGCCAGGAAAGCCTGGACCTTTTCAAAACCTTCTTCACCAGCCCGGAAAACAACTACTGGCAGGGCAGCCTGCTGGCAGAATACACCCTGGCCCAACCCTGAGCAGCCGCGCCATGAACCAGCCTGTTGCCAAAACCCTGCACTTCAAGCCGCACGAACGCAACATCTTCTTCCACCTGCTGACCGCCTGCAATCTCTCCTGCAAACATTGCTACATCAACCCGGCCCAGCACGGCACCGGAACCGTTTCCCGCGAAACCATGGAGCAATGGCTCACCCTTTTTTATGATCCCAACAAAGAGAGCAACGTCATCTTCCTGGGCGGCGAGCCGACCCTGCACCCGGATCTTGTCCACGGCATCCGCTATGCCCGGACCCTGGGCTACAAAACCATCACCGTGGACTCAAACGGCTTTCTGCACCACGACCTGCTCAACCGGCTCAAGCCCGACGAGGCTGTGCTCAGCTTCAGCCTGGACGGACCTAATCCGGAGGTCAACGATGGGCTGCGCGGAGCCGGGGTGTTCGCCACCTGCACCGCCAACCTGCAAAGGGCCATTGGGCTGGGTTTTGAGGTGAGCGTGATCTACACAGTGAGCCAACTGAACATCGCCCATCTGGCCGCCATGCCGGAGCTGCTGGAGCGGCTGGGTTGCAAACGGTTTTTCATCCAGGTCATCGGGTTGCGCGGCAAATCGGCGAACGAACAGGAAGCGAAGCTCCAGGTTTCCCCGGAAGAGTGGCTGGCCGTGATCCCAGGAGTGGCCAAGGATGCGGCCCGACGGGGGATCCATGTCATCTATCCCAAGGTTTTTCTGGAGCCGGGGGAGGAATTTCAGTGCGCGGGCAATGTGGCGGAGAACTACTTCATCTTCCCCAATGGCCGGGTCTACCTCTGCCCGTTGTGCGAGGATTTCCCCCTGCACACCTTCCGCATCGAGAACAACTGCCTGGTTGCAACCGGCGGGATCAGCGAAAAAAGGCTGTTCTCGCTGAACATCCCCGAGGGGTGCGTGATGAACAAACTCCTGCAACCCGGCAACCTCGAATACATGCCGGACGGCAGCCCGCGCCACCGGATTTCCTGCTGCCTGCTCAAGCAGGAAATCCGGCCCGAATAGCTGTAAGCGTTCAGCAGCACCGCACCTGCTTTGTCATCGGCCTGTCCGCATACCGCATGTATGGCTGACAGGCCTCTTTGTCGGTCACTTCTGCCGACAATTGACACACGCATCTGCAGCACGGCTGAACGCTTACAACCAGAGGCATTCCAGGATTTTGGTCGGGCACGAATCGCCGTACCGTGTCAGCAAGGCAAGAATAGCAGAGATAGCCGCACGCAAAAAAGGCGGCAGGGCTTGCGCCGCAACCGCCTGTAAAACCGCCCCTGGGATCAACAGTGGCCCAAAATTTTCAACGGCTCCGGAGGTACAACTCCTCGACCTCTTTTCTGGCCCACGGGGTTTTTCGCAAAAACGTCAGACTCGATTTGATGCTGGGCTCGGCGTTAAAACACCTGATTTTGATTTTCCTACCCAACGCCTCCCAGCCATACCGGGCAACGAGATGGTCGAGAATCATCTCCAGGGTAATGCCATGCAGCTGGTTTCCGGAGTGAGGCGACACGGTCTGGACCGCATCCAGATTGCGACGGCCCTGCCCCCCAGCCCCCTGCCTGTCATTGCGGGGTGAACTTGGTTTTTTCACTTTTCTTGGCCTGTTTGGCTGCCTTCTTTTCCTTCATGGTCTTGGCCGGTTCCTTCTTCACTGCCTTTTTGGTGTCCTGGGCTTTACTCATGATTGGCACTCCTGATGGTTGAGGTTACGATCCCGCGCCTCTCCGGGCTTACGGCAATGCCCTGGAAGCGGTGCTACTCATAGATTCATCATGCCTTTTTCCTTGCATTATGGCAAGCATTACGCACACGAATCAAGGGGAAAATTCTCCATTGTTGCCTGGGTGCTAATCGTCTAATATAACGTCTTTCCTTTTCGCTCTCGGGGACGCATCCCCTCTTTTTCTTGGGAACCGCTATGAATATAACACTTCTGGACTACGGCGCAGGCAATGTCCGCAGCGTCCGCAACGCCATCAAAAAACTCGGCTTCACCGTTACCGACGCCAAAACTCCGGCGGATATCCTGGCCGCGGAAAAACTGATCTTCCCCGGGGTCGGCAGCTTCGGCAGCGCCATGCAGCGCTTGCACCAGTTCGGCTATGTAGAGCCGTTGCTGGAATACCTCCGGGCCGACCGGCCATTTCTGGGCATCTGCCTGGGGCTGCAGACCCTGTTCGAAGGAAGCGAGGAGGCCTTGGGCGTGGCCGGGCTTGGCATCATCAAGGGCCAGGTCAGAAGATTCACCGAGACAACCCTTTCGGTGCCGCAGATCGGCTGGAACGGCATCAATATCAGAAAACCCTCCCGGCTGCTGGCCGGGTTCACGGAGGAAAAGCTCTACTTTGTCCACTCCTACCGGGCCGCCATGGAATCCGGCAACGAGGAATGGGTGCTGACCACCACCAACTACGGCGAGGAGTTCATCAGCTCGGTACAGAAGGGCAATGTGGCGGCCTGCCAGTTCCACCCGGAAAAAAGCGGCGCCGCCGGGCTGGCGATCCTGAAAAACTTTTTGGAAGCCACGGACCTTTCCTCAGCTGGCCCCATGAAAATCTCCACCGCCCCTGCAGAAACCCGGCTCGCCAAACGGATCATCGCCTGCCTTGATGTGCGCAGCAACGACAACGGCGACCTGGTGGTGACCAAGGGCGACCAGTACGATGTCCGCGAAGCCCAGGGCGAGGTGCGAAACCTCGGCAAGCCGGTGGAGCTGGCCCGCCGCTACTACGAGGAAGGCGCAGACGAGATCACCTTCTTGAACATCACCGGCTTCCGCGATTTTCCCATGAAGGACCAGCCCATGCTCGAGGTCTTGCAGCGCACCTCGGAGCAGGTCTTCGTGCCGCTCACCATCGGCGGCGGCATCCGCGAGTTCACCGACTCGGAAGGCAAACTCTACTCAGCCCTGGACGTGGCCTCGGAATACTTCCGCTCCGGAGCCGACAAGATCTCCATCGGCAGCGATGCCGTGGCCATTGCCGAGGAATACCTGAAAACCGGCAAGAAATCCGGGACCAGCTCCATCGAGCAGATCTCCCGTGTGTACGGCAACCAGGCCGTGGTGATCTCCGTTGACCCGCGGAGGGTGTATGTGAAATCGCCTGCTGACACCCCCCGCCACACCATCAAAACCCGATTCCCCGGACCAAACGGCGAGGAGTATTGCTGGTACCAGTGCACCATCAAGGGAGGCCGCGAGGGCCGCGAGGTGGACGCCCTGGAACTTGCCACCTCCTGCGAGGCCTTGGGGGCCGGAGAGATACTCTTGAACTGCATCGACAAAGACGGCACAAATTCGGGCTTTGACCTGGAGCTGATCAATCAGGTGCGCTCAGCCGTTTCCATCCCGGTCATCGCCTCAAGCGGCGCTGGCAAGGTGGAGCATTTCTCCGAGGTCTTTGCCAAAACCGGAGCCGAGGCGGCCCTGGCGGCGGGGATCTTCCACCGCCAGGAAGTACCGATCAGCGCGGTGAAGGCGCATCTGCGCGAAAAGGGGATTGAAACGAGGTAGCTCTCCTCTTGAATGGGCGACCGATGGCAATGAGCAGGATGAGCTAAAACGGAACTTCGCTTTACTTTTTCTTTAGCGTTCCATATCCTGTTAAATAATGGATTCCCAATGATTCCTGCGGGCTGTAATTTGTTTAACAAGGAGGCAGCTTTGAAAACGAAGCAACAAATCATCGAGATTCTGGCGTCCTGTAAGCCTGAGGTAGAAAAGAATTTTGGGGTGAAACGGCTGGCGCTCTTCGGTTCTTATGCCCGGAGCGAGCAAAAGCCTGACAGTGACGTGGATATCCTTGTGGAAGTGGGGCCGGAAATCGGTTTGGAATTCGTAACTCTGGCCGATCGGATTGAACAATTGCTGGGTGAGTCGGTGGAACTGGTATCCACACGGGCAATCAAACCGAAGTTCTTACAGCACATCAGCAAGGATCTGGAATATGTCTGAACGTTCAGCCGCTCTGCTGATCGATGATATCCTGGAGGCCGCGTCAAAAATCGCTTCCTACACGGCTGGGATGGCGCGGGAAGATTTTGTATCCTCCGGCATGGCCGCCGACGCCGTGGTTCGCAATCTCGAAATCATTGGTGAAGCCGCTCATCGACTGCCGAAGGAATTCACCGAAAAACACCCAGAAATTGAGTGGCGCAAGATCATCGGCTTACGGCACCGGATCGTGCATGATTATTTTGGCGTTGACCTGGATATCATCTGGGCCATCACGCGGCAAGACCTGCCGGACTTTATATCCCAAATCACCACCCTGTAGAAGCAGGGGGCTCTGAACTCCTGTAGGGGGCTGAGAAGGCCAAAAGTGAGAAAGGAGAGATGGATGGACAAGTTACACAACTTACCAACGTCCCCTTTGGCCCCCCCCGTCAGCGCTAGCCCAGGACCGATGCAACCGTCGGACTATTTGCTCGACAATTTTGTGGCGCACAGACTGTCCCTTTTGACTATATGTGGCGCCCCGGAGATTGCAGACGAATCCAACTGGTTGAACACTTTTATCTTGACTACTGTGTTCAAGACCAGTCTCGACGCAAAGATTAGAGCGTATTTATTCAATTTCCTTAGGCGTGCACGCGGTGCGTGCTCCGCTTATCGCGAAGCACGCACCGCGTTGATTGAATATATCGAAACGCCCAGGAATGTTTTATCGCCTTCCTTCAGAGCGCTTCTAAACTTTGAGGTCTGTATCTCCCAGTGCTATCAGGGCTACGAGTTACTCGCCACGGCGTCTGGGGAGAAATTATTCGAAAAAAACGACAACAGCGAAGGGGAAAGGCTTCAAAAACTGTACGTTGACTCAAAGCATATGGACCAGATGATTGATGGAGGAAAGTTGCCCACGGAGGCGACGGCCGCAATATGGATAACAAATGACGGTCTCGAAAGTAGTCGTGCCAAGCTATCTTTCGAAGAACTTGTCGAGATGCTACTCCAGATGAGGCGTCTTAGTGAGCGGCTTTCCACTATGAGCCCGCCGGTTGACTAGGCGTTGACCGAAACACAGGAGGCAGGGATAAAGCGATGCAAGACGAGCTTGAGAACGATACGGCAGGAAGATCCGATGACTCGGGGTTGACGCACGCGGTTCCTCCGATTCAGGGCTTTGAGAGGGAATTGGTTGATCAGGACACCGAGCAGCAGTGGGCCCCGGTTTCCGATCGCAAGATCCGGGTGGGCATCATTGGCTATGGCGTGTGTGGATTCGGGGCGGATTTCTCTTTTCAGGATCATCCGAATGTAACGATCACGGCGGTTGCCGATCTGGTGCCCGAGCAGTGCGCCGCGTTGGCAAAAGCCTGTCGCTGCCAGAAGATGTACGGGACGGGCGAGGAACTTATCCGAGACGAGGCGGTCGAAGCTGTTTTCATTGCCACGGATGCGCCCAGCCACGCGCGCCTCGCCATTGCGGCTCTCCAGGCAGGGAAGCACGTTGCCTCGGCCGTGCCGGCCGTTTTCGGGTCCCTGGAAGACGCCGAGGCGCTTTTCGCTGCGGCCAGGAGCTCTGCTGGGAAGTACATGATGTTTGAGACCTCCTATTTCCATGGTGATCTTTACGCCATGCGCGAGATGTCCAGGGCGGGAGCGCTTGGCAAGCTGATTTACTCCGAGGCCGAGTACCTGCATTACCTGGGAACACCTCTGGCCGCGTACGGGGGATGGCGTACGGGCCTGCCGCCGCAATGGTATCCAACCCACACGAATGCTTATTACATGGGGGTTACAGGCGGTTCATTCACGGAAGTGTCGTGCATGGGCAGGCCCAGTCCCATTCCGCACCTGCAGGCCAAGAACAGGTATGACAATCCGTTCGGCACCGAGATCGCGCTGTTCCGCACCAGTGAAGGAAGCATGGCCCGAACGGCGGTGAGTTGGGACATCCCGGGTACCGGTGACGAAACGGGGCGAATCTGGACTGAGAAGGGAATTTTCGACAGGGTTTTCAAAGGGATGGATGGGATGGAGGCTCCATTGATTGAACGGCCGTCTCTGCCACCGGGAGTTCAGCCCGGTGGCCACGACGGATCGCACGGCTATCTGATGAATGAGTTCGTAGAGGCCATCCTGCTGGACCGCATGCCGCTTGTGGACATTGCCCAGGCATTGAACCTGACGGTGGCCGGCATTGTCGCGCACCAGTCGGCGATGCGGAACGGAGAATTGCTGAAGATTCCGCAGTATGTTCTTTGATTCGTAGTACGGAAGCTTTCAGCCCTCAGCCTTCTGCTTTCCCTTGAACATACGACTGATGAGGATGCCTGCCTCGTACAGCCCGAAAAGCGGCACGGCAAGCAGCGCGGCAGACAGCATATCGCCTGCGGTGAGCAAAAAGGCAAGGACCAGGATGGCGAGATAAAAGTATTTCCGCTGCCGGGCAAAATAGCCCTTGCCCACAATCCCGGCCTTGGCCACCATGACCATGAGAAACGGAACCTCAAAGGCCAGGCCGAAGGCCAGCGAGGTGCGGGCCACAAAGGTGAGGTAGGCGTCAAGCCGGAGCAGAGGCTCCAACTGCTCGTCGGCAAAGCTCAGCAGAAAAGCAAGCGTCCTCGGCAGCACCACCCAATAGGCAAACACCACCCCGCCTGCGAAAAGGGCCGTAGCCCAGAAGACCACGGTTTGCGCCAGCCGCCGTTCATGGCGGTGCAGCCCCGGCGAAATGAACATCCACAGTTCGTAACAGCAGACCGGAAAACCGACGATGAGCCCGGCCAGCAGGGAAATCTTCAGATAGCTGACAAAGGCCTCGGTGAGGTTGGTATACACGAGCTTGGCCAGGGTCGGATGCCCCGTGATCAGAGGGACCATCAAAAAACGGACGAGGTGTTCGGAAAAGGCATAGGCGATGCAGGTGGCCGCCAGGATGGCCAGAAAGGACACCAGCACCCGATTGCGCAGCTCCCGGAGATGCTGGGAGAAAAAGCCTGACAGCCCCTCGGTCATCCTGCGGGCTTCTCTTGTTTGGCCTCGGCTTCTGCTGCTACCACGACTGGTTTGGCCTCAGGCGAAGAGACCGCGTCAATCTCCGGATTCTTTTTTCTGTCCTCGGGTTCGGCGATGCTCTCGACCGCATTAGGGTCCGGCGGCGATACCGCGTCGATCTCCGGCGCGCCCGCCTCCGGAACCGTGGTGGAGGGCAGGTTGGGGTAGGCATCTCCCAGCTTCTGCTGCCAGGGGTCCTGCCCCAGCTCACCCTTCATCTCGTCATGCAGACTATCACTGAGGGACGAAGCCGTTTTTTTCAGATCCAGCACAACCTTGGCAATGGCCTTCGCCATTTCCGGAAGCTTTTCCGGGCCTACCACGATAAGCGCGATGCCCAGAATCAGAATCAACTCGGGAAGCCCTATGCCAAACATGCCATTGCCTCGATAAGGTCCGCAAAAAGGTCCACTCTGCCGCAAAAATCAGCGACGCCTCACATCCATAATATTCAAGGGGCAATCTACGGCATTTGCCAGAGGGTGTCAAGACAGGCTGTCAAGGAGCGCAGGCATCACCGATTGACTTTTTATTTTCCTTTGGCTATGGTGCCTGGTGCTGCACCCAACAAAATAAAAAACATGAGCCCATCGCGGCTCACTGACAACCTTTTTTCGGATGATTGCGGAGGAAAAACAAGATGGCCAATGTGGTGGTTGTGGGAACGCAATGGGGAGATGAAGGCAAGGGCAAGATCGTCGACCTGTTGACGGAGCACGCCGATTTCGTGGTGCGTTTTCAGGGCGGCAACAACGCCGGCCACACCCTGGTTGTGGACGGCAAGAAGTACGTCTTCCACCTCATTCCCTCCGGCATCCTCTACGAAAACAAGATGTGCTTCATCGGCAACGGCGTGGTCCTCGACCCCGGCGTTTTGCTCGAGGAGATGGACAAACTGGCGGCCAGCGGGTTGCCGGTAAACCCGCGCCAGTTGATGATCAGCGAACGCGCTCACCTGATCATGCCCTACCATCGGCTCCTCGACTCCTGCAGCGAATCGGCCCTGGCCAGCGGCAAAAAGATCGGCACCACCGGCCGGGGCATCGGGCCCTGCTATGGCGACAAGATCCTGCGCAAGGGCATCAAGGCCGGGGATCTGCTGGATCAGGGGTCGCTCATGGAAAAAATCCGCGAAAACCTCGAGGAAAAGAATTTCCTGTTCAGCAAGAAATTCAACACCGACCCGCTCAAGGCCGAGGCAATATACGACGAATACCTGAAATACGCAGAGCGGCTTGCCCCCTATATCGATAACGTTTCCGTGGCCCTGGACAATGGCCGCAAGGCAGGCAAACACATCCTCTTTGAGGGCGCCCAGGGCACCCAGCTGGACATCGACCACGGCACCTACCCCTTTGTCACCTCCTCGAACACCATTGCCGGCAACGCCTGCACCGGCAGCGGCTTCGGCCCCTCTCACATCGACTGCGTCATCGGCATCCTCAAGGCCTACACCACCAGGGTTGGCGAGGGGCCTTTCCCCACCGAGCTGCTTGACGCCACAGGCGACGCCTTGCAGCAAAAAGGCGGGGAATTCGGCGCCACCACCGGCCGCAAGCGCCGCTGCGGCTGGCTGGACGGCGTCATTGCCCGCGAAGCCGTAAGGTTAAACGGCATCAACGGCATGGCCATCACCAAGCTCGATGTCCTGAGCGGCCAGCCGACCCTGAAACTGGCCACCAGCTATGAGGCGGACGGCAAAAAAATGACGGCCATGCCCGGCAATATCAAGACCTTTGCCAGGATGCAGCCGCTCTATGAGGATCTCGCCGGCTGGAGCGAGGAGATCAGCCAGGCCCGCAGCGTGGACGATCTGCCAAGCAAGGCCCGTGATTACGTGAAACGCATCGAGGAGTTCACCGAGACCCCGGCCTACATCCTCTCCGTGGGTCCTGGACGTGAACAAACCATGCTCCTCAACAACCCCTTCCAAAAATAACCCGAAGGAACAGGCATGAGCACAGAGCTGCGGCCCGACAGTTATGCCCGGCACACCCTGGAGCGCTACACCGGCTCCAGCGTCAAGGATTTCGGCTCCCACATCCTGCTCTGCAACTTCCACCGCTACATCGACGACTTCGCCCGCATCACCGGCAACCCCATCCAGCGCGGACACTGGAGCGTGGTCCATGACCGCAAACGGGATTTGAGCATCATCAATCACGGGGTCGGCTCACCCTCGGCAGGCATTGTCATGCACTGCCTTTCCTTTCTCGACGAAATAAAATGCGTGCTCATGCTCGGCATGTGCGGCGGCATCGATGATGTCCTGGAGATCGGCGACATCATCATCCCCACCGCCAGTATCCGGGACGAAGGCACCAGCCCGCATTATCTGCCCAAGGATGTTCCGGCCCTGCCCTCGATCCACGTCAACCGCATCTGCGAACAGGTCATCACCAGCGAGCTGAAAATGGTTCCCAAGTCAGGCATCCTGATGACCACCGACTACCGGATGTGGGAGTTTGACGCCGAATTCATCCAGTACATCCGCAAGCACCGGATCATGGCCATCGACATGGAAATCGCCACCCTGTTCGCGGTGGGTTATGCCCTCAACGTGCCCACCGGCGCCATGATGCTGGTTTCGGACCTGCCCCTGAAAAAAGGGGGGATCAAGAGCAAGGACAGCGCCGAGGAGATCTTTCTCACCTACACCCAGGAACATCTGCAGATGGGCCTCAAGGTCATGGAGACCGCCTGCCTGAACAGCCGGAGCCCGCTGGGTTAAAGCCCGTGATGATCTCATGCGTATTTGACCGGCAAGCGCACACCCCTCCCGGGCGCTTTGCCGCCTGTACCGGAATTGCGTGGTGAGAGATCCCTCCTTCGGAGAAATGCATGTCCCGCCATCTCGTCCACATCTCGCTCACAGCCAGAGACACCCCAGCCCGCCTGACCGAACAGCCCCCCGTGGTTTTTGAAGCAACACGGCCGGAAACACCCGCCATCACCATCGATCCGCGCAAGCGCTTCCAGAAGATGGAAGGCTTTGGCGGAGCATTCACCGAATCGGCTGCCGTTACTTGGCAAAAACTCCCCGCGGAAAAGCAAGCCGAAGTTGTGAGGGCATACTTCGACCCGCACAATGGCCTGGGGTATACCATGGGGCGAACGCATATCAACAGTTGCGATTTTGCCCAGGGGAATTACGCCCATGATGAAGTGGACGGCGATTTTGCCCTGCAACACTTTTCCATTGCCCGTGACCGCGCCGCTATTCTGCCCATGCTCAAGGAAGCCCTGCGTGTCAGCGGCGGCCTGAAGCTGTTCGCCTCACCCTGGAGCCCGCCGGCGTGGATGAAGACGAACAGGCAGATGAACGGCGGCGGCCGGCTGCTCCCTGAATGCCGTGATGTTTGGGCGCGTTACTATTGCCGCTACATCCGGGAATATGAAAAAGAAGGCATCCCCTTCTGGGGCCTCACCGTCCAGAATGAACCGGAAGCGAGCCAATCCTGGGATTCCTGCCTCTACTCCGCCGAAGAAGAGCGCGATTTTGTCCGTGATTATTTAGGGCCGACCCTGCAGAGAGAGGGGCTGGGCCATCTCAACCTGATGATTTGGGACCACAACCGTGATGCCATCTACGAGCGCGCCAGAGTGGTGTACGATGACCCCCTGGCTGCACAATACGTATGGGGCGCGGCTTTTCACTGGTATGTGGGGGATCATTTCGACAATCTGACCGCCGTGCACGAAGCCTTTCCGGAGAAACAGTTGCTCTTCAGCGAAGGGTGTCAGGAAGGCGGCCCGCACACAGGCGAGTGGGGCGTGGGCGAGCGCTACGGGCATTCGCTCATCAATGACCTGAACCGTTGGACCGTGGCGTGGGTGGATTGGAATCTCATCTTGGATGAGCGCGGCGGCCCCAATCATGTGGGTAATTATTGCAGCGCGCCCATCCTGGTGGATACCCAGGCAGGACAGCCCCTGTATCAGAGTTCGTTTTACTATCTTGGCCATTTCTCCCGTTACATTCGCCCTGGCGCCAAACGCATCCTGCATGCCGGCACGACCGATGACCTCGAGACAACGGCCTTCCTCAATCCGGACGGGAAAATCGCTGTCGTGGTCATGAACCGCACGGAGCAGGCGGTTCCCTTTGCCCTGCAATACCACAACCGCGCTGCCCGCACGATCAGTCCGCCGCATTCCATTATGACCTTACGGTTTGTCAATGTTTCCGGATAAGCTATCAAGCGAAGCAATGATTTTTAGATCACCCGCAAGAAGATGTTGACGGAGTCACAAGCTTTCTGTAGGAATTGACAGGGGGGCCTGGACGGATGGATGTGGCCGAATACCAGCCAGAAAAACATTTTTTTATAGCCCTATGACCTTCAAAGACGATTTCTGCCTGCCGGGACAAGGCGCAAGGACAATCACATGCACGACGTCTTCAGCCTGCCAGCCATCACTTTTCGCTGACCGTGCCAAAGGTTCCAGCGCCGCTGATTGGCGTCACTTTCACCATTACCCCCTGAGCCCAGATGCCTAATTCCCTCGATTTTCTCGTTGAATTTCTTCGCCTGTCCAAGCTGTTTTGGCGCTCGAAGCAAAAACTGAAGATTCGGGGCACCACCTTTTTCCTGGCGCTCCTGACCATAATGCAAATGATCCTGGCGGTGGTGGTTACCCAGTGGAGCGCGGCGTTGTTCAACGCCCTGGAGCAGCGCTCCATGCGCGGCCTTATCACCCAGATCGGCGTGCTGGCGATCATCTTTGTCTCTGACATGGCCATAACCGGCACGCATCTGGTCGTCAAACGCAATCTGCAGATCTATTGGCGCGACTGGCTGACAGATTACGTCTTTTCGCGCTGGATGCGGGATGGCCGCCACTACCTGATCTCCCATCTGCCGGGCGAACACGACAACCCGGACGGGCGTATCGCCGAGGATTGCCGTATCGCCAGCGAGTCAGCCGTCGCCCTGGGCCACTCGTTGTTTTACTGCATCTTGCTCTTGATCGGCTTCACAGAAGTACTCTGGTCCCGCTCCGGGGTGGTGACGCTTGACCTGGGAGCATGGCAAATCCCCATTTACGGGCATCTGGTCTGGATCGCGGTCATCTATACGGCATTGGCCTCCTGGCTTGGCTGGCGGGTGAGCCTGCCCCTGACCGGAGCCACCAACGCCCGGCAATCGGCGGAGGCGGATTTCCGCGCCGGTCTGCTGGAGGCACAGGAAAACAGCCAGGCCATCGCGCTGATCCATGCCGACAGCTATGAGCGGCAGCTTTTCCGGGATCTGTTCTGCAAGATTCGCACGGTATGGAACACGCAAACTACGGCATGGCGAAATATCCAGATATTCAACACCGGCTATTCCTCTCTAAACATGGCATTTCCGCTCCTGATCTGCGCCCCCCGCTTCATCCTGAGAAGCATTAGCCTAGGGGCAATGATACAAGCCTCCCAGGCGTTCCAGCAGATGGTCGGCGCCCTCTCCTGGCCGGTGGGCAACGCGGGCGGGATCGCCGAATGGCGCGCCTCGGTGGAACGCACGCTGAGTTTACTTGCGGTGTTGGATAATGTGGACGAGGAACTGGCAAAACCGGATCACTGGATCCAGGTGAAGAGCTCAGACCGGCCGGTATTGGCCTTCCGCGACCTCAGTATCGCCAAATACGACGGCCCGGTATTGGCCCAAAACATCAATATGGAGATCGGCCAGGGCGAACATGTGCTGATCACCGGCAACACCTACACCGGGGCAAAGCTGTTTCGCGCCATTGCCGGGATAAGACCCTGGGGCAGCGGCGTCATCGAACTCCCCAGCCAAGGCCGCCTCTTTTTCGTGCCGCCCCGGCCGTATCTGCCCACCAGCAGCCTGCGCAACGCCATCTGCTACCCAGCCTCCCGCCGGGTTTTCAGCCAGGAACAACTCGAGCAGGCCCTGCGTTTGGTGGGCCTTGAAAACCTCATCGACCAGCTCGACCAGCAGGACAATTGGATCAACACCCTGGCCCGGGGGGAGCAGCAACTCTTGGGCATGGTGCGCCTACTGCTCAACCGTCCCCAATGGATTTTCCTGCAGGAGGCCTTCGATTCCCTGGACCCTCAGGAAGAGGAACGGATGCTGCGCCTGATCAATGAACAGCTCCCCGATGCCACGCTGCTTGTAATTTCCCATCTGCCAAATGGCGCCTCTTTCTACTCACGCCGTCTGAGCCTGTAAAACTATGCAGAAGGATCATCCATGACTATTCAAACGGTTCACGAAGGCGGAAGCAAACTGCGCGGCGTCAATCTCGGCGGCTGGCTGGTGTTGGAAAAATGGATTACGCCGAGTCTGTTTGCGGGGCTGCAAGCCACCGACGAGACCTCATACTGCGTCGAGCTGGGCAAGACCGAGGCTACCCGACGCCTGCACCACCACTGGAACACCTTCATCACCCGCGACGACTTCGGTTGGCTGAAAAGCGCCGGCATCAATGCCGTGCGCTTGCCGGTCGGCCACTGGCTCTTCGGCAAGGACTATCCCTACCACCGCAGCTATCAGGAGGCGCGCTATCCCTTTGTGGAAGGGGGGCTTGCCATCGTCGACAAGGTCTTTGAGTGGGCCGGGGAGTTCGGCCTGCGGGTGGTTCTCGACCTCCATGCCGCGCCGGGGTGTCAGAACGGCTTCGACAACGGCGGCATCCTCGACGTTTGCGAGTGGCATACCAGCGAGGAGTACATCGGACATTCCCTGGCCATGCTGGAACGGTTGGCCGAGCGGTACGGAGATCAGCCGGCGCTGCATGGCATCGAGACGCTCAATGAACCGCGCTGGGATATCCCCACCGATCTCTTGAAGCGCTTCAACCTCGATGCTTATCAGCGCATCCGCCGCCACTGCCCGCCCGAACGGGTGACGGTGGTGTTCCACGACGGTTTCCGCAGCTTCCGGGAGTATGCAGGGTTTCTCCAGGAGCCGGAGTTCCGCAACGTGGCCCTCGATATCCACCGCTATCAATGCTTTATGGATTACGACACCAGTCTGGACATCTTCGGTCACATCCGTAAGTCCGCCGTGGACTGGCGCGACGAAGCGGACGAGATCATCCGCGAGTCGGGCTATCAGGTGTATTGCGGGGAATGGAGTCTGGGCCTGGACCTGAAGATGGTCTCCCTCTGGGCGGAGGGGCCGTTCAATCATGCCCTGGAGGAAATGGATCTCTTTCAGATGTCGGCGGCCTATCGCGGCTACGCCTCGGCCCAAGTGCTGACCTTCGAGAAATACG
>JAJZRF010000075.1 GCA_021847425.1 Deltaproteobacteria bacterium | reverse complement strand
AAAAATCTCTTTCAATCCCTGAAACGGATTGACGGGCCACAGGGGGTTGCGGCTGTCGCCGCCGATGAGATTGGACAGCCCGGTGCCGCCCCCGAAGACAACCACCCGGACATCCTTGGTTTCCGTAGCGTTCAAGGCCCCGGTCAGACAGTCCAGCTCCTTGACCATGGCCGCAGGGGCAGGCGGCGGACCGGCGAGCGCAAGAGCGATGAGCTTCTCGGCCAGATCGCCCTCGGGCAGCAAATCGAGCAGGCCGAACCGCGCATCGCCCGTGCGGGCAATCAGCTCGTTGACGGACAGGGGCGTTGAAGGGGAGAGGTTCAAGGTGAAAGGCTCAAGGTTGAAGGTTGAAGGGAGAGGCTAAAGACTGAAGACCGAAGGCTGACGGCAAAAGACCGGCAGCAGCTTCTCCGCTTCCTTCAGCCTTCAGCCTTGAGCCTGTTTTTCTATAAACCCGTGGCAGCCATCTGCTTGCGCACCGCGACCTCGGACTCGGCCATGGCAGCCTGTTCTTCGCCGGTGAGTTTGAACTGGATGATCCGTTCCACACCCTTATCGCCCAGCACCACCGGCACCCCGAGAAAGCAGCCGGAAAAGCCGAATTCGCCTTCCAGATAAGCGGCGCAGGGCAGTACCCGCTTGCTGTCGGTGAGCACCGCCTCGGCCATCTCCACTGCCGCCAGACCCGGGGTGTAAAAAGCGCTGCCGGTCTTGAGATGGTTGACGATCTCGGCCCCGCCGTGCTGGGTGCGCTTGACGATTCCGGCCAGCTCCTCACCGGACAGCAGGTCGGTGACCGGCACCCCGGCCACATTGGCCAGCCGGATGAGCGGCAGCATGAGGTCGCCGTGGATGCCCATGACCATGGCGTTGACATCGCGGGGCGCCACGCCCAGGGCCTCGGCCAGGAAGGTGCGGTAACGGGCCGAGTCGAGCACCCCGGCCATGCCGATCACCCGCTCCCTGGGGAAGCCGGAGACCTTGAAGGCCGTGTAGACCATGGCATCGATGGGGTTGGTGACCACAATCAAGACGCAGTCCGGGGCATATTTCGCCACCTGCTCGGCGCAGGATTTGACAATGGCCACGTTCTTGGCCAGCAGATCGTCGCGGCTCATGCCGGGCTTCCTGGCAAGGCCTGCGGTGATGATCACCACGTTGGAACCGGCCAGATCGGCAAAATCGTTGGAGCCGGTAACCCGATTGCTGAAGCCGTCCACCGGGCCTGATTGCAGCAGGTCAAGGGCCTTGCCCTGGGGCACCCCCTCCACCACGTCCAGAAGGAGGATATCGCCCAGGCCCCGGCTGGCGGCCCAGTGGGCGGCGGTGGCGCCGACATTGCCCGCGCCGATGATGGTGATCTTGTTTCGTTTCATTTTTATTTCCTCAAATTATATGGTTTTAAATAGGTCAAACTCAATAATGTCCGAAGCTTTTCGCTTTAAACTCCCCCTCCCTTGACGGGAGGGGGCTGGGGGGTGGGTGAAGTTGCCAACCACATCACAATCTGCACGTTCCCCCTCACCCTAACCCTCTCCCGCAGGGGGAGAGGGGATTTTCTTGTCCTCTGCCATTTTCTAACCGAGTCTATGCCCGGTCAATCCCGTTAGTTACCGTCTTTGCGAATCAACTCCTCCACCCGCTCCAGATCCTTGGGCGTATCCACCTCGATGGAATCGTGCGGTGTAAGCACCACCCGGATGCGGTAGCCGAACTCCAGGGCCCGCAGCTGCTCCAGCTTCTCGAACCGCTCCCACTCCCCCTCGGGCAGCCCGACAAAAGTGAGCAAAAAACCCTTGCGGTAGGCATAGAAGCCCAGGTGCTTGTAGTAGGTGGGCGCTTCCGGCTCCTCGGGGTTGCGCTGGAAGGGGATGGAGGCGCGGGAAAAATAAAGGGCGTTGTTGTGCCGGTCGAACACGGTCTTGACGTGGTTGGGGTCGGTGATCTCTTCCTGACGCACGATCTTGTAGATCAAGGTGGACATGGGCAGGGCCGGATCTTCCAGCAACGGGGTGGCAACCTGGGAAACCACCTCCGCCTCGAACAACGGCTGGTCGCCCTGGATGTTCACCACCACGTCCTGCTCACCGATTCCCATGATGGAGGCCGCCTCGGCCAGCCGGTCGGTGCCGGAGACATGGTCGGAGCGCGTCATCACCACCTCGCCGCCAAAGGAGCGCACGCATGCGGCGATCCGCTCGTCGTCGGTGGCTACTGCCACCCGGGAAAGCAGGGCCACACCCTTGGCCCGTTCGTACACGTGCTGGATCATGGGTTTGCCCGCGATCCTGGCCAGGGGCTTGCCCTCGAAGCGGTTGGAATGATAGCGGGCCGGGATGATGGCCACAACTTTGGCTTGTGCTTTATGCTGGGTATCCATTATCTTCTCTGCTGTGTGTGGAGCGGTTTGGCCTGCGGAGCATGGCCTGCGAAAAAACCTTGTAACTATCCTGCTTGATGCCGAAATAGGACGAAAACCACGGAATGTAACTGTTCAGCAGTGCCACAGATGTGCGGAAGAGGCCTGCGAAGTGTGCTATTGCACATGAGCAGGCCGATGACAGCAGCGCAGCGGCGAAGCAGATGTGGTGCGGCTGGATAGTTACAAAACCTTTTGAATATACCATGTACGGGAAATGATGCACCGGGAAAAAGCCGTTGCCGGCTTTCCGCCCGCAACCAGGAGATGCTCCGCCAGCCGCCATGACCATCCGCAACCCCGCAAGCACCATCGCCGTCAGCCATACCGATCCCGGCCTGGCCGGCAAGGCCGCCGCCCTGGCCGGACATCTCGGCTTGCCGATCTATGAACCAAAAGAGCTCCCCCCTGTCCTGCTGCTGACCCTGACCCCGGAGCGGCTGGAGCTGCGCCAAACCACCAAGGGCGCGGAGGGCCCGCTGTTCGTTGATTTCCTCGGCGGGACAATCGAATACCGCCGCAGGCATACCACCAGCCGCAAAGAGGGTATTGCCAGAGCGGCGGGCCTCAAGGGCGGTGCTCCCCCTGTTGTGCTGGATCTCACCGCAGGGCTGGGCCGCGATGGTTTCATCCTGGCCGGGCTCGGCTGCACGGTATCCATGGTGGAACGCTCGCCGGTGGTGGCGGCCCTGCTGGCGGACGGCATCGAGCGGGCGAAACAGGAACCAGCGCTTGCCGGAATCATGGCCAGGATCAGCCTCATTGCGGGCGAGAGCCTGGAGATCCTCCGCACCTGGCAGGGCGCGCGGCCCGAGGTGATCTGCATCGACCCCATGTACCCCCACCGCAGCAAAAGCGCCCTGGTCAAGAAAGAGATGCGGCTTCTCCGCCTGCTGGTCGGCGATGATGAGGACAGCGACGCTCTGCTGCGTGCCGCCCTTGGTGTGGCCACCCGCCGGGTGGTGGTGAAACGGCCGCGGTTGGCCCCTGCCCTGAGCGGCCCGGAACCGAATTTCACGACCAGCGGCAAAAACAGCCGGTTTGACGTGTATCTGGTCTGATCTGCGGGCCAAACAATTAAACCGGGACGCGGCCGCCGATTTCAGGGCATCCGGCGCTAAAAAAAGGCAACAGGTACGAGACGGGAACAGGCAGCGGTGTCCCATGCCCTTTGTGGCGGCTTATCAGGGCTCGGCCCGGACACCGCTGACCCATTCCTCGGTTTTCATCACCCGGCTGAAGCGGCTCTGCTGGGTTACCAGGACGGCGCGGTGCAGTTCTTCGTCGGTCACGGTTCCGGCCTGGTTTGCAAACAGCAGTGTTCCCGTGGCATCGGCGAGAAATTCAACACCATAGCCAAGGTGGAAACCGCGGCGCGCGGTGGTGTCGCAGCACATCTGGGTCATGTAGCCGCACACGGTGAGCGTATCGATGCCGTTGGCCGCAAGCCACTCTTCCAGATTCGTTTCCATGAAGCTGTCCGGCCAGTTCTTTTCGATCAACACCTCCCGGTGCCGCTTTTCAACCTCGGGGTGAAGCTGCCATTCCGGAGTCCCCTTCCGGAAAACCGGCGATGCCTCCACCTTGGCCGCATGCCGGATCACCACCACGGGGATCTGCTTTTCCGCGGCAACATCCATCGCTTTGAGGATATTGTCCAGGCTTCCCGGCGGATACGAGACCGGCAGCTTGCCGAAGAAATATTCGTTCTGCACATCGATCACCAACAACGCTCGTTTCATACGCCTGCTCCTTCCGGTGAATACGACTCCTTCCCCAATTCCATGATCAGGAAATGCACCTGCTTTCCGTTGACGTTTTTAACACATTCGCCGTGTTCGACAAACCCCAGACGCCTGTACAGACGCATGGCCCTCGGGTTGTCCTTGCGTACAATAAGATGGATGCGGCCCAGGCCGATTTCCGCAAATCCCCTGGCCAGGGTCATGGCCGTGATGGCCCGGCCCAGCCCCTGCCCGATTCTATCACCCCGCAGGGCAATGCGAAACTCGGCCTCCGCATCGCCCGTTTTCGAAAGAATCGTAAAGGCAACCAGCTCCTCCGCCTGCATCGCCGCAAAACACCGGGTGTCCGGCTTGCTGCGGTATTCGTCCAGCCAGCCATTACCCCGCAAGGCGTAATCCAGATTTTTAAATTCCGGAGGATAAGGAGGCCAATCCCTTATGGCGGCCAGGTCATCGGGGAGAAGATTGCGGAGTTGAATCATCGGGATGGACATACAAGGTTACACCAACGCGCCGGCAAAAAAAGAAGGGGACTGCTTCCCCACGCTCAATCGTCTAATATCGCGCATTATCCCAATAAGTCAAGCAAAACACCGGGCAGCATTCGACAGCCAGCCGTTTCGGCAGTCTCCGTGATTTTACTCTGAGTGGTTATAAAAAAAACGGTATGCGGTCAAGAAGTCGATCCGGAGGACCGGATCGTCAGGAAAGGGTGCCGTTCCAGTCAGTCAGGCGAATTCCGTATTGTGCTCATGGAATCACGAAGTGCGCGGTTGATGGCAACATTCTTTGATTGGAATTGCGTGTCCTGTCCCGAATGGCGCTAGTTTAAGGTTTTTGCCTGGGAGATCACCCACAATGATCGGTTAAAACTACGACCTCGCCGATTTGACGACGCACAGGGGAAAGTGCCCCTCAACACAATCGGCGGCAAGAAAAAACTACCAGCGGCTAATATCGCCTAAGCATAAAATGTGAGAGACTCAGAGACGCAAAAATCATGCTGAAATCGCTTAAACTAGCGCCATTCTGTCCTGTCCCCCGAATTCGACGAATTCGAATTCCGACGTTCCTTGTCTATATTCCTTATGACGCGCGTTTGAGCCCAAGATACTGCTCAAGACGTTTCTGCCAGCTTTCGACAGTTGACCTGTCTGATCCACCTTCGTAAAAACGACCAGGGGGAAATAGAGAGAACTCCTTTCCGTTGGAGAGCTTGAGAACGAGGTAATACCAGGTGACTGCGTTAGATGATTTTCCGAGGTAGCCAATGCTGACCCCGACAACATTACTGAATAAAATTGCATGTCGCCTCACAGTGATTACGAATGACTCTTCGACGATGATTTGACGAGTATTGGGATCAACGGTAACTGACTGCTTACCACTCGTCACGAGATTCCAAACGCCGAGAATGCAAAGCAACACTCCAAGGGAAAACCCGGCGAATTCGTTAGTCCCAGAACCGTGAAAGCTGCGAAAACCAAACATCAAGGCAAGACCTGCGATCAAGCAGACTGCTGAAAGCGCAGACTGCTTGCCCGGGTTACTTTCTGCTTTCCAGACATCCATATCTGCTCCGGAAAATGGTGAGGCCTAACGAGTCTGTAGAAAAACCCGTTTTGGAAGGGTTCACCGGATGAGAGCGGTTTGATTTTTTCGCCGCTTCTGGTCCGGCTTCCCGGTTTATCTGTTCTGTTTCCCGCTTCTTTTTTGCCTGCTCCTGTCGTCCGACTCCATTACTTTGCCAGAACCGGATTTATTGTCAAACAGTTTCAGCTTTTTCCTGCTGATTAAGCAAACTGAGGCCCGTACCGTGCTACTTTTTTCAGGTTGTGGACAATGCAGAACAGGTTCCACTGAATGTTCACCTTCTTTTTGCCCCGCAAGGTGAAACGATCCAGACCCATGATGTGGCAGATATTGG
Source organism: Deltaproteobacteria bacterium (assembly GCA_021847425.1). Taxonomy (GTDB): domain Bacteria; phylum Desulfobacterota; class Desulfobulbia; order Desulfobulbales; family Desulfurivibrionaceae; genus Thiovibrio. The sequence goes on along the minus strand of JAJZRF010000075.1, from coordinate 745 downwards.
CAAAGGGCGGCTCAGCGATGGCTACACGCAGGCCTTACAGGGCACGGCCTGCGAAGGAGTCGATCTTGCGCTTCATTTTTTCGTTGAAAGTTTCTACTCCCTTGACCGACCGGCCGTGGAGATGAATTTATCGTTTTATTGTTTGGGAGAATACTGTTCTGAGCTGCCCCTGGCTTCACCTTGAGGGAAGTCGGTGGTGGTGACGAAAAAACTGGGGGTATCTCTCTTTTCTTCATGCTAATGCCGTATTGTGTCCCGAATGGCGCTAGTTTAAGGTTTTTGCCTGGGAGATCACCCACAATGATCGGTTAAAACTACGACCTCGCCGATTTGACGACGCACAGGGGAAAGTGCCCCTCAACACAATCGGCGGCAAGAAAAAACTACCAGCGGCTAATATCGCCTAAGCATAAAATGTGAGAGACTCAGAGACGCAAAAATCATGCTGAAATCGCTTAAACTAGCGCCATTCTATTGTGTCCCCGGAATTACCCGATCCGGAGGACCGGTCGCAAGGAAGGGATGAGGTTCCAGTCAGTCAGGCGAATTCCGTATTGTACCCATGGAATCACGGAGTGCGCGGTTGATGGCAACATTCTTTGATTTGAATTGCGTATCCTGTCCCGAATGGCGCTAGTTTAAGGTTTTTGCCTGGGAGATCACCCACAATGATCGGTTAAAACTACGACCTCGCCGATTTGACGACGCACAGGGGAAAGTGCCCCTCAACACAATCGGCGGCAAG
>JAJZRF010000074.1 GCA_021847425.1 Deltaproteobacteria bacterium | reverse complement strand
CGGCAATGGTCACCAGGTCGCGATTAAGGCCAACCAAGTCAGCCGCAAGCTCGCGACGTTTGTCGGCCAGGGCCAGGTCAAAGGCTAGGACGGAAATCTCTTCTCTCAACAGCCGCGCAGCGTTATCTCGCTGCCGCTGCGCCGCTTCGGCCTCACGCTGTCCCGCTTCGCGGCGTAGGCGCAATTTGCCGTTCAACGGTATCTCCTGATTGATGCCGATTGAGGCGGAACGCTCATCAGGACTGCCGGACAGGCTGCCGGTGGAACCCTGCAATTCCAGGGTGGGGTTGGCCATGGCGCCAGACTGAAGGGCAAGCGCGTGCTTTGCCTCCGCTTCCTTTTCCAAGGCGGTCAGCTCGGCGCTCTGTTTCTGGGCAAGGGCAACAATTTCATTGATGGTGTGGGGAACGGGCTCGGCCAATGCAGGCAGACAAAAAAGCGACTGCAACAACAGAGCAAAGATAGTTCCACGCACCTGTGTTGAACAGATCATGGGGAAACCTCCATACAGATGGATAGGTGGCTACGGCAGGGTGCGGGCACGCAGGCCACAGTTATGTCGTTACGTTGGTAATGTTGCGAAAAAAAAGATGATCAGAGGGTTGCTGCGTCGGGTGGAACAAAGAGGGAAGGATAGACCTCGGGGATATGTCGGGCTATTTCTGCGGGGTAACGAGAGGCGAAAGATAATGGATAGTCGAAGCTGGCCGGTGTTGAGACCAGCGGGGCATGGCATGGGCCATTACAGCCGCCAAAACAAACATGATCATCTTGGGCGTGTGATGGGGCCGGGGCACATGGACAGTTGCTGCCATGGACCTGCGCCGACCCTTGAGCAAGGAATGAGGATACGGCCTCATGTGCGTCCGGCAGTTCCCCGGCGCACACAATATCCTCGCTAAATGACATCGCCAGGCCGATGATGGCCACGAAAATGAGCATGAGGGAGATTATGCGTCTGAATTTGGATTTCATAATGGAGTAAACATAGCTATTCAGCAATTCTTTTACAATATAAATCAGACGCACAAGGCTCTTATTCTTGATGGCGAAGCAGGGAGAGGCGGCTACTGATCCGAAGATTCCTTTTCAAGGCCGAATATCTGTACTGCCGCTTAGCTGACGACGGAAACCGCGTTCCCTCCCTGCTGACCATGACCCCACGTATGTACCCAATTCTTTCCTACCAGCGGCACCATCCTCCACCGGAACCCATCATGGCGCCGTTACCGCCGTACATGCCGGGATGGTTGTCATGCCAAGAGCAGTACATCGGCCCCCAACCCATGGGGCCGGAGTAGCCCGCGCCGATTTCCTGGTTCACCTGCGAACGCAGGCGCCAGTAATCCTGCTCCAGGGCGTAGAGCTCGGACCGAAGGGTATTGGCCTTGCCCAGCGTGGTTGACCCGTCTGCCAGGGCAGTATCAAGCTCTGCCGCCTTAGCTCGGACAGCAGCCTCCTTGTCGGTCAGTTGTTTTTGGTATTTGGCCTCGATTGCCTGGGCCTTCTGCTTCTGCTCCGCGGTCAAGGCCGGTTTGTTCGCCCCCATCATAGGACCTCCCATGGGACCGGACATAGGCCCCCCCATCCAGGCCCCGGCTTGGGATATGGCTCCAAGGCTAAAAGCTGTTACCAGTGCAGCGATAAGAATTTTTCCTTTTTTCATGATACGTTCTCCTTGTGATGATTTATTTGGTTTCACTCACATCTGCCCGGCAAAAAGGGCAGTACTTCCAAACGCTTTCCACAATTTTACTACAGGACGGACAATGACTTTTCAAAGTGACCGCGCAGTGGGGGCAGCGCAAAAAGCTGTTTTTCACTGCGCCGCCGCACGCCGGACAACTTGCGCCCAGGAAAAAATCACTCTTCCCTCCTTCCCGCAGGGTTGCGACAAGCGCAAGAGCTGCGAGAACAACAATCGCTGTCGCTATTATCCAGAAAAAGTGCCATTCATGTGCCCAGCCTATGCCGCAAAACATGATTTCCTCCTTAATAATTGTAATTTTGCGGGTAATCCCTTAGGTGTCCGCACCCCTGGGAATAGCCGTTCACTGAACTGGGCCGTTATAATATCCATAACCGTGACCACTCCAACAATAGCCGCAACCTGTTAAGGTCAATGCCGCACCGAGCAGAAGCAAAACCATCGTGGTTGTTTTCCAGAATTTCCTCATGACATCCTCCTTTGTTTACTCTTTGTTTATTGGGTATAGCAAAGGGCGTGCCAATAAAGTTTTTCGGGGAGCAACCGCAGGCAACTGCACGAAATAAAAAGACAAATATATTTTCAGGAGAAATGGACGAGCAGAAAAGGAAGCGCAAGTGCCCAAAAATTAGGCGGCTAGATGCGATACGGGAACAAGGGGGTGTCTAGAAATAAGACAGGAGAAGAACTTCCCTAGGAAAGGTCGTACTCTTTCATCTTGTTTTGCAGGGTCTGGCGGGCGATTCCGAGAGTCTTGGCGGTTTGGGATTTATTCCCGTTGGTCTGTTGAAGGGTGGCGCGGATCAGTTCGCATTCCATGTCCCGCAGAGTGAGACCGGGAGGCGGCGAAGATGGCCCCTCATCAGCCCGATACTCCTCCTCGTCCGGACGAAGATGGGGTGGAAGCTCCAGGGGAGATATCTGTTCCCCGAGGCAGAGAATCACGGCCCGTTCCATGGTGTTTTCCAGCTCGCGAATATTGCCTGGCCATTCATAGCGTGTTAACAGCGCCAGGGCCTGGGGGTGAATCCCCCGGATATTTTTGCGGTTTTTCCGGGAATATTTCTTCAGGAAAAAGTCGGCTAACGGTGGAATGTCCTCCCTGCGGTTCCTCAGGGGTGGAAGCACAACCGGGACGACATTAAGACGGAAATAGAGATCCTGGCGGAAAGAGCCTTCCGCGACCATGCGCTCCAAATTCTTATGGGTAGCGGCCAGCAGGCGGACATCGACCTTGATGCTTTTGTCGCCGCCAAGCCGCTCAAATTCCCCTTCCTGTAACACCCTCAGGATTTTGGCCTGGGTAGTCAGGCTCATGTCGCCGATCTCATCCAGGAACAAGGTGCCCTGGTGCGCCTGTTCGAACCGCCCCTTGCGTTGTATCGCCGCTCCGGTGAAAGCGCCTTTTTCATGGCCGAAAAGTTCGCTTTCCAGCAAATTTTCATGGAGCGCCGCGCAATTCACCTTGATAAACGGGCCATTTTTGCGCAGGCTGTTCTCATGGATAACATTGGCAACCAATTCCTTGCCGGTACCGGACTCGCCCGCAATGAGCACAGTGGCGTCGCTGGGGGCCACCAGGGCCAGGGTCGCAAACAGTTCCTGCATCCCGCGACTGCGGCCAATGATGTTGCCGAAATCAAATTGTTCGTGGAGGCGCTTTTTAAGCAGGTCATTTTCCGCCTGTAGCCGCTCAAAGTTCAGAGCCTTGGTCAGCGTCAGCTTCAGCTCCTCGATATCAACGGGCTTTGTTATATAATCGAAAGCGCCTTGTTTCATTGCCGTGACCGCGCTTTCCACCGAGGAGAAGGCTGTCAGAATAATAACCGGAAGAGTGCAATGGGCTTCCTGCATGGCGGCGAGCGTTTCAAGCCCCCCCATGCGTTTCATTTTAAGATCGAGCAATATGAGGTCGATTTTCTGTTCATGCAGGATCGGCAGCACCTGGTCGCCGTCCTCCGCCTCAATAACCTCGTAACCGGCGCCTGCCAGGTTGGCGTTGAGCATGGTGCGATGGGCGACATCATCATCCACCAGCAGAATTCTTTTTTCCCCGCTACTCACGGCGCTCTCCTTGGTGTATGGGAAGAACCAGCGTAACCGTCGTGCCCTTGCCGCTTTCACTTTCAACACCTATGCGGGCATGATGCTGTTCAACGATGTTATGAACCACGGCCAAACCGAGTCCGGTGCCGGTTTTTCGGGTGGAGAAAAAAGGATCGAACATGCGCGCCTGCTCCTCCTGGGTCATGCCTTTGCCATTATCCCGCACCCAAATATGGACCGCATCATTATAACGTCTGGCGCCCAAAACAATGGAGCCTTCTTCCTCCACGGCGGCGAGGGCGTTTTGTAGCAGATTGAGCAACACCTGGAGAAAAAGATCAGGGTCCGCGTCCAGGGAAATGTCTTCTTCCGGAACATCCAGGCCAAAGGCTACCGCGTGATTCTTGAAATCGTCCGCCAGTAACTGGGCGGTCTTTGTTAGCAATTCACCCAAGACAACCTTTTCAAACTCCGGCTCCCTGGGCCTGGCAAATTGCAGCAAGGCCGAAATGGTCCGGTTCAGGCGGTCCACCTCGCCGATCATAAGTTCCGCATACCGTTTGGCGCTGCCGTCTTGCGCCTGACCGCCGAAGTATTGGGCGAATCCGCGTAGGGTTCCCAAGGGATTGCGTATTTCATGGGCTATGCCGGCAGCCATCCGGCCCAGAGCGGCAAGGCGGCGGGAACGTTCCAGTTTCTCCTCCATCTCGCGAATTTCCCGCATGTCCCTGAAGGTCAAAACCGTGCCCAACCATTTTCCCTCTTTATTCAAAAGGCGCGCCGCACTGACCTTGACCGGGATGGTTTTTCCGTCCTGGCGGTAACACTCCAAAGAAACATCAAAAAAATCCGTGCCTCCCTGGATGAGCGGTTCCAGTCGGCTGTGTCTATCGCCGGTCACCTGCCGCCAGGTCTTGCCTTCCAGTCCGGTTTCGGACTGCCCCAACAGCTCCGCTATCTTGCCGTTGCTGGATACTATCCGTCCGCCGGTGTCTAAAGTGAGCAACCCGACAGGCATACTCTCGATGACGTTGCGCGTATAGAGTTCCATGTTGGCCAAGGTGGAACGGCTGACCCGTATCCCTTGATACAAAAAAATGAAATACAGGCCGGCGCTGCCCAACAAAAACAGGATGCCGCCCATGATAAGGGCCTGCCGCACATCCTCTTTTCTGGCTTCATCGAACTCGGTGGTATAGAGGCCTACGAAAATCACCTGTCTACCGGTTATCGGCGCGCCGTATCTTTCCGGCTGGCACCACTGTTGCCAGCGATTTCGCCGATCTTCCCCGCCGAGCTCCAGGCTGGCCACCGGATTGAATTCCTTTGCCACCTCAAAAATCTGCCTTGGAGAATCCTGGGCGGCAAAGTTGGTGAGCGGCGCGTCGTGGGAAAGCACTTGGCTTACAGGGGGGCGAGTGCTCGAATCACGCCATTCTCCGGCGGTGGCCGCTACCTTTCCCTGCTCATTGATAATGCCGATATAGGCAACGGACGGCGATTTTGCCGTTTCCCGGACCAGGGCGGCGAGGTTGTTGCCCTCTGCCTGCCAATGCAGCATCATGGAAGTACGGGTGCCCGCCTCGAAGGCGCGGATAAGGGTCAGCCCCTCCTGGAGCAGAAAATGCTTCATGAGCTGCTGTTCGCGGTTTAAATTCCGGAAGGTAATGGCGGTCAACACGGAGAACAGGACGATGCTGGCGGCTACTATCGTCAGGCCGACCCTGGAAAACTTGAAAGAAGGGGGTGATTTGGGGATCATCGAATAACGCTCCGCATAAGCAGCGCCGCCGCGCTTCTCGGCGTCTGCTTTTTAATGGCAGTCTTCGCAAGTCTCTCCACGCAAACCTTCAAAACCCTCACGTGCGATGATCGGCACCATGATTAGTGCCGCCACGGGGTCAGCCCACCACCAGCCAAAAAGTGCGTTGAGCGCAAGACCTCCAAGAAGGATGGCCGAAAGATAAGCACAGAGATCAGTCTGACGCGAATCCGCCTTCATGGCGCGGCTTCCCAGATTCGCGGCCGACAGGCGTTTTGCGCGAGCGAGGAGAGGCATGATGATGAGTGAGACGACAGATAAACCGATGCCGACCAGGCTGACTTGCGGCGGCTCATGAGCAAGAATGGACTTGATGGCATCGAAGGCGACATATGCGGCAAGGATAAGAAAGCTCATACCCACAAGCTTGAGGGCAATCTTTTCGCGGCTCTCGTCGTGTGCGGGAGAGGATAGCCTCCAGAGGAGAACTGAACCGGAGAGACTTTCAATGAGAGAATCGACGCCGAAGCCTACCAATGCGATGCTGCCCGCAAACCATCCGGCTCCGATAGCTACACCTGCTTCCACCATATTCCAGCCAATGGTAAAGTATTCGAGCTTTCGGCCATGCCTCAAATGCTTTGTTCGCTCAACGGAAGAGCAAGAAAAACACCCATTAGGATCAGCCATGTATTTTTCTCATTTTTGATGTGGCATAACGAAGTTCTATACACTCTTTGCGTCCGGCTGTTCCCCGGCGCACACAATATCCTCGCCAAAAGACATCGCCAGGCCGATGATGGCCACGAAAATGAGCATGAGGGAGATTATGCGCCTGAATTCAGATTTCATAATGGAGGAAACATAGCTATTCAGCGATTCTTTTACAATATAAATCAGACGCACAAGACTTGACTATTTCAGGTTTAACAGGGAAACCAACAATCCTTCAGAAAATTACATGGGACTTCCGATGGCGCTATGTTGTTGGCCATCGCCTGATGCCTATCTAACTCATGCGGGACAGCCACTACCTCCGGCACTGGTGGCGGATATGTTTTCACAAGACTGTTCCTGTTCAATATCCTCACCCACGCCTGATGCTTGCCAAGCTCAAGGAAATCCTTCCTGCTGATACCATATACATCGGCAAGCATGGCCGTCTCTTCTGGACCAGCCGGGAACATCGCAATCTTGGTATTGCAATTACTGATAATGCTTTTCAGGGTTCGGATCGACGGAAAACTGCTGATCTCCTGGTGGGCAAGGGTAAACCCGACCTTGAATGAGCGGCCAAATTTCAAGAGATATTCAAAACTACTATTTACCCCCATCCAGCATTCATCAAGATAGAACATCAGGGGGGAATAGA
>JAJZRF010000032.1 GCA_021847425.1 Deltaproteobacteria bacterium | reverse complement strand
GAACCACGATGCCTTAAACGACGGAAGAAAAATTACCAGCTGATGTCCTCGCCGAGGCATGAAATAACTGTGATTCCGCACCGGAGCAAATACCAGGCTGCAAATGCTTAAACTAGTGCCATTCTATCATGTCCCCGGAATTTGTTAGAATTTGTTATCGAGAGCGGCATTAATCCTCCGCCAAGCCGTAGTCTTTCATTTCGCCGCGCACCTCCTGAATCTCCCGGTTTAGTTGAACGACATACTCGTTGGCTACCTGAGAGAACAGGTCCTGACCGATATCTTCCAACGTAATCTCGTTAGAGTTTCTGATATTCACCCAGCCGGGGCAGGCACCCTTCCCTTCCACCTTTCTCTTTCCTTCTCGACCCCCCCCCAAAAAAAAACGGGAGGGGCGAACAACTGTCCGCACCTCCCGGTGGATCATCTTCTTCTATACTGCTTACACCGTTTACTTCTTGGCAGCAACCTCCGCCCCGCCGCCTTCCAGCCCGGCGGTGATGGTCTTGCCCAGCTTCTCCTCGATCACGGCGGTTATGGAGTCCTGGGTAAAGATCGCCTCTTTCCGAATAGTCTTGGTGGCGTTGCCCAGGGCGATCCGCAGCTTGCGGTCGCTCACCAGGGCAAGGGCCTTGCCGATCCGGACCTTCAACTCCTCGGGGCTCAAGCCTTCGGCCTGGCCTATGGGGCCGAGCTCCTTGGTCTTCATGGTAAAATCGGTGATCAGTTTGACAAAGCGCGGCGCCTCCGCCGCCGAGGCCCACTGCAGACCAAACCTATCCGGATTGATCCCGACCTCGGCCAGAACCTTCTTCACCAATGCACTCACACCCATCGCGTCGTAATTACCAACCTGGTAATGGCATTCACCGAGTTGTCAGCCACCGGAGAAGATGGCGTCGGCGCCTTCGGCAAACCCGCGCAGGACAAAGGCCGGATCGAGACGTCCGGTGCACATCACCCGGATGGTCCGCAGATTCGGCGGATACTGGTAACGGGAAACCCCGGCACTGTCCGCTGCGGCATAGCAGCACCAGTTGCAGAGAAAACCCAGGATCTTCGGGTTGAAATCGTTCTGACTCATAACTGCTCCTCTATTGTGCACCAAAGGCGGTGATTTGCGCGTTGATCTGTTCGTCGGTGAAGCCGCCCATGGAGATGGCGAATACCGGGCAATGCGAGGCGCAGATGCCGCAGCCCTTGCAGGAGGCGGTGATGGTCTCGGCCTTGCGCTTGCCGTTTTCGTCCTTGATGATCCGGATGGACTGGTACGGGCAGAGCGATTCGCACAGGCCGCAGCCGATGCACGCTTCCTTGTCCACGCAGGAAATGGTGGGCTCCACCGAAACAAAGCCCTTGCAGAGCGGGATGGATGCCTTGGCCGCCGCTGCCTGCGCCTGGACGATGATCTCCTCCACCGGTTTGGGCGAATGAGCCAGGCCGCAGACATAGACCCCGCTCACCGGCAATTCCACCGGTCGCAGCTTGACATGGGCCTCGAGGAAGAACTTGTCTTCGTTGACCGGAATCTTCAAGAGCTTGCTCAAGTCTTCGGTCCCGTCGGCCACGATGCCGACACTGAGAGCCAGCATCTCCGGGGCCATGGTGACCTCGTCGCGGAGGATCGGATCGTAGAAAGTAACGCTGGTCTTCTTGCCGCTGCTCTTGAATTTCGGCTTGTTGTCCATGGTGTAGGGGATGAAGACCACCCCTTTTTCCCTGGCCTCGCGGTAAGCGTCCTCGGCAAAGCCGTAGGTGCGCATGTCGCGGTAAAGCACCACCACCTGGGAGGCCGGGTCAAGCGCCTTGATCTTGAGGGCGTTTTTCACCGCATGGTTGCAGCACACCTTGCTGCAGTAGTTGAGATCATCCCCCCGGGAACCGGCGCACTGCACCATGACCACCGACTTGGGCGCCAGGTTCTTGCCCTTGCCGGACAAGCGCTGCTCCAGCTCGCGCTGGGTAACGATGGTGTCGGAGTATTTCACCGGATTGCCCAGCACCACTTCGGGCCGATGCTCGCGGCCGCCGGTGGCGATGATGATCACCCCATGGTCAAGGGTGGTTTCCGTGGCTTTCTTCCCCTTGGTGGTGGTGAGCACCGAGCTGAAGTTGCCGACAAAGCCGTTGACCTGGGTCAGTTCGGTATTGGTCAGCACCTCGATCTTTTTGTTCTTCTTCACCTTGTCGGTGATCTCGCCCAAAACCGTGGACACCGTGTCGCCCTGCAGGGTGTAGGAGAGATGCTGAAGATGGCCGCCCAGGGTCGCCTCCTTTTCCACCACCGTGGTATGGAAGCCCTGCTCGGCAAGGGTGAGGGCCGCGGTCAACCCTGCCACCCCGCCGCCCAGAACCAGGGCCTTGGCAGTAACCGGCACGGTCTGCTCGGGCAGAGGCTGGATGTGGCGGGCCTTGGCAACACCCATCCGCACCAGGTCCTTGGATTTTTGCGTTGCGGCCGCGGGTTCGTTGGCATGAACCCAGGAACAGTGGTCACGGATATTGACCATCTCGAAGAGACAGCGGTTCAACCCCGCATCCTTCAGGGTTTCCTGGAAGAGCGGCTCGTGGGTTCTCGGGGAACAGGCGGCGATGACCACCCGGTTCAGGTTATGCTCCTTGATCTTGGCCTTGATCACCTCCTGGGCGTCCTGGGAGCAGCTGTACATGCTCTGGGCATGGTAGACCACGCCTTCCATCCCTTCGGTGTACTGCTCAACCGCAGGCACGTCGACGACGCTGCCGATGTTGATCCCGCAATGGCAGACAAAGACGCCGATGCGGACCTCTTCGTCCTTGCCGGTTTTCTGTTCCTTGGGATAGGTCTTGTGCACCAGGGCCTTGCCGCGATCCTTGGCAATAAGCCCGGCTGCCAAGCCTGCGGCCGCGCTGGACTGGGTGACGCTTTCCGGGATATCCTTGGGACCCTGGAAGGCGCCGGCCACCATGACCCCCGGCCTGGTGGTGAGCAAGGGGGCAAAGGTCTCGGTCTTGCAGAAATCGTAATTATTCAGGGCAAAACCGGCGACCTCGCCGAGGTTCTTGGCGTCGGCCGGAGCATCGAGGCCCACGGAGAGCACCACGATATCAAAGGGCTCGAAGCTGTGCGTCCCGTCCAGGGTGGAGTAGGTGAGCTTGAGATTCTTTTCCCACGGCATGACATCGGCCACCCGGGCGCGGACAAACCTGATCCCCATGGACTCGGCCTTCTTCTGGGCGGCATCGAAGCCCTTGCCTTGGGTCCGCATGTCCATGTAGTAGATGGCAATCTCCACCTCGGGGTCATGCTCCTTGGCAACCATGGCCTCCTTGATGGCATACATGCAGCAGACCGAGGAGCAGTAGCCGTTGTTGCAGCCGAGATCCCGGGAGCCCACGCACTGAATAAAGGCGATCCGTTTGGGATGCCGGTGGTCGGAGAGGCACTTGACCTCGCCCTGAAAGGGGCCGGAGGCGCAGAGCAGACGCTCGAACTCCAGGCTGGTCATGACGTCCGGGTGCAAACCATAGCTGTACTTGGCCAGGGTTGCCTCGGGGATGCGGCCAAAGCCCGGGGCCATGATCACCGCCCCGATCTGGATCTCCTTTTCTTCCGGTTTCTGGCTGAAATCAATGGCCTTGCTCTGGCAGGTGCAGACGCAGATCTGGCAGGTGCCGTGCTTCAGGTACAGGCACGCCTCCGGATCAATATAATAGGTGGCTGGCACTGCCTGGGCATAGTCGATGTGGATCGGCCTCGTAACCGCCAAGCCCTCATTGTACGGGTCCACCAGATGTTTGGGGCAGTACTTGGTGCACAGGCCGCAGGCCGTGCATTTGTCCGCGTCGATATAGCGCGGCCGCATCCGCAGCTTGGCGGTAAAACTGCCCGGCTTTCCGTCCAGGGAAAGAAAATCGGCGTTGCTTAAGATTTCAATATTGGGAGACCGACCGGCCTCTACCAGCTTAGGCGCGAGTATTCAAAGCGAGCAGTCGTTGGTCGGAAAGGTTTTATCCAGCTGCGCCATGGCGCCGCCAATGGCTGCGGATTTTTCCACCAGATAGACATAGTAGCCGAGCTCGGTCAAATCAAGGGCCGCCTGGACCCCGGCGATACCGCCGCCGACGACCATTACCGTCCCTGATTTTTTAGCCCCGGAGGGCATAAGTTTCGTTTGAGCAGACAAGCTGCTCAACTCAGCTTTATCTTTTGCTTGTCCCATCGTGTAACTCCACTTAAAAAATTTAGGAGCCGTTTCGAAATGTCTAGCTCCTAGAGCATTTCGTTACGGATACTTATGCCGGTTATGGCATTTCCAATTAGTACAATTATTTTTAACTGACAGCTCAGGAGCCAAAACCGCACTCCAAAAAAATCAATCCGGCAACTCATCGCCCAATACTTCAACCTTGATGGCACACAGCTTGTACTCCGGAGTTCTGGAAAGACGATCCAGGGCATCCAGAGTCAGCAGGTTCACCAGCGCCTGCAAATGGTTATACGTGCTGAAGATGGTGCCCTCCTGGGTCCGGTCGGTGATGGTTGCCCGCATTTCCACCGAACCGCGCCGCGAGGTGAGCCGCACCCAGTTTTTTTCCTTGAGCCCTAACCGCTCCGCATCCCCAGGGTGCACCTCGGCAAAACACTCCGGGCTGATCTCATCGATCTGCGTGGTTTTGCCGGTCATGCTGCTGAAGTTATACCGGGCAATATCGCGGCCGGTGGTGAACAGCAGCGGATATTCCTCATCGGGCAATTCAACCGGGGGGATGTAATCCTCGGCAATGAACAGCCCCTTGCCGCGGGTGAACTTCTCCGTATGGAGCACCGGGGTGCCGGGATGGTGCGGGTCCGGCACCGGCCACTGCAAGCCGACCTTTTCCAGCCGTTCGTAGGACAGCCCCTTGTACTGCGGCAAGAGCTGGCAGATCTCGTCAAAGATCTCCGAAGCGGAATTATAATGCATGGGATAGCCCATCCGCTGGGAAAGCAGGGAGATGATCTGCCAGTCCGGCTTGGCCTCGCCCGGCGGCTCAACCGCCTTGCGAATCCTCTGTACCCTTCGTTCCGTGCAGGTAAAAGTGCCGTCTTTTTCCGCAAAACAGGCAGCAGGCAGAACCACATCCGCCATCTTCGCGGTATCGGTCAGGAAGATGTCCTGAACCACCAGAAAATCGACCTTTTCCAGGGCCGCCTGAACATGGGCGATATTGGCGTCGGCCACGGCCGGATCCTCGCCGAAGATATAGAGGCTGCGAATATTGCCCTTGAAAACATTTTCCCAAACCTCGGTGGCGGGTTTGCCCGGCCGCCTGGGCAGCTTGATGCCCCAGAGCTTTTCATACTTATCAAAGAGATTGTCGTTTTCCAGGCCGCCATACCCCGGCAGGGTATTGAAAAGCGCCCCCACGTCGCAGGCGCCCTGCACATTGTTCTGGCCCCGGAGGGGATTGCAGCCGGTGCCTTCCTTCCCGATCTTGCCGCAGAGCATGGTCAGGTTGGCGATGGACTTGACCCGGTCCGTGCCGGTGACATAGTGGGTGATGCCCATGCCCCAGAAGGTGGCGTGCCGCCCTTCCGCCGCATACATCCGGGCGGCCTGGCGCAACTGATCCTCCTTGATGCCGGTGATCTTTTCCACCATCTCCGGGGTGTATTTCTTGACCAGCCGGGCAAGTTCGTCAAAATCCTCGGTCCGCTCCTCGACAAACTTCTTATCCCAGAGCTCCTCCTCGATAATGACCTGCATCATGCCGTTTAAAAAAGCGACATCGGTGCCGGGCACGATGCGCAGCCAGAGATCGGCCCGCTCGGCCAGCTTGGTCCGGCGAGGGTCCACCACCACCAGTTTTGCTCCCCGGGTCACGGCCTGGTGAATGCGCAACCCGATGGTGGGATGGCTGGTGTCCGGGTTGCTGCCGACCATGAAGAAGAGATCGGTTTTCAATGTATCCGCAATGGAGTTGGTCATTGCGCCGCTGCCGAAGGTGAGGGCCAAACTGGCCACCGTGGGAGCGTGTCAGAGTCGGGCGCAGTGATCGATATTATTCGTTCCGATCGCTGTCCGCATGAATTTTTGCATCAGATAATTTTCTTCGTTGCTGGCCCGGGCACAGCTGAAACCGGAGATGGAATCCGGGCCGTACATGGCCTTGATGTCGAAGAAACGCTTGGCCACCATATTCAGGGCATCTTCCCAGCTTGTCTCCACCAGCTGTGAGCCGCGGCGCACCAGAGGTTTGGTCAGACGGTCCTTGTGCTGGACAAAATTATGCCCGAACCGCCCCTTGACGCAGAGCGCCCCGTAATTGGGCGCCAGGTCGGGATCCGCGGTGACCTCCATCAGGGTATTGCCCTTCACCTTGAGGATGATCTGGCAACCGGCCCCGCAGTATGGGCAGGTGGAGCGCACCTCGCGGATGGGTTCGTTCACCACCGGCACCAATACGTCTTTCTTGTTCAGGGCGCCGGTGGAGCAGTTGTCCACGCAGCTGCCGCAGTTGACGCAGTTCTCCTTGAACCTGAAACGCAAGCCGACAGGACGTCCCTTGTCATCGACATCCTCGGCGCTGATTTCCAGGGCATCGTATTCGCAGCTGTTCTGGCAGCGCTTGCAGTAGATGCACTTGTTCAGGTCCACCTGAATCATGGGATGGGCGATCTTTTCCGTGTAGACCGGCTTTGCCGCCATCCCGGTCCGGGTCGGATCGAGGCCGAAATCCGTGGCCAGCTTCTTCAGGTCGCAACGGTCATAGGCCCGGCAGCCGCAGGAAAGGCAGCGCTTTGCCTCGGTGATGGCCATCTGCTCGGAAAAGCCGAGCTTGATCTCGCTGAAGTCCTGGGTCGCGATCTGGGGCGGCCGGGTGGGCATCTTCTCGCGCAGCTTGATGTTGATCCCCTCGAAGTTGCGGAGATCCACATCATCGAACCCCTTGCCCCGGGTAAAGTTGAACCGGCTCTCGGCCACGGTCTTGGTGATGCCCATGACCTGGGCATGGATATTTTCCGCCGCGCGCCGGGCCGCGACCACGGCCTGGATCACCGAGCGGGGACCGCTGGTCACATCACCGGCCGCATAGATGCCCGGATGATTGGTCAGCGAGGTTCTGGGATTGGCCTTGATGTTGCATTTCGGAGTCAGCTCCAGGGTCGCCTCCAGCTCGCCGCCGTCGAATTTCTCGCGGCAGGCGCTCAATCCCTGGGCAACAATGACGGTGTCGGCCTTGATGTTCACCGTGGAACCGGGGATCGCCTCGGGGTAGCGGATTCCTTTCTCGTCCGGCTCTCCGAGCTTGGTCCGGATCAACTGCACGCTGATGCCGTTGTTGGTATCGCTGAAATTCACCGGCGCGGCCATGAGCAGAAACTGAACGCCCTCTTTCTCGGCCACCCGGATATTGCGCTGATTGGCCGACATCTCGGTCTGAGCCCGGGAATAAATAATGGTGACCTGGCCGACTTCCTTGCGCAACAGGGAACGGGCAACCTCCATGGCCACATTGTTGCCGCCGAAGACCACGGCGGAACTGCCGTAGTTGCCACCCTTGCCCTCGGACATGTCCCGCAGAAATTTCGTGGCCGGGATCACCTTGGGCAGAGCACAGCCCGGGATATCCAGGCTCTCATCCACCGGGGTGCCGGTGGCGATGAGAATAGCCTCGTAGCCCTGATCCTTAAGGGATTGCAGGGTGAAATCCTCGCCCCATTTCTGGTTCAGGCGGACATTGATCCCCATGCGCAGGATGGTGCTGATCTCGTAGTCAAGCACATCCTGGGGGATCTTGTAGTCGGGGATGCCGTAACGCAGCATGCCGCCAAGTTTGGCGGCGGACTCAAAGACCGTGACATCGTGGCCTTTGCGCGCCAGATAGTAGGCGCCGCTCAGGCCGGAGGGACCGCCGCCGATAACCGCGATCTTTTTGCCGGTGGAGGGATCGCGGGGAATACGCAGGTCGATCTTGTGGGCCATGCACCAGTCGGCGACAAAGCGCTTCAGATGGTTGATGGACACCGGCTCATCCACGAGAATCCGGCGGCAACGGGTCTCGCAGAACCGGGGGCACACCCTGCCCACGGAAAAGGGAAAGGGGTTGCGCTCCATGACCAGACGCAGAGCCTCTTCGTACTGGCCCTTGGCCACATGGGCGATGTAGCCCTGTACATTGATCTGCCCGGGACAGGTAAGATTGCAGGGAGCCTTGCAGTCGCCGAAATGGGTTTCCATCAGGAGAGTCATGCGCTCCGCCCGTTTGGCCTGCAGCTCCTTGGACTCGGTGATGATCCGCATCCCTTCGCACACCTGGGTTACACAGGACCGCACCGGCGCCTCCACCCCTTCCACGCTGACCACGCAGATCTCGCAGGGGATGTCCGAGGTCCCCTTGTTCACGTAGCACAGGGTTGGGATATGAATATCCGCCCGTTTTGCCGCCTCCAGGATGGTGATCCCTTGTTCGGCAACAATTTCATAACCGTTGATTGTGATATTCATAGCCGGTTAAAAAGGTAAAAGGTTAAAGGTTAAAGGTACAAGGTCAAAGGTGCAAGGCGGAAACCTTTAGCCTTTAGCCTTTCACCTTTAACCTTTTTTTACGCCGCGGGTTTCCATTCCTTGAGGAAGGCGGGCAGATGCCCGGCTTCACGGGGGCCGATGGTAATGGTCCAGCCGGCCAGTTCCTCTTCAAGCTCGCCCTTCATGGAGGCAAGATAGCCGGGGATAATAAGCTCCCGATGCTTGACCTTGGACTCGATCCCGGATTTTTTCATGAACGCCGCGATCATGTCCGCGCCGAACTTGCCGGCCGCCCAGGCGGTGAGGACCGAAAGCCCTTCCGTGTCCTTGATCAGCAGCCAAGAAGGCACCTTGCTCCCCTCGATCTCGCCGGAAACAATGAAGTAGGTGAGGGAGAAGTTGCAGGTGATGAGAACCGGGGAATCCTCGGTTGGGCCGTTGATGTTGTACACATCTTCCTGCACCACCATGGGCCGCTGCGGATCGGTGAAGATGTTCAGCCGTTCCAGAAGCAGCGGAAAAAGGATATCGCCCTGCAGGTCGGAAAGCACGACAACGCCTGCGTATTTGGCGATGAGCACCGAGGCGACCATGGCCTCCATCAGCGGATCAGCGGCGATCTCGCAGGGGAAGGTGATGGTGGGAAAACCCAGGGGCTTGAATTTGGCGCGGATGGCGGAACGCCGGCCCACCACGCTGTCCTCCAGAGCGGCGCGGACCGTGCGGGCTCCGGTGTCGAGCATGAGATCCTTGAGCCCGGCGGCAAGAAGTTTTTCGGAAACAGCCACGGTGTCGTCGAGGTTTGTGCCTTTGGCAACCAGAGAACACTGAGTCTCCTTGGCCACTGCGGCCATGGCCTCGGCATTGCCGGCGGTGGCGGCATACAGCAGGGGCTTGCGCTCCCCGCAGGCGGCCGCGGCTGCCTTGAGATTGTCGGGTTTGTCGCTCATCAGGATGATGCTGGCATCGGCTGCGCCATCCAGCACCTTCTTGGTCAGGGCGGTAAAGGCAGCACCATCGCCCAAGGTGTCCTTGATGGCAATGAGGTCGGCCTTGAGCAGCACGCCGACCCGCTCGTAGCGGAGGTTCTTGAACCGGCTGATCCGGCCATCGACGTCGGCCTCGTTCATATCGGTGGTGACCAGCACCGCGATGCCGGTGGGGTTCTCAAAACGTTTTTCATGGCGGAACAGACAGGTCTCGCCGCCGGTGGTATAACTGCTGTCCCCGGAGCCGATCTTAATAGTCCGGATCGGAGGGGCGGATGCTTCGCCGATCTGCTCCTTGACCTCATTGCTCACATACGGGCATTCGCCGATTTCCGTCTGCCCGGCAGCCACCTTCATGGCAAAGGCAAGACAGGTCGGAATGCCGCACTCCCCGCAGTTCTTCTTGGGAAGCATTTTGAGGATTTGAATACCTGTTAAAGCCATCTGTCTGTTCCTCCCGTATAAACAAGGTTAAAGGTTCAAGGTTAAAGGCTAAAGGCTGTTTCCTGTGGCCTTTTTCCTTGCGCCTTGCTCCTATCTTTTCTTAAACAACGGATTCCATCTCAAGGGCCGGATGACCGACCTTTTTCATGAAGGCGAGGATTTCCTCTTCCGTGGTGCCGTTCTCCTCGGTGGCGATCATATCGTAGAACTCGGGCATGCCGATTTCCTTGCAGCGCTGCATGAGCTTGTCCTTGATCTCTTCCTTCATCATCTTGGGCAGCCAGACCATCCGCTTGAGACCGCCCTCGGCGACAAACAGCTTGGGGCTGGTCATGAAGTGCTTGGAAACGCCCATGAAACCTGGGGTCTGCGCGCCACCACCAGCCATGCCGGCCAGGGTAGTAAACTTCATCCCGGAAGGGGTCATGCCGCTGAAATCGCGGTTGACCACCATGATTCCGTTGCACTGGGGCAACATGGCGGCAATGGCCTCGAAACAGCCGCAGGCGGTCATCGGGCTGTTCATCAAGGAATACAAGGCAAGCTCGGGCACGGCCCCGCGTGAAGTCTGTTCGACAAAATCGTTGATCCCCTTGAAGATCCCGAGTTTTTCATCCACGCACTCGCCCTTCTGGATGGGCTGGTTGGGGCCGGTGGGGTTGATCTGGTAGGAGGCCTTGCCGTCCAGCCAGTTATAGGCGCCGCACATGCCGATCCGCTCCGGGGTGATGACGCAGACATGGCTCGGGGCAAAGGACTGGCACAGGGTGCAGGAGTAAAAAATCTCCTCGGTCTCGTCGGTCATGGAGCCCAGACGCTCATCGCGCTCCGCGTACACCTTGCGGGCAAGCTCCTGCACCTCTTCCACCTTGTTCAGCTCGGTGTAGATCTTGACCTGGATCTTGTCGACAATGGCGCCGAACTCCTGATGCAGTTTGCCGTGCAGCACCTTGCCGATATGGGTGAGGGAAAAGCCCTTTTCCACGGCCGCCTTGCCGATACGGACCCACATGATGTTCCGCTGGCCCATGTGCATGATGCCCTGGATGTAGTTGATCAGGTGATGGAACTGGCGCTCGAGGATGGGCTCGAAGTCCGACTGCATCCCCCGGCCGGCAACCTCGACCAGGATAGCAATGGGCAGGTTTTTGCCCTGTTCGATGTCCTTGATGTCCGGGCCTTGGATGGTGACCTTGCCGTCCTCCACCTCGGACATATCCTTGGAAACCAGAACCTCCACTGCGGAGGTCCGGCCGCCGCCGCATTCCATGAAGAGATCGTCCTTGCGGATGCGCTCGCCTTCAAAGGCCGGGCCAAAGGACATGGGGATGTCGATCTTGGTAACGTTGACCTTAAGGCCGCGCACCTCGATGGCCTTCTGGACGATCTCGTTGTGGGGCACGCGGCTGACCACGTGTTCGTAGGTGCAGATCCCGGTGGGCAATATCTCGGGGATATCGTAGTCGGAAATGGTGGGGAAACCCCAGTTGATGGCGCCGGCCGCGTTGGCGTACCACTCGTCGGAAACCGGACCAAAGGCCATGACAAAGGCAAAGGTCCGGTCTTTATTGTAGATCAGATTGCCCTTGTAGTCGCCGGGCTTGATGCCGCCGAAGGCCATGGCCACCCGGCAGGCAAAGCCGATGGCGAAGACCGCGGAGGTATAGCTCTTGCCAAAGGGCACCAACCGGGTGTTCCATCCGACCTGCACCTTGTTTTCCACCAGACGCTCGGCCATGTTCTTGCCGTTGGTCTGGTCGTGCATGAAGATGTAGAGATTTTTTTCCTGAAGCTCCAGGGCGATCCTTGAGGCAACCTCATTGTCGTCCGGGGTGCCCATGATGGCGGCAAAACCGGGGGCGGTGCCGTCAACGAACTCAACGCCGCGCTTACGGAAGATAACGTCATCGGCTGCGCCCAGCCAGATATTCTTCTCCAGCGGATCCTCGGTCTTCGTATAAAAATCAGGGGTCTCCAGATACCGGATGGCCTCGAACATCTCCTCGGCAAAAAAGGTGGCCATGCCCGCATCAAGGGCCGGGGCGAGGTACGGCAGCCAGATATTGGCGCTCACCTGTTCCGGGAGAAGGGTGCGGCATTCCTTGAAGATATCCTTCATGTCGCCCAGGTTCTTCACCTTGGCGCCCAGCATACTGTAAATAATCGGCAAGAAGTAGGCGGTGTTCGGAAAATGCACCTCCTGCTCAGGGCCGAATTTCTTGAGGGCCTCCTCGAACTTCGCCTCCGCCATATCAACTATCTTGTGAGCCCCACGAATGGCGGCTGAACAGATGATCTTAGACATTTTGCACTCTCCTCTTTAACCCAAAGGGCATAAGTTTCGTTTGAGCAGCCAGGCTGCTCAACTCAGCTTTAACTCTGTGAGGCTTTTCAGCATTACGATCGATAAATACAGAAAATTAACCCATAAGCCCTGCAATCAGCGACTTGGTCAGAGAAACCGCTTTCGGATGCCGCATGATCATCAGCTCACCGCCCGCCATCAGCATACAGGAAGCCGTAATGGCCTCCATGAGAATGCCCCGGGTTTCCTGATCGCCGATCATCCCGTCGGTGGGCAACCGGCATTCCTTGGCCTTCCAGACCTCGCGGCCCAGGTTGCAGATAAAGGGCACCTGGAGCTTCTCGTCCTTCTGGGTCAGGGCGGCCAAACGGATCCGCTCCATGACGGAGTAGGAATATTCGATCCCGTAACCCAGCGCGCCGATGGAAGGGTCGATCAACACCGAGTCCAGGGAGACCCCGAGATTCTCAAGAAGAATGTTGAGCTGCTTGGCCAGATTCACGTCGATGGGCGAGGCAGCGACCATGGGGTACTGGAAGGCCATGGCCGTGGCGCCGACGGCCCGGTAGTTGCTGTCGGAAAGCGGGGCCAGACATACCTTCTTGTCGCCGATGAGCGAGGTGATCTCCCGCAGGGTTTCCGTATCCTTTTCGCCGTTGCCGCAGCCCCAGACAATAACCGGCACCTCGATGTTTTTCACCACCTCGGCCGCAGCCTTTGCCGCCTCGCCCGCAGGCCGGTTCAGGCCGTTGGGGTCGGTGCTGACCATGGAGAGACAGATGGCGTCGGCGCCGTATTCCTTGACGCATTTCTGAGCCCAGGCCACGGGATTGTCCATAACGTCCTGATAATGACGGGCCAGGGAATCGGGCCATTCATCGGGCTTGACATCAAGCACGTCAAAGGCAACCATGGGCTTGTTGGGCATACCGCCCTCAAACAGATGGAACGGCAGGGTGCTTTCCCCGCCCACCTTGATGGTGCTGGGCTCGGTGCCCAGAACTGTCTGGCGGATGGCCCCGGTGTATGCCTGTTTGTAGGAAGCCGCAGGAACCTTGGCAGCACGCTCGGCCAAGGGGGTTTTCTCAAGGGCGAGATCAGTCGCCCCAACCGCACCGGCTGCCGGGGCGGAAACTGCCGGGGCTTTCTTTTCTTCCGGGACCGCGGGCTTCTTGGCCTCTGCCGCAGCCTTGGCCTCCGTTGCTTTCTTGGCCGCCTCGGCCTGCTTTGCTTCTGCCACAGCCTTGGCTTCCACCGCTTTTTTAGCGGCCTCGGCCTTCTTGGCCTCTTCCGCAGCCTTGGCCTCCGTTGCTTTCTTGGCAGCCTCGGCCTGCCTTGCTTCTTCGACAGCCTTGGCCTCTGCCGCCTTTTTGGCAGCCTCGACATCCGGGCTTATCACAGGAGCCGCGGGCCTTGCCGCAGGGCTCCCCGCGGAAGCAGGAGCAGCGAGCACCGGCTCGCGCTTGAGAATCGCCTCTGCCCCGGCAAATTTCGCCAGCGCATCAAATTGATCGTCCGACAAGCCATAGGCCTTTTTGAGCGCATCAAGACCAAGGCGTACCGACTCAAGCGCCATTTGACGTTCTTTCTCGTTCATCGCATCCTCTCCTGCTTCTTCTATTTCAATCCTTGCCTGATCAACCGCCCCGGCACCGCTGCCACCACCGGCGGCAGAAGCACGGAACTGAGCGGCTTCCGCCCTGGCTGCGGCGATAATCTGTTCCGCCTCCGCCTTGGCTGCCGCCAGGACAGCATCACTTTCCTTGTCCTCGGCCACCGTGGACCGAACCTCGATTGGTGCCTCTGGCGCTGCCGCCGCCAAGGCAAAAGGCTCATCAACAAAGACCGGACGGGTGGCGAGCCCTGCCCGGCTGACGATCTCCGGCACGGCGCTCTCCCATTCAATGGCCATGATATGCACCCCGGCCACCCCTTCAATCTCCCGGACCTGCCGGATGATATCAACGCAGATGTTGATCCCCTCGTCTTCCTTGTCCTTGGCCCCCTGCATCCGCTTGATCACCTCATCGGTGACATCCATGCCGGGCACGGAGCTCTTCATGTACCGGGCCATGCCCACGGATTTCGGCGGGGTAACCCCGGCCAGGATGTGGACCTTTTCATGCAAGCCGAGATCCCGGACCGCCTCCATGAATTTGGCAAAACGCTCAACATTGTAGATGATCTGGGTTTGGATGAAATCAGCGCCGTTGGCAACCTTTTTCGCCAGCCGGGCGGCCCGGAACTGCTCGGACGGACCGGCAAACGGGTTTGCCGCCGCGCCGAGAAAAAGTCTGGGCTCATGGGACTTGATCACCTCGCCGCACTGGAATTTCTTCTCATCCCGCATGGTCTTGACCATGCCGAGCAGCTGGATGGAGTCCATGTCAAAGACCCCCTTGGAGCCGGGATGGTTGCCGAACTTCTGATGGTCACCGGTGAGGCAGAGCAGGTTCTTGAGGCCCAGGGCGGCAGCGCCCAGGATATCGCTCTGCATTCCGATCCGGTTCCGGTCGCGGCAGGTCATCTGAATGACCGGCTCCACGCCCTCGGAAAGGGTCAAGAGCCCGGCGCTGATGCTGGACATGCGGACAATGGCGGTCTGGCAGTCGGTGATATTGACCGCGTCAACATGCCCTTTGAGCAGGCGCGCCTTTTCCCGCACCTGGTCGGCATTGCCGTTCTTTGGTGGCCCCAGCTCGCCGGTGACTGCGAACTCTCCTGATGTTAAAATCCGTTCTAAACGGCTTCCCGATTTCATCGGTTATGATCCTTATCCTTGATTCTTACTTCTAAAAAAGCACGTTCTCTCAAAATAACGATCAAGAAGCGCTCGGGCCATGGCAGCCAACGTCCTTCAGGGGGCCGCCGCCAAGGTCACGACGCATATCCATGTCGAAGAGGACGCGCTCTTTCTTCTTGTTGATGCCAAGGACGTCACGCTTTTCCTCGATCTTCTCGATCATGATCCTGGCGATCTCCAAGGGCTCCGAGGCGATATTCCAGTGAGCGCCCACCTGCCCCATCAGCCCTTCGGTGAGATACTTGTGGAAATTCTTGGACCCGGTCACGGGCAGATTCTGGAAGACAACCTGGGCACCGCTGGCCACGAAGTACTGGCCGATGGCCACGGCCTTTTCACTCATCCACAGGGGGGCGGTGCCGATGGCGGGCAGGTCGGAGATGTCGTCGCCCAAGCCGCCTTGCCGCACCATTTCGGTGGCGGCGATGAGAATCCGGGAGTTGTCGACACAGGAACCCATATGCAAAACCGGCGGCATACCCACGGTTTCGCAGACTTCCCGCAGGCTCTCGCCGCAGAAACGGGCCGCCTCGGGATTGAGCAACCCGGCCTTGCCGAGAGAGGTGGCGGCACAGCCCGTGGCCAGAACCAGGATATTGTTTTTCAGCAATTCCCTGACGATGGTCTCATGGGTGTCGTCCGCCAGCTTGAAGTTGTCGCAGCCGACGATGGCACCCACCCCGCGAATCCGGCCATTGATGATGTTGTCGTTCAATGGCCGGTAGCTGGCGCGGAAACGGCCGCCCAGCATGGTATTGATGGTTTCATGGCTGAAACCCACCACCACGTCCATCTTGGTTTCCTGGGGGATGAAGCACTTGCCGCGCTTCTTGAAATTCTTGATGGCGTGGGTCAGGATCTTCTTGGCGGAATCGAGGGCCTCGTGCTCCTCGAACTGGATATGAATCCCGCCGGGCATCTTGGCCCGGTAGTTGGTAGTGATGATGTCGGTGTGAAAACTCTTGGCCACCTCGGCCACGGACTGCATGACACACTGGACATCAACCACCATCGCCTCCACGGCGCCGGTGGCGATGACCATCTCCTGCTGAACAAAACCTCCGGCCACCGGAATCCCGCGGCGCATGAGGATCTCGTTGCCGGTGCAGCAGACGCCTGCCAGGTTGATCCCCTTGGCGCCCTGCTTCTTGGCCAGTTCCAACATTTCCGGATCCTGGGCCGCGATGCACAACGCCTCGGCCAGCAAAGGCTCATGCCCGTGCACGGTGACATTGACCTGATCGGCCTTCAACACGCCCAAATCAACGATGGCGCGCCGGGGCACCGGGGTGCCGAACATGATGTCGGTCAGCTCGGTGGAAAGCATCGAGGCGCCCCAGCCGTCGGACAAGGCGGTGCGGGAGGCCTGGAGCATGATGTTGTGGTATTCCTGATCAACGCCCATGTGGGTGCGGTGCATCATCTCCACCACCTCGCGGTCGATGCCGCGGGGCGCGATGCCGAGCTTTTTCCAGAGAGCCTGCCGTTTCGGCGTGGCCCGTTTCAGCATGGAAAGCGGCGCATCGTCCTGCTTGCCGAATTCGGCCAGGGCCTTTTCGCCGAGCTCCAGGGCGATATCCTTTACCTCACGGTCTTCGGTGACGATGCCGAATACCTCGGCCAGATTTTTCAGCTTGGCCACATCCTGAATCTGGTGCGGGCCTTCCCCTTTGGCTGCCTCGATGAAGCCTTTGACCATCTCCCGGGCATGATCGGTATGCGCGGCGGAACCACCGGCGACAACCCGGGCGAAATTCCTGGCCGCCACGGTGTCGGCGGTGGCGCCGCAGATGCCGAGCATGTCGTCCACGCCGTCGATGATCTGGCAGGGGCCCATATTGCAGTTGCGGCAACAGGTTCCGCCGGAGCCGAAAAGGCAGGCCGACATGCCCCGCGCTTTGACGCGGTCATAGCCGGTCTTGACGTTCTTGGCCACATCCTGGGAGAGAATCTGTTGCGTGGAAACGCAGGTAATATCCGCGCATCCCTCACATCCATTTCGTTTGATCGCCATCTTGTGTCCTCAGCATCTTGGGTTCGCTATGTAACAGAAAAGCAGATGCCTTCTGATTACTTTTTTATGCCTGCGCAGCCGCTTATTTCACGCCTGCTATTTGCCTGGCTGCCTGAACGGTATTTTTCATGAGCATGGTGATGGTCATGGGCCCGACTCCGCCCGGAACAGGGGTAATATACGAAGCTTTTTCCTTTACCGCATCAAAATCCACGTCGCCCGCGAGAATGGCCTTGCCATCCGCGGTCTTGCCGATGCGGTTGACGCCGACATCGATTACCACCACCCCGTCCTTCACCATGTCGGCGGTCACCATCTTGGGCACGCCGACCGCGGCGATGATGATGTCGGCCCTTTTGCAATGGGCGGCCATGTCCTTGGTGCGGGTGTGGCACAGGGTAACCGTGGCGTTGCCGCCTTTGCGTTTCTGAAGCATCAGATTGGCGATGGGCTTGCCGACAATGTTGCTGCGGCCGATGACCACCACCTCGGCGCCGCTGGTCTCAACACCGCTGCGGGTCAAAAGCTCAAGGATGCCGTGGGGCGTACAGGGCAGGTAACACTCCTCGCCCAGCACCATCTTGCCCACGTTCACCGGATGGAATCCATCCACGTCCTTGGCCGGATCAATGGCATACAGCACATTGGTTTCGTTGATATGCTTGGGCAGGGGCAACTGCACGAGAATGCCGTGGATTTTCTTGTCCTTGTTATATTTCTCGACAGTGTTCAGCAGATCCTGCTCGCTGGTGTCGGCGGCAAGGGTTACCTGCTCGGAATGAATGCCAAGCGCATGGGCGGTTTTGTTCTTGGCGCTTACATACGATTGGGAGGCCGGATCTTCTCCCACCAGAATCGTCACCAGACCGGGAACAATGTCATGCTTTTCCTTAAGTTCCGTAACCTCGACCTTCAACTCCTCACGAATGGCTTTAGCAACTTCCGTCCCGCTGATAATCTTGGCGCTCATTCATTTTCTCCTTATATCAAAAAGTTATAGCTATCTCTTTCAATGCGTGTATCGCTAGAAAAGACCTGCCGCCTCATCTCCCGGGCAGACATCGTCCCGGATGCTGGCCCCGGCAAGGCAAAAATGGTATCAGAGCTCACAAAACTACCCAATTAAACACGATATTTCAATAGGTAGATATACTTGCAAAAAGCCCTGTACTATACATTTTTCGAAGGAAAATAGAAGAAAAAAACAAGGGGGGAATGAATAATTGTAATCGAGATGAAGAGAGTGAAGCTATCGTCCTATCAGTCCGGTCTTTTTGCCCGCTCGTTTGCCAGCTTGACAATGATATTGTTCGCCTGGCTCAACCGGTTGACAACGGTTTTAAAAAGATGGTTGGCAACGTCTGGGTATTTTTGGATAACCTCATGAAGCTTATCGCCGGGGAACCGCTTAATCTTGGACCTCCCCTTAGAGGTGATGGAGGCGGAACGGGGCTCGCCGGAAATGGCGCTCATCTCACCGAAATACTCGCCCGGCTCGGTGATCTCGGCGATCTTCTTGCCATCCTTCACCACGGAGACGGCGCCGGTGACCAGTTTAAAAAAATCGATGTCGTTGTTGTTCTGCCGGATGATGAAATCCCCGTCATCATACTCCTCAATATCCGGATGGACCAGGTAGGCGGGCAGACTCTCCTCGGTGATAACGGTTCGCTTCAGTATCTCTTCAATGCTGGTGGCGCCTTCGATAACCTTTTTGACCCCGGCCCGCCGCAGGGGGGTCATCCCTTCCTGTACCGCTATCTTGCGAAGCTGATCCTCCGGCACTTCCGCGCTGATCGCCTTGGCAACCTCATCGGTGATCTCCATCAGCTCAAAAAGGCCGACCCTCCCCTTATAGCCGCCGCCGTTGCATTTCTGGCACCCCTTGGGGCCATAGATAACAAAATCCTTCTCAAAATCCTTCTCTTTAAAACCCAGGGCAATAAGCTCTTCCTTGGGCGGCCGGGAAACCTCTTCCTTGCAATGGACGCAGAGCTTCCTGGCCAGCCGCTGGGACAGGACCATGGTGACGGCCGAGGCGAGCATGAAGGGCGGAATGCCGATATCAACCAGACGGCCGATGGTCGCCGGACAGTCATTGGTGTGGAGGGTGGAGAAAACAAGATGGCCGGTCATGGCCGCCTTGATGGCAATCTCCGCGGTTTCCATGTCCCGGATCTCGCCAACCATGATGATGTCGGGGTCCTGCCGGAGAAAGGCCTTGAGCGCCGCGGGAAAGGTCATCCCCACTTCTTTTTTGACATTGACCTGGTTGATGCCCTTGAAGTTGAACTCCACCGGATCTTCGGCGGTGAGGATCTTGGTGTCTTCGCTGTTGAGCGAATTCAGCACCGAATAGAGGGTTACCGTCTTGCCGCTGCCCGTGGGGCCGGTAACCAAGAGCAGCCCCTGGGGCCGTTCGATACAGCGCTGGAGGGTGGTAAAGGTTTCCTTCTCAAAACCGAGCTTGGTGAGATCGACGTTCAGGCTGCCCTTGTCGAGGATACGCAGAACAATGCTTTCCCCGAACAGGGTCGGCAGGGTGGAAACCCGGAAGTCAACGGCCCGGGTCCGCCCCATCTTGATCCGGATTCGGCCGTCCTGGGGCACCCTCCGCTCGGTGATGTCGAGCTGGGACATGATTTTTATCCGGGAGTTCAGGGCGTTTTTAATGGAAAGGGGCAGATTCATGGACTTGTACAGGGAGCCATCCATGCGGTAGCGCACCTGGAGCGTTTTTTCGTAAGGCTCGATATGGATGTCACTCACCCCATCGTTGACCGCCTTGACCAGGATACCATTTACCAGCTTGATGATGGGGGCATCCGAGGCGGAATATTGATCCCCGCCCGCCTCATCTTCAATCGACGCAATCTCCATGCCTTCGGCCGCCTCGGAGGCCAGGGTGCCGAAATCGTCGATCTGGGTAACAGGCTCCTCGTCTTTTTCCCCGGCGCCGACCGAGGTGAAAAAAGATTGATATTCCTCTTCGCTGATCTTGTAATAGGTCTTGTAGGCGTCAACGATGTCCTTTTCCGTGGCGACACAGACGGCCAGGGGCATATTGATTGCGGCCTGCAAGCTTTCCACCGCCCCGGTATCCGTGGGCTCGGCCATGGCAACCTGGAGGGATTTGCCGATCTGCCGCAAGGGGAAGGCCAGGTATTTCTTGGCAATCTCGTAGGGCAGAAGCTTCAGAGCCTCGGGTTTGGGCGGTTCCCTGCTGATGACAATGGGTTGATAGTTGTGCAGCCGGCTTAAAAAGTTGAGAATGGTTGATTCTTCGATATGCCCAAGCCGCAAAAGGATGCTGCTCAGACGGCCACCGGATTTTTTCTGGGCGGCCAGGGCTTCATCGAGCTGGTAGCTGCTGATCTGCCCGGCCTTGCGCAGCAGTTCGCCTATCTTGATCTTTCCGGCCCCGGATTGATCCTTTACCGTGGAACGTAAATTTGATTTATTGTCTTCGGCCATGGATACGAGGTTACCCTGGGATATTGTTATGCGCTGGAAAAAGCCACCTTTTATTCAATACTATATCAGGACTGGTGCTGACAAGCATATCTATCCCGAACAAACAAAAAAGGGTACCGGGATCGGGACGGTGCCATGGCAGTTGAGGGCCACCTCTAAACGGTTACAGTTTTTCTGCCTGCACTGCAAAAAAAACACTGGTCAAAAGACGTGCGTCCTTTGACCAGTGTTGGATGAGAAGATGGGTAAACGGTTATTTAGAACAGCCCTGAAACCTTGCCTGATTCCGGGTCGACATCAATACGGCGGAAGGCCGGATTCGAGCTGGTGCCGGGCATCAGGCTGATCGTTCCCGCACATGGACAGAGGAACTTGGCGCCGGAATAAATCAATATGTCCCGAACAGGCAGCCGCCATCCCTTGGGCACGCCCTTGAGGGTCGGATCGTGGCTCAGGCTCAGGTGGCTCTTGACCATCATGGTGGCATAGTCGGCATACTGGGGATCATTCTCCAGCATCTTGACCTTGGCCAAAGCCTCAGCAGACCAATCAACCCCGTCACCGCCGTATACTTCCTTGGTGATCATCTCAACCCGGTCGCGCAGTTTCATCTCCAGCGGGTAGAGGAACTTGAAGTCGTTCTCTTCGTTGCAGGCGTCGATTACGGCATCGGCGAATTCGAGCGCCCCGTCGCCGCCCAGTTCCCAATGCTTGGATTCGGCGCAACGGGCCCCGGCAGCCTCGGCGATCCGGCGCACAACCTTGCACTCCGCGTCGGTGTCTGAATAGAAGCGGTTGATGCAGACCACCGGGTTGATGCCGGCTTTGCGGATGACGTTGATCAGATGGACCATGTTCTCGCAGCCCTTCTCGACCAGCCCGATGTTCTCTTTGGTATAGGCATCATCAAGAGGCTTACCAGGAACAACCTTCGGTCCGCCGCCATGCATCTTCAGGGCACGAATCGTTGCGGTGAGAACGGAGACGTGCGGCTTGAGACCGGAGTAGCGGCATTTCACGTTCCAGAATTTCTCAAAGCCGATATCGGCGGCAAAGCCGGACTCGGTGATGTTGTAATCAAAGAGTTTCAGGGCAACCCGGTCGGCGATGATGGAGGACTGGCCGACAGCGATGTTGGCAAACGGTCCGGCGTGGACCAGGCAGGGGTTGTACTCGGCGGTGCACATCAGGGTTGGGTTGATGGTGTTGCGCATGAACGCGGCCATGGCGTTGCCGACTTCCAGGTCGCGGCAGGTTACCGGTTTGCCGCTCTTGTCAAAGGCCACGGTGATGTTGTTGATCCGCTCCTTCAGGTCGGCAAGGTCGGTGGCAATAGCGAGGATGGCCATGAGTTCCGAACCGACAGCGATGCCGAATTTGGACTGCATGGTGTACCCGTCCGTCCGGCCGCCGAGGCCGATGACGATATTGCGCAGAGCCTGGGCGCAGAAGTCGATGATCCAGCCGAATTCCACCCGGGTGGGGTCAATGTCAAGCCGCCTCATGCCGGTCAACCTGGCCAGCTGCTCATCGTTGTAGTTCCGCTCATGCTGCATGCGGGCAGTCATGGCCACCATGCCCAGGTTGTGGGCGTTCATGATGTCGTTGATGTCACCGGTGAGGCCCAGGGAGAACTCGGTCATCGGGATGAGCAGGGAATTGCCGCCACCTGCCGCAGTCCCCTTGACGTTCATGGTCGGGCCGCCGGAAGGTTGACGCAGGGCACCGCCGACATTCTTGCCGCGCTTGCCCAGCCCTTCCATCAGGCCGCAGGAAGTGGTGGACTTCCCTTCACCAAGAGGTGTCGGGGTAATCGCCGTTACCTCGATATATTTGCCATCCGGCTTGGCCTTGAGGCGATTGATGATTTTAAGAAAATCGAGCTTGGCCAGCCTGCCCATGGGGAGAATTTCGTCTTTCTCGAGTCCTAATCTGTCTCGCCACTCCTCGGGGGTGGGCATGTTCTTTTCGGCAGCCTCGGATATCTGCCAATCCGCCATATTCACCGCATCAAAAGCCATCTCTTTTCTCCTTGAATAAGTTGTTCTCGATTTCCTGTAACAAACAAAACCATGGGCGCTGGCTTACGCCTCGCACCCCGAATTTTTCTATCGTTCCCTATTCCGTTGCAAAGGAGGCGTCCGCAAAAACAGACGGGAATCTCTCCTGAAAAGTCTTGGCAAGGGGGATCATTACCTCACGCATGGAAGGCTCGGCATTCTTGGGGGTGCGCAGCCTGAAAATATGCAGCCACTCCAGGAGATTGGCAAAAACAATGATTTCGGTCTTGCAGGAGTTGGGCAATACGGTTCTGGCAGCCTGCGGCGACGAGGTGGCAAGAAGCTTCAGATAGATCTTCTCCGTCTCCAGCATACCCTTTTCCCAGAGCTTATATTCGCTGCTCCCCTCGGCAAAAAACATGGGCTTGATAAAGGTGATCTCGTTGCCGAACTTGTCATCGGCATACCGGCAGTAGCGCTGGCTTTCCTGCAAGAAAGAACAGGGCCGGTGCCGGACCAGCTCATGGGTCACGGCCCGGTTGGTTATAAAGCGCACCGCCACATAGCGGTGTTTGGCCAGCAAATCCGCGGAAAGGCCATCGACCTCGGCAAGCGGCAGCCGGACAACGTGCACCCCGTCCTGGGGGAGCCAGCCGCGTTTCGGGGCCAGGTCAGAAAAGAAAAGCGGATACAATCCGGCAAGATGCCCGGCTATCCCCTTGATCACCTTGACCTTGCCGTAATCCCGGGCCAGTTCCCGGAAGGCCCGGATCGTTCCGGTAATGAGCAAGATCTTTTTCTCAAGCCGGTCAAACTGGATGAATTTGGGGATAACGCTCAAAAACTGGCTGGCAAGCGATTCGCTGTCAATTTCAACCCGCAGGGTCAGGGCCGCCATCTCCAGGACCGAATTGTGGCCGTGCTTGACAATCCCCCTCACAAAAGGGACGGCCGAATCCTCGCTGATCTTGTCCTCGGATTTGTAGCACAACCGCCCGCACGCCTCGATGCGCACGGCCAGGGACTGGTGGTCCAGTTCCTCAAGTATCTGAAACGAAGCCGGTATGATTTTCATGAAATATCCTTATCGAGCTTCTTGTAACATCCTGTCAGGAACAGCTGCATTTGCACTGGCTGGAGCCGGTCTTGCCTTTGTGTTCGCCCTGCCAGAATGGCGACATTGCGCGGAGCTGGGCGATGACCGGGGGCAATTTTTCCAAAACGAAATCAACCTCGGCCTCGGTGTTGTAAACGCTGAGACTCAAGCGGATCGAACCATGCGCTGCGGTAAAGGGCACGCCCATGGCCCGCATGACATGCGAAGGCTCAAGCGAACCGGAGGTACAGGCGGACCCTGAGGAAGCGCAGATCCCGAAACGGTCAAGATGCAGGAGAATCGCCTCGCCCTCCACAAACTCAAAACTGATATTGGTCGTATTGGGCAGACGCAGGGTCTTGTGCCCATTGAGCAGGGAGCTGGGGATACTGGCCAGCAACCCATCCTCAAGCTTGTCCCGCAGACCCTTCACCCGGGTATTTTCATCCTGCATCTGCTTGGCCGCCATCTCACAGGCCTTGCCCAGGCCGACGATGGAGGCCACGTTTTCCGTGCCGCCCCGGCGGCCGTGCTCCTGATGCCCGCCGATAATAAAGGGGACAAAGGGCGTACCCTTGCGAACATAGAGAACGCCGATCCCTTTGGGAGCATGTAATTTATGCCCGGAAAGCGAGAGGAAATCAATCGGTACTTGTGACAGGTTTATGGGAATTTTCCCCACCGCCTGCACCGCATCGGTATGAAACAAGATGCCCCGGCTCTTGGCGATCTCCGCCATTTCCTTGATGGGAAAGATGACCCCGGTCTCGTTGTTTGCCCACATGGCGCTGACAATGGCGGTTTCGTCGCTGAGGCTCTCTTCGTAAAGGTTGAGATCCAGGGTGCCGTCGCTGTTCACCGGCAGCTGGGTGACCTTATGCTTGTGGCCGGTGAGCTTGTCCAGGTTCTCGCAGAGGTTTTTCACCGCCGGATGCTCCACCCTGGTGGTGACGATGTGCCGCTTCCCAGGCGATGACTGCAGGGCCGAAAGAATGGCGGTGGAGTCGGACTCCGTGCCGCAACTGGTAAAGATCAGCTCGTCAGGCCCGGCGCCTAAGAGCGAGGCGATTTTCCCCCGGGCTTCATCCACCGCGTGGCCCACCTGGCCGCCAAAGGTGTGCATGCTGGAAGGATTTCCGTACAGGTCGGAAAAATAGGGGAGCATAACCTCAACCACCTCCGGGGCAACCCGGGTGGTGGCGTTATTGTCCATATACACCGTATTCATTATTTCCCCTCCTCGACGATCAGGGTATCCAGCACCTGTTCGCGCAGCTTCTTTTCCACGTATTCCTTCAGGGTGGTCTGCGATTTCTTGCAGGAGCCGCAGGCGCCGCGCAGGGAAACAATGACAAAATCGCCGTCCACATCCACCAGCTCGATATCGCCGCCATCCTTGCGCAGGGTTGGCCTCACCTCCCGACCAAGAACCTCCTCGATGAGCTTGATCTTCTGGATATTGGTCAACCGGGTGGGCCGTTTGTCCGGGATGATCTGCTGCACCTCATGCCGGGCCTCGCGCAGAAGTTCCTCAAGCCGCTCATGGCACTTGCCGCAACCGCCGCCGGCCTTGGTGAAATTGGTAATCTCCTCGACCGAACGCAGATTGCTCTCGGCAATGGCCCGCCTCACCTCAATATCCGTCACTCCGAAACATTCGCAAACCACCTCCCCTTCCGCCATGGGCAGGGGGATGCCGCGATAGTAGGCGATTGCCGCTTCCAGGGCCTCGCGGCCCATGACCGAGCAGTGCATCTTCTCCTTGGGCAGGCCGCCAAGATACTCGGCAATATCCTCGTTGGTGACCTTTTCCGCTTCTTCGAGGGGCATTCCCTTGATCATCTCGGTAAGAGCGGAAGATGAGGCAATGGCGCTGGCGCAGCCAAAGGTTTTGAATTTGGCATCGGCAATCCGGCCGGCGTCGTCCAGCTTAAAAAAGAGCTTCAAGGCATCGCCGCAGGCAAGGGAGCCGACCTCGCCTATCCCGTCCGCATTCTCGATCTCACCTACATTCCGGGGATTCATGAAATGATCCCGAACCTTGTCTGTATACTCCCACATAGTATCTTCTCCCGGCAATCAAAGCAAAAGAGGCAGGCCGTGTGCCGGACAAACAGCCAGCGCGCACACGCCATCCAAAACAGTTCGGCATTCATCCTGCAAGGCAGTCCAAGCAAACAGCGGACAAACTGTCCATTACGGAACTGAACAATTTAGTTTTTCAGGGTCCAAAAAGCAACAATAATCATTCAGCCTTCGGCCTTCAGCCGTCAGCCTTATCTTCATGCAGATGCTGCCAGATCAGGGCGGCCAGGGCCGGACCTATCCCTGGCACCGCAGAAAGCGTAGCCACGCTTGCCTGGGCAAGACGCTGCATGCTGCCAAGCTCCCGCAGCAGCAACTCCCGGCGGACCTTGCCCACCCCGGGAATCTGCTCAAGGGAAGAAGTCAGGCTCTCTTTTGCCCGCAATTTCCGGTGCAAGGTTATGCCATACCGATGCGCCTCGTCCCTGATCCGCATGAGATAGAGGAGTACCGGGGAATGGCTGTCCAGAATCAGCGGATTTTTCCGGCCGGGCCGGTAGAGTTTTTCCCCCTCCCCTGCCTTCTCCTTGGCAATACCGGCAAGCTCAACCGTGCCCGTGCCGGGTACGACGCCCAACTCCGCCAAAGCCTGCATGGCCACGCCGAGTTGGCCCTTACCGCCGTCAACCAGAAGAAGATCGGGCAGATCCTTTTCCACCAACCCCCTGGCAAAGCGTCGCGCCAACACCTCGGCCATCATGGCGTAATCGTCCGGCCCGTCCACCGTATGGATTCCATAATGCCGGTAGCGATCCTTGGCCGTCTCTCCTCCGACAAAACAAACCAGGGAACCAACCGCCTGCCGGCCATTGAGGTTGGAGATGTCCAGACACTCAATCCGCTCCGGAAGCCTTGCCAGGCCAAGAGCCTTTTGCAGCCCCTCGGCCAGAAACTGCCAGGAGGTCTGCCTTGTTTTTCTCGCAACCAAGACCTGCTGGGCATTGGTGCTGGCCATCTCCAGCAACCGGACCCTGTCTCCCCGCTGCGGACAGGCAATGGTCACGGTGGTGCCTTTTAATTCACTCAGCCATTCAGCCAGCAGCGGATCATCGGTTCCCGCAAAGGGCAGCAGAATCTCCTGGGGAAGATACTGTCCCTCCTCGCCATAAAAACGGGAGAGAACCTCGGTCAGCACCTCCGGGTCAGAGCCCACCGGCTCGGCGAGGAAGAAGGCCTGCTGGCCGCTGATCACCCCCTTGCGGATAAACAGCAGGGCCACGGCCACGGAGTCCCCCTGGCGGGCAAAGCCCAGCACATCCTGATCCCTGCCGTGCGCCGCCACCACCTGCTGCTTTTCCAGGGTCTTGTTCAGGGAAGCGATCCGGTCCCGCAGTTGAGCCGCCTCCTCAAAACGCAGGGCTGCCGCAGCCAGCTCCATCTTCCTGGAGAGCTCCTTGACCAGCTGCTGGTTTTTGCCCTCCAGCACCAGCAAGACATTGCGGACCAGTTCCTGATACTCCTCGCGGCCAACCTTATCCGCACAGGGGGCGAGACAGCGGCCCATCTGGTGATTCAGGCAGGGCCGCCCCTTGGATTTCAGACTCTTTTCCTTGCAGCGGCGCAGGGGAAACAGCGAATTGAGATAGCGGATGGTTTCCCACATGGCCGAAGGAGAGGAAAATGGCCCGAAATACCGGGCGCCATCCTTCTGGTGGCGCCGGGTCATGACCAGCCTGGGCCATTGCTCCTGCACCGTCACCTTGAGAAGCGGATAATTCTTGTCGTCGCGGAGGATGACATTGTATTTGGGCCGGTGCTGCTTGATCAGCGAGGCCTCAAGAATGAGAGCCTCTTTTTCCGTATTGGTGACAATGGTCTCGATCCCGCGCACCTGGGAGAGCAGCATCGCGGTTTTCCCGTGTTGTCCCTGCTCAACCCGCGCGTAGGAAGAAAGCCGCTTGCGGAGTTCCCTGGCCTTGCCCACATAGAGAACCTCGCCTGCCCGGCTCTTCATCAGATAAACGCCGGGCTTCAAGGGAACGCCGGGCAAAAAATCTTTGAAATCAAATGGGGGCATGGTCACCGCAATCAGGCGCTATGATCGAAGATTAAGGAACTCTTCACAACAGACGGGTCAAGGAATTTTCGATATGACTACCCCCCATGGGCATTTTTGTCAAACACCCTTGCTTGAGAGAATACAGGAAGCACTTCAACTTCCTGCCGAATCATGTTATGTATAGGTTCGCGGTCCAACCTGTTTCCTGCAAGAAAAGGGGCTCTTCTGTGCATACTGCCGGCCAACATAGCAATTTTATCGGGGAAGGGAAAAATCCGGCCTCGGCCAAAATAGCCTTTGCCTGGCTGTTGCATTTGCGCTGGGGCGCGGTGGCGGCCCAAGTTATCCTGGTACTGATCGCCCTGTTTTTTCTTAAAATCGCTCTCCCCTACCGAATTATTTCCGGCATTCTCACCTTTGAGATCCTCACCAATTTTCTGTTCGGCTTTCTGAAAAGAAAAGAAACCGCCCTGGCAGACCGGATCTTCGCGCTGGTCATGTTCCTCGACATCACTCTGCTCAGCCTGCTTCTTTATTATTCCGGCGGCCCCATGAACCCGTTCACCTTTCTTTATCTGGTGCATATCACCCTGGGAGCCATTCTCATGCCGCCCAGATGGTCATGGAGCCTGGCTTTTTTCACCACCGGCTGCTATGCCACCCTTTTTTTTCTGCCCGCCGAGGGAAACGTAAGTCCGCCCCCCTGTCATCCGGCGCCAGCGATGCTGGCAACCATGAGCGATCTCCTGAATATCCATCTTCAGGGAATGTGGGTCGCCTTTGCCGTGACCGCATTTTTTATTGTTTTCTTTGTCAGCCGGATTCAGCTGGCCCTGGCCCGGCATCAAAAAACCCTTGCGGATCTTCAGGCAGAGAAAACGAAAAGCGAAAAAATGGCTTCCCTGGCCACCCTGGCCGCCGGAGCGGCCCATGAATTTGCCACCCCCTTGTCAACCATTGCCGTGGCGGCCGGAGAGATGCTTCATACCCTGAAAAAAAATAACGGGGCAGATTTCCCGGAACTTCTTGCGGATGTCAGCCTGATCCGTGATCAGGTAAAGCGGTGCAAGGATATCCTCTTCCATCTGGCCGCCGATGTCGGGGAGCATATGGGTGAGGCCTTCACGGATTTTTCCATTGACGAGCTCATGGAAAATCTGCTCGACACCTTTCCTAGCCCCCTTAAAGATCAGGTACACTTTACCAACCGTACGGGCGGGCTTTTCGTCAGGATGCCGCTTCGCACCCTGCGCCGCATTGTCCGCGGCATTATAAAAAATGCCTTGGACGCTGACTCCGGTGCGTCTGTCCTGGTGGAGTGCCGACAGGACGCAACGCACTTTTATATTGAAGTCACGGACAATGGCCCCGGCATGGATCCGGACATTGTTGCCCGTGCAACAGAACCGTTTTTCACCACCAAGGAGCCGGGCAAAGGCTTGGGTCTTGGCCTCTTTCTTGCCAAGTCGGCTGCCGAAAGATTTGGCGGGGGAGTGACCCTGATTTCCAAGCCGGGCAAGGGATCGAAGGTAACGCTTTTCTTTGCCCTGCAGCAGGTTAAAGCCGCTACACCGGAGGTATTTCATGAATAAAACGATTCTTCTCGTTGACGATGAGGAGCTGTTCAGAGAACGGCTGGCAAAGGCTTTCAGCCAGCGGGGATTCACGGTCTTCACCGCCGGTGGTTTCGATGAAGCCTTGCGGGTCATTGGTGAACAAAAACCGGATCTCGGCGTGATTGACCTCAAGATGCCCGGCAGATCGGGGCTGGAACTCATTGCCGCGGCCAGGGCCACCAACCCGGACATGCAACTGGTCGTACTTACCGGCTACGGCAGCATCGCCACGGCCACGGAAGCAGTTCGGCTGGGAGCACTCTACTACCTGCCGAAACCGGCGGATGTGGACGATATTCTCGGCGCCTTTGCCAGAAACCCCGAACTTGCGCTGGAGGTGGGTCAAGATGAGTTCTCGGCCCCTTCCCTGGCACGGGCCGAGTGGGAACACATCAATCGCGTGCTCACCGACTGCGATGGGAATATCTCCCTGGCCGCCAAAAAACTCGACCTGCACCGGAGAACCCTGCAACGAAAGCTGCAAAAGTACCCGCCAAACAAATAAAACCCTAACCATCACACAAGGAGACGAGCATGCACACCAAACCAACTGGCAGACGTATCCTGCCCCGGCTTATTTTCCTGGGACTGACCGCAATGCTGCTGCTATCTCCCCTGGCCTTTGCCGCTGAGAGCACCCCCGCGCACCCCGCAAGCCAGGAACCCCAGACAATTACCGAGACAATGAGTTGCGCGGCCTGCGGCATGTATCCGCACCGCTATCCCAAATGGCAGGCCCAGGTCATCTTCACCGACGGCACAATGGCAGCCTTTGACGGCAACAAATGCATGTTCCGTTTTCTTCTCAACATGCAGAAGTTCGCGCCCGGACGCACGGCGGAACAGGTGGCTGCGGTGTGGGTGAAGGACTTCAAAAGCGGCAAGTGGCTTGACGGCAAGACAGCTCACTATGTGATCGGCAGCAAGGAGATGGGCCCGATGGGCAAGGAGCTTATCCCCTTTGCCACCCGCGCCTCTGCCGAAGAATTCCAGAAAGCAAACGGCGGGACCATCGACACCTATGCGAACATCAGCATGGCCACGATCAAGCCGCTCATGGGCAGAATGCGCTAACAGATAAATAGCCAGCGCACTCTCCCATGCAATAAGACGCTCCACAACAAGGCACGGGGGATCACCCCCCGTGCCCATATCCTTCCGGTCCTGACCAGCATCTGCCATTCACAATTGTCATCATTGCCGGAAACTATATATTCGCCTGATGCTATCCCATCTCCGTCCCACAATCCTCACATCCGCAGTTTACATGTAACTATTTGAAATTACGCATTTTTATGGTTGACTTCCCGTTAAAACAACTTATTATCATATTACAGGAGTGAACGTCACTCAGAAACATTCATCCCATGGGAAGGAGGCGAATCATGACACATGCATCGTTGACAAAAAGCAGAAACAAAACCAGATCTGTGACACGAGAAATAACAGACACCAGAATTTCGACCGGCTCCCTGGCGGTATTTGGCACAATCTCAACCATGGTCGGGCTATGGTCAGTGGCCTGTTTTGTGGGGGCATTGCTCGCCACCGGCACCCCCATTTCTCTGGCCAGGGCTTGGATTTCTGCGGTAACCGGCGGATGACAGGCAAAAACATCCCGACCCATGTGCGGAAAACAACTCCCAGGCGGAAGGCGTTCGCCATAGCCAAGGTAAAAGAAAGAGCGAGATGGCAGGCCTTTCATGGCGGCCCCCAGCACGACACCGATATTGGCCGTGAGGTTACTATGGCGAGTCTGGGTGTTGTGTTCTGCGTCGGAGCGATCATAGGGATAAGCGGCTTCCTTTTCCTGGTCGGGGGGCTTATTAAAAGTGGCGGGATCACAGAATTCGTAAAGGGATGGCTTGCCGCCTTTAACGGCATTTAGCCGTAACGTCTTCAGAACAAGAAAACACCAGCACAAAGACAGGCCCGGGCGTACCCTGCGTACGTTCCGGGCTTTTCTCATTTATAATTGGCAGCAGGATACTGCTTCCGGTACAATATAAGAAAATCGGGAGGAAATTCCGAAAGCCGGACAATGTCAAGCCTTGGGGCGCAAGCGCCTCACAAGCAGGAACAGGTTGCCATGACGAGACTTATCTACACGCTCTTCCTCATCGTTGTCCTCGGGGTTATCGGCCTTGCCACCGCTCTTTTCTGGAAGCTGGAAAACACCAAGCCTCCCCTGAAATACAACGAGTTCCTGACCAACCTGAAAAATAACGAGATCGCAGAAGTGCACCTCAAGGGCGGCAACATCACGCTCACGGATATTTATGGCCGTGAATTCTCGACATTTTCTCCAGACGTGGATGACCTCATGGGCAAACTTGCCCAAAAAAAGATTGCCATCACCGCCGAAGATGACCGCCCCTCTCCCTTCTGGAACCTCTTTACAGTCACGCTGCCGATCAGCGTCATCCTGATCGGCTGGCTGATGATGATGCGCAGCCAGCA
Organism: Deltaproteobacteria bacterium; assembly: GCA_021847425.1. GTDB lineage: Bacteria > Desulfobacterota > Desulfobulbia > Desulfobulbales > Desulfurivibrionaceae > Thiovibrio. The sequence goes on along the minus strand of JAJZRF010000032.1, from coordinate 5,583 downwards.
GCGGGGGGGGGAAGAGGAGCCTGAATTTGCCAAAAACAAGGTGATTCATTTCGATAAAAACAACATACCCGTAACCTTTGACGATGTTGCCGGCATCCCAGAGGCAAAAGAGGAACTTCAGGAGATTGTCAACTTCCTCAAGGAGCCAAAAAAATTCAGCCGTCTCGGCGCCAGCCTGCCCAAGGGCGTTCTCCTGCAAGGCCCTCCCGGCACAGGCAAAACTCTTTTGGCCAAAGCCATTGCCGGTGAGTCCGGGGTTCCATTTTACAGCTTCAGCGGCTCTGACTTCGTGGAGATGTTCGTGGGGGTTGGTGCTTCCAGGGTCCGGGATCTTTTCCGGGAAGCCAAGAAAAACGCCCCCTGCATCGTCTTTATTGACGAAATCGATGCGGTTGGCGCGCACCGCAGCGCAGGAGGCGCGGTCGGCGGGCAGGATGAACGGGGTCAAACCCTCAACGCTCTGCTCGTCGAGATGGACGGCTTCAGCCATGACGATACCATCATCGTTCTGGCCGCCACCAACCGCCCGGACATTCTCGATCCGGCCCTGAGGCGTCCAGGACGTTTTGACAGACAGATAACCATTCTGCCCCCGGATGTGAAGGGCAGGTTAAAAATCATCCAGGTACACAGCAAACGCGTGACCATCTCGGAAAGTGTCGATCTGGCCGAGGTTGCCAGAAGCACCCCCGGCTTTACCGGCGCCGAACTGGCCAATCTCGTGAACGAGGCCGCCCTGATCGCGGCGCGGGAAAACAAGGAAGGCATCGAAGCGAGCGATTTTAACGAGGCAAAGGACCGGATTCTTATCGGCATCGAGCGCAAGGGCTTTGTGATCAGCAAGGATGACCGACGGACCATGGCCTATCACGAGGCCGGACATGCCATTGTCACCCGCTACCTTCCCGGGACCGACCCCATCCGAAAAATCACCATTATTCCCCGCGGCCGGGCCATGGGCCATACCCAGCAGCAAAGCCTTATCGACCGGCAGGCCTACACCAAGGAAGACCTGCAGGCCAGAATCACCATTCTCATGGGCGGCAGAGCCGCGGAAAGAATCGGCCTCAACCAGCAGACCACCGGAGCGGAAGACGATCTCTTGCGCGCCACCCAGATCGCCACCAAGATGGTGTGCCAGTGGGGGATGAATGAAATCATCGGCCCACTGGCCTATGCCAAGTCCGACGAAGGCTTCCTGGGAGACCAGTCAAACCAGCTGATCTACAGCGAAACCACCGCCAGGCACATCGACATGGAGGTGCGAAAACTGGTGGAGGATTGCTACCAGAGAGCATACGCCATCCTGCAGCAAGAAAAGCCTTTTTTAAAACATCTTGCGGAAATTCTCCTGCAGACAGAGACCCTGGACCGGGAAGAGATGGAAATAATCTTCGAATGCTCCCAGAAAAAACAGGCTCATGAAACAACGGAATCCAGCGAGGGTAAGATCCACGAGTGCATGACCTGCCCGGCCGGGAGCCATTGCGCTCATCTGGTTTCGCCAAGCAACTGATACTGCCCCCTTCCTCACTGCCAATAACGTATTGTGCGCCTTCCCCCTGTTCTTTTGCGATATTATGATTAACCGAAAACTGATATTTTTTTGTTTCAGCAAATTCCGCAAATTTCTTAGTCCTATAATACTTACACCTCTAACTTGCACATAACTTATTAAAATTATTTGTTTTTTCTTTGAAAAAATTTATGATAGATTACCAGGGAGGCGAGATTTCACGGAATACGAAACCATGAAAACAATCGAGACGGGAGGATGAGCATTGGTCAAATTCACAGACATTATCAAGACGTTTGTCAATGGCATTGCACGCAGCAAGGTTTCCCTGGTAGGCGCCGTCATCACCACCCTTACCTTTCCGATCCTGCTGATTTCGGCGGTTCTCGATATCATGGGAATTCCGGCAAACGCTTATTTCGGGTTTGTCATCTATATGGTTCTTGGCCCGCTCTTCATGGTGGGACTGGTCCTCGTTTTCCTGGGCCTTTTTTTCTTCAAGGGCAAGGAAGCGGTGGGCATCTTCACCTATGAGTACCTGAAAGAACAATTCACCGCCCCGACTCGGTTCGCCAAAATACGGAAGCTTATTGTTCTGGCAACCACCCTTACCCTGCTTAATCTTTTCATCCTCGGCCTCATTTCCTACACGGGCTACCACTATACCGAATCCGTCGCATTCTGCGGGCAATTCTGCCATACGGTCATGACGCCGGAGTACACCGCCTACAAAAATTCTCCCCACTCTCGGGTCCGCTGCGTGGAATGCCATATCGGCCCTGGCGCCCAGTGGTTTGCAAAATCGAAGATTTCAGGGGTAAGACAACTTTTTGCCGTTGCCTTCAATACCTATAGCAGGCCCATCCAAACCCCTGTCCATGGCTTGCGTCCGGCCCGGGAGACCTGCGAGGAATGTCACCGGCCTGAATTATTTCATGGGGACAAGCTCTATATCCGGGATAAATTCAAACCCGATGAAAAAAACACCCATATCCAGACCGTGCTTCTCCTCAAGGTTGGTTCGGGCGGATACCAGGGCAGCAACGCCCAGGGCATTCACTGGCATGTGGCCCCGGAAAATAAAATAACCTACACCCATACGGACAGGGCACGAGAAAAAATCAACAAGGTAACACTCTTCAAGCCGGACGGCACCCAGGTGGTTTTCACAAAAGAGCCAGAAACAAAGGCCGGACCTGCCGGTGAAGTCAGGACCATGGACTGCATCGACTGCCACAATCGCCCGACCCACATCTACCTCTCCCCGGATGAAGCCCTGGATCAAAAGCTGTTGCACGGAAATATTCCTGTCTCCCTTCCCTACATAAAGAAGAACGGACTGGAGTTGATCACGAAAACCTATGCCAGCCAGGAAGAGGCCAAAGACAACATCGCCACCGAAATTCGGGCCCGGTACCGGAGGGATTATCCAAAACTGGTGGACAGCAACATGCCGCTTCTGGAAAAGGCCATCAGCGGCATCCAGGCGGCCTACACGGAAAATGTCTTCCCGGAGATGAAGATAGAGTGGAATACCTACAGAAATTTCCTTGGCCACAAAAATGATTCAGGCTGTTTCCGCTGTCATGATGACGACCATAAGACCAAGGCGGGGGAAACCATCTCCATGGACTGTGACACCTGTCATATCATTCTGGCCGAAGACGAGGAGAACCCCAAGGTTTTGAAAACACTGCGCGGACTGTAAAAATGATATACTGGAGAAGGACCGCGTTTGCCGGGCCCCCTTCTCCAGCCGCTGTTTAAGCGAAAACGATATCAGTCAAGACTGATCACGGAGCAAAAGATGACACTTGACAACAGCGAACCCATTTACCCGATCAGTGTTGCGGCGAAACTTCTTTCCGTTCACCCCCGGACCTTGCGGATATATGAAGAAGAGAAGCTGATCAAGCCGGCCCGGCAGGGCAACAAGCGTTATTTTTCGAACAATGACATTGAGTGGATCACCTGCCTGCGCACCCTGATCCACGAAAAAGGCATCAGCATCCCCGGCATCAAGATGCTGCTCGAACTCACCCCCTGCTGGGAGATAACCAAGTGCCCCGCCGAAAAAAGGGACCGTTGTTCCGCCTATATCGACAGGTCCATCCCCTGCTGGCAGCGAGCCAGCACGGCCTGCTCCAAGGAGTTTGGGCAATGTGACAACTGCGAGGTCTATATCCGGGCCATGAAGCAGGTCGAGGATCTGGCAACGACCAGCAACTGCCAAAAACCATGACGCAGAACCGATCTCAGCAGGTTGCTTGCCAAGATTACTGGATCGAGGCCTCGCGCCGCTCGCTTCCCGCAGGCTTTTCCGCCAGGACTTTTACAAGGGCCACGCCTGGCCCCCTACTTTTTCCAGTTTCTGATAAAATCGAACAGGGTGCGCACCGCTATGCCGGAAGGCCCTTTGGGGATATAGGATTTTTCGGTAAAGTCCCAGGCCGTGCCGGCAATATCCAGATGGGCCCACGGGATCTCCCCGACAAACTCCTTGAGAAAGGCGGCGGCGGTAATGGTGCCGCCGTCCTTTTTCCCGACGTTTTTAAGATCGGCAATCTCTGATTTGAGCTGCTTGGTATACTCCGGGTCCAAAGGCAGCCGCCACAGAGGTTCACCACTGCGCTCCCCTGCAACAAGCAGACGGTCGCACAAGTCATCGTCATTGGACAACAGGCCGGTGCGGTGATGGCCAAGGCCGATGATGACGGCGCCGGTCAGGGTGGCAACGTCAATCACCATGTCCGGCTTGTATTTTTTGATGCCGTAGGCCAGAGCATCGGCCAGGATCAGGCGGCCCTCTGCGTCGGTATTGACCACCTCCACATTTTTGCCGCCATACTGGGTAATCACGTCTCCTGGTTTGAGGGCGGCCGGGCCGGGCAGATTTTCCGTGGCCGGGACAATCGCCACCAGGTTCAGCCCTTTGAGTTTCGCTTGGGCAACCGCCTGCATGGCGCAAAGGACCGCAGCCCCACCGCACATATCGTACTTCATCTCTTCCATCCCGAGGCTGGGCTTAAGCGAGATGCCGCCGGAATCAAAGGTAAGTCCTTTGCCGACCAGCAGCAGGGTGGGCGCGTTTGGCTTTACTGCATACTCAAGGATGACCATTTCCGGGGGCTGGGCCGAGCCCTGATTGACACCAAGAATCCCGCCCATGCCCAGCTTTTTCAGCCGGGCATGATCCAGTACCGTACACCTCATCCCGTGGGCTGCCGCCAACTGTCTGCCATATTCGGAAAAATGGACCGGGGTCCAGTAATTGGCCGGTTCATTGGCCATATCGCGGGCCTGGCAAGCGGACCGGGCGACGAGTTCAGCCAGCTTGAGCGCCGGACCAGCTCCCTTGTTCTCTTCAGCATACAGGGCAACCTGCTGTAACATCTCCCCTGCGGCATCCGGGACTTTTTTTGTTTTATATTTATTGAACCGATAGGCGCCCAGCACAATACCTTCGGACAGACCTTCGACCATATCGGCCATCCCACAGGCAATGTCAGGCAGGACAAGCAACAGCTCCCGAACCTCGCTTTTCATGGCCAGGGAGGCGATGGTCCCGCCCGCCTTGCGGAACATCTCACGGCTCGGTTCGTCCTTGCCCAGACCGACAACCAGTATCCGTTTTGCCGACGGCATTCCCGGTTTTTCTTGTTCCGGGTAAAAGAGCAGGTGTTCCCCCTCTTTTCCGGAAAAATCTCCAAGCGCATGCACCCGCCGGACAACTCCATCGACAGCGCCACTGGCAACGCGGGGAGAGCCCTTCCCTGGCTGACGCGTTAAATACACCAGAAGATCGCCGCGATAGTCCCTTGGTCCAATCTTAGTTAACTGCAACATGGATATGCTCCTCAACGGTTATTGCTGGAATGGTAAAAAGCCAAAGCGCCAAACTCGCCAATCATGCGGCAATGGGCATGATTTTGTCCATGGTCAGGGTGCGGGCACATTGCAGCCATTGCTCCACAGGCAGACCCTGGGGGAGCAGGTTGAAATCCGCGGTGATCGCCTCCCCGTTGGCAACCTTGAGAAGACACCGGTCGGCAATGGCCACGCATAAC